>DASYOB010000148.1:0-99760 GCA_036008175.1 Allostellaceae bacterium
CGCGGAGATCGACGTCTTGTTCACCGACATCGTCATGCCGCGCGGCATGAACGGGGTCGAGCTGGCCCGCGAGGCGCGGCGGCTGCGTCCGAAGGTGCGGGTGCTGCTGGCCTCGGGCTATCCGGCCTCTGTCCTCGCCGCCGACCACGGCGAATTCGGCTTCCTCGGCAAGCCCTATCGCCGCGCCGAACTGGCCGACAAGCTGCGCGCCCTGCAGGAAACCTAGGTTGCTTGCAGGTGCAATCTGTACAGGTGGTCATTCCGGGGCGCAGCCAAAGTCTGCGAGCCCGGAAGCCATATTCCAGAGGCGTGTGTTCTTGGATTCCGGGCTCGCCGCCGCGCGGCGCCCCGGAATGACGGATTCGGGGTTTTGTTAGAGCGCAACCACGGGAGACTTGGTGCAAGTCACTCCTGGAAGTCGAAGCGGTAGGCGGCGCCGTGGCGGCGGATCCAGCCGGCGGTCGGCGCCGGGAAATGCGCCGGCAGAATCAGGTTGCCATCATCCGCATGTTCCTGGACCAGCCGGGTGCGGCTGACGCGCGACCCGGCGGGGTCGGTGCAGGCCATGGTCGACCATTCCGGCTTCAGACATTGCAGCGGGTGGTGCAGAACGTCGCCGATGAACACGCCGCGATCGGCGCCCGATTTGGCGTGGATTACGACATTGCCCGGGGTATGGCCGGGATAAGCCTCGAACCACAGCCCGTCGTCGAGCGCATAGTCGTCGCCGACAAGCAAAGCCTGCCCAGTCTTGACCACCGGCAGGATGCTGTCGCCAAAGGCGCGCGCATGCGGCGTGTCGACGCCGCTCTTGTGGACTCCCTGCCAATGGTCGTATTCGCGCTTCGCCATCACGTAGCGCGCCTTCGGGAAGGTCGGCACCCACTTCCCGTCCTCGAGCCGCGTATTCCAGCCGACATGGTCCCAGTGCAGGTGCGTACACATGACAAAATCGATGTCTTCCGGCTTGACGCCGACACGAGCCAGATCGTCGATGAACGAGGTTTTGATGCGGTGGAATTGCGGGCGGGCGGGACGCTCCTTGTCATTGCCGATGCAGGCATCGATCAGGATCGTGTGCCGGTCGGTTTTGACGACGAAACTGTGAAAGCTGAAAATCAGCTTGCCGGTTCCCGGCTCGATCAGCCGCGGCCCCAGCAACGCCGCATGTTCCTCCACCACCGCCGGGTCGAAATCGGGAAAGAACTCGCCCGGGGCGAAAAACGGCCCCTCGTAGTCGGCGATGCAACTGATCTCGAAATTGCCGATGCGGGTGGGCTGCATCTGTCCTCGCTCCGTCAGAGGAATGCCGAACGCGGCCGGGACTGTAGCGCCGGCCGGGGGCGGCTTACCAGTGCAACAGGGACGCGGCAGGCGAACAGCAGGCATTGCTCCGCAATCCTGGGTTCGGTACGCTGCTCATTCTGGTATGCGTCTCGAACCGACGGAGGTGTCGAACATGCGCGCGATCATCGTCGCTGGCCTTCTTGCCCTACTTTGTCCTGCCGTGGCGAGCGCGCAGACCGCCGCACCCGCTCCATCGGCCGCGCCGGCGGCCCGCTCGACGCGGGGTGGAGACATTACCAAAGACGAATACATCGAGCGGGCGCGCCGGGCTGCGGAGCGGCGTTTCGACCGGATGGACCTCAACCATGACGGCGTACTGACCGCCGACGAGCGGCGCGCAGCGCGCGAGGATCGGGGATCGCGGCGGCGCGCGCCTAGCTCGCAGTGACGGGTGGCGCGGGACGCGCTAGTATCGGCTGACACGACACCGGATTAAGGAGCGCGCCATGCCGGACGATGCGAAACTTGCCGAGCGTACCGCGCCAGCCGCCTCGCCGGTGCGCGTTGCCGGGCTCGACCACGTCGTGCTGCGCGTCGCCGACATGGACCGCGCGATCACGTTTTACGAACAAGTGCTGGGCCTTCACGTCGAGCGCCGGCTCGAGGCGATCGGGCTCGTGCAGCTGCGCGCCGGAGCCTCCATGATCGACCTCGTGCCGCGCACCGAGGACGAGGACGAGGGCCGCAACATGGACCATTTCGCGGTGCGCATCGCCGAGATGGATGTGGCGGCAATCAGCGCACATCTGCACCGCCACGGCATCGATCCCGGCGAAGTACGGCGGCGCTATGGCGCGGAGGGTTACGGCTCGTCGATCTACGTCACCGATCCGGACGGCAACACCGTCGAGCTGAAGGGCCCGCCCGAGACGGCCGGCTGAGGCTGACCCAACACTGTCATTGCGAGCGAAGCGAAGCAATCTCGGGCTATTTGTGCCCATGCCCGACGAGGTTGCTTCGTCGCGCTCACACGCTCCTCGCAAGGACAGCCCATTTTTGCCTCTTTGCAGCAGGAGATACGGATGGCCGAGTTCTTCCCCGGCTTCGAAGAGCGGCGGATCAAGACTTCGGGCGCCGAGATCAACCTGGTGACCGGCGGCAGCGGGCCGCCGCTCCTGCTGTTGCACGGTTACCCGGAGACGCATGTCATGTGGCGCAAGATCGCGCCGCGCCTCGCCGAGGAATTTACCGTCGTCATCCCAGATTTGCGCGGCTATGGCGACAGCGCGAAGCCGCCGGCCGGGACCGACTTCGCCGCCTATTCGAAGCGCGCGCTGGCGCGGGACCAGGTCGAGACGATGACGGCGCTCGGGTTCGAGCGTTTCCGTGTCGCCGGCCACGACCGCGGCGCGCGGGTCACGCACCGGCTGGTGCGGGACCACGCCGATCGCATCGAGCGCGTGGCGCTGCTCGATATCGTGCCGACCCTCTACCGCTTCGAGACGATCGACCAGCAGGCCGCGACCGGCAGCTTCCACTGGTTCTTCCTGATCCAGCCGCACCCCTTTCCGGAGCGGCTGATCGGCGCCGAGTGCGAATTCTTTCTGCGCCAGATGCTCGGATTGCACCGCAACCCGAAGGCATTGGAGCCGAAGGCCTTTGCCGAATACCTGCGCTGCTTCAGCAATCCCGAGACGATCCGCGCGACCTGCGACGAGTACCGTGCCGGCGCCTCGATAGATCTCGATCACGACCGCGCCGACCGCCGCCGCAAGATCGCCATGCCGCTCCTTGTGCTGTGGGGTGAGCGCAGCGGTCAGGGCAGCGGCTACGACATGTTGGCGGTGTGGCGCGAGCACGCCGAGAACGTCACCGGCCGCGCGATCAACAGCGGCCATTTCCTACCGGAGGAGGCGCCCGACGACACCTACCGGGCGCTGCACGACTTCTTCGCCTGAGGCTGCAAAGCCATCATCGATACAGCGCCGCGGTTCACAGCGTCCTCTGCAGGAACGCGAGCATGCGGTTCCACGCCTCCTCGGCAGAGGCCAGATCGTAGGCCGCGCTGCGCTCATTGGCGAAGGCATGCGCCGCCTCATAGCGGTGGATTTCGTAGGGCGTGCCGGCCTTGGCGAGCGCGGCATCGAGTTCGTCGACCGCAGCGGGGGTGCACCAATCGTCCTTGTTGGCGAAGTGACCCTGCAGTGGGATGCGGATGTTGGCTGGATCGGCGAACTCCTTCGGCGGGATGCCGTAGAACGGCACTGCCGCGGCGACTTCGGGGACGTGAACAGCGGCGGCAATCGCCAGCGCGCCGCCCATGCAAAAGCCCATCACCACGACCGTGCTGCTGATCCCCTTCAGATGCTGCGCCGACCCGCGCAAATCCTGGTGCGTCGCGTCGGCGAAATCGAGCTCGCCCATCAAATGGTTGGCCTCGTCCGGCTTGGCGGTAAGACGGCCCTTGTAGAGATCCGGGGCGAGCGCGTTGTAGCCGGCGCGGGCAAAGCGGTCGGCAACCCCGCAGATCTGGTCGTTGAGCCCCCACCATTCCTGGATCACCACGATGCCGGGGCGACCCTGCCCAGCGGTCGCGAGATAGCCCTTGGTCTTGCCGCCGTCCGGTCGCGCGAAATCGATCATCGAGCCCATTTCCGTCCTCCTGCAAAACCGTAGGCGGGAGCCTGCCGCAGGGCTGCGGGCATTGCAAACCTGAATGATCCGGCCGCGGCCGCGCGGCGAAAACGATCCAGCGCCCGGCTTGTCCTTGGTATCGGAAGACGCCTACCCGCTCGCAGTCGCCGGGTTGCGCGCATCGCCGGGACCCGAACCTTCGCGCCAGTCTCGGTGATGCTCTAGCAGGATCGTAACGAGGCGCTCGCAACCGATGCGGTCGGCATCGTCGAAACGATCGTGGACCGGGCTGTCGAGGTCGAGTACGCCCAGCACGCGGTCGCCCTTAAGCAGCGGCACGACCAGCTCCGAGCGCGAATCCGGGTCACAGGCGATGTGGCCCGAAAATTCGTGCACATCGGGAACGACGATCGGCTCGCGCCGCGCCGTGGCCGTGCCACACACCCCTTGGCCCCAGGGAATGCGCACGCAGGCGGGCTTGCCCTGGAACGGGCCGAGCACCAGCTCCTTTTCGCCATCGGTGAAATAGAACCCGGCCCAGTTGAGCTCTGGCAAGCCGTGATAGATCAGCGCCGCCATATTCGCCGTGTTGGCGACGAGATCAGGCTCGCCTTCGATCAGCGCCGCGAGTTGCTCGCCCAGTTCGGCGTAGATTTGCGCCTTCTCCACGCTCATCGCGTTGTTCAGCATTTCCCGAGGTGCGTCCGTCGAGGCGGCCGCTTCGCAGCCTCCTCAGGAGCATATGTCATGCTGAGGAGCGCCCGATAGGGCGCGCCTCCAAGCACACAAGACATTGTTGCAGCATCCCGGGAAATTTGCTTCGCGGGAAAGGCTTACGCACGCTCCGCCGCTTTCGCGGCGCCCGGCAATCGCGTAATGTCCACGCGCTTTTTCGCTGGTTGGATTCGCACGTGCCGCTCAACCCACAGCTCGACACGCTCTCCGATTACCCGTTCGAGGCGCTGCGTACGCTGCTCAACCCGGTGACGCCGCGGGTCAACGATCCGCCGATCCTGATGTCGGTCGGCGAGCCGCAGCACCAGCCGCCAGCATTGCTGACAGAGACCCTGGCGGCGCACGCGCATGAGTGGAACAAATATCCGCCGATGCAGGGGACGCCGGAGCTGCGCCAGGCCATCGTCGACTGGCTGACCCGGCGCTATCGGCTGGCGGCAGGCGCGCTCGATCCGGACCGCCACATCCTGACCCTCGCCGGCACCAAGGAGGGGCTGTACCTGTTTTCGAGCCTCGTCGTGCCGCGCGACAAGGGCGGCCGGCAGCCAGTCGTGTTCGTGCCCAACCCGTACTACCTCGTCTACAACGGCGCCGCGACAATGGCCGGCGCGGAAGCAGTGTTTCTCGACGCGACGCGCGAGAATGCCTTTCTGCCGGACCTCGATGCGATCCCGCGCGAGACGCTCGAACGCGCCGCGCTGTTCTACCTGTGCTCGCCGGCCAACCCGCAGGGCACGATCGCCAGCCTCGATTATCTGAAGCACGCGATCACGCTAGCGCGGCGCTACGATTTCGTGCTCGCGGTCGACGAGTGCTATGCCGAGATCTACGACCGCGCGCCGCCGTCCGGCGCGCTTGAAGCCTGTGCCGCTCTCGGCGAGGGCTTCGACCGGGTGGTTGCCTTTCATTCGCTGTCGAAGCGGTCGAGCGCGGCCGGGCTGCGCTCGGGCTTTGTCGCCGGCGACCCGAAGCTGATCGGACATTTCAAGCATCTGCGCGACTACGGTGGCTGCCAGGTGCCGTTGCCGATCCAGGCAGCGGCGACGGCGCTGTGGCTCGACGAAGCGCATGTCGAGGAGAACCGCGCTCGCTATCGCCGCAAATTCGACATCGCCGAGGCGGCGATCGGCGGGCAATACGGGTTCTACCGGCCGGATGGCGGATTCTTCCTGTGGCTCGACGTCGGCGACGGCGAGGACGCGACATTGCGGCTATGGCGCGAGGCGGCGGTGCGGGTTTTGCCGGGCGGCTATACCGCGCGCGCGGCGCATGGCAGGGTAAACCCAGGCAGCCGGTATATTCGGCTGGCGATCGTGCACGACGAGGCGACCCTGGAGGCCGCCTTCGATAGGATTCGACGCGTGTTGTAAAGAGTAGGGCCTGCGGGCTCGGCTGGGGGGCCGAGCACGTGGTTGGGGCTAGGTTCCCACTCGTCATCCCCGGGCCTGACCCGGGGATCTGGATGGTCGGGTCAAGCCTGGCCATGACGGGAGGGGGAGATGGGGGCATGGGGGATGTCCAGATCGGCGCAATTATCGATGCGCGGCTTCGGCCATCGCGTCCGCGGCTGGCGCGAGACTTGGGCCGGCGTCGAACGCCGGCTCTACAGCGGGCTTGGCAGCGCATTGGCGCTGGCGAGCGCACTGCTGGTGCTGGCGCTGCTGACCTACGACCCGGCCGATCCGTCGCTGAATACCGCGGTCGATTCGCCGGCTGCAAATTTTCTCGGCCGCGACGGCGCGCTCGTCGCCGATCTGCTGATACAGAGCGTCGGCCTCGCCGCCTACCTGATCCCCGCAGTGCTGCTCGGCTGGGCATTCCGCCTGATGCTGCAGCGCCCGATTCGCCGGCTCCTGCGCCGCGCGGCGATGCTGCTGCTGGCGCTGGTGCTCGGCGCGTTGGCGTGCTCGATCCTGCATCCGGCGATGCGGTTGCCGGCCGGCCCTGGCGGCGCCATCGGCTGGACGTTGATCAACGCGGTCGCGCGCGCCGGCTTTGCCGGCATCGCGCTGCCGCTGGCGATGACCGCGGCGGCAGCCGTCGCCTGGCTGCTGCTGGCGATGATCGGGCTGTCGCCGGAAGACTGGCGCGACATCGGCACCGGCGCCGGACGTCATGCCGGCCGGATTGCGCGCGTCTCCGGGCGCGGCACGATCGCCGCCGCGTCGTTCGGCCGCCGGCTGTTTCGCGACTGGCGCGAGGCGCGGCGCGTGCTCGGTGAGGACGAGCCTAGTCTCGAACCGCCACCGCAGCGTCCGCCCGGCTTCCCACCGCGGCAACGCTCGACCGTCACACCGCTGCCGGAGCGGCGCGAGCCGCGGCTCGGGCCGACTAGCAGCGGGCCGACCATCGGCTCGGTGAGCCCTCAGCCGCAGGCCGCACGGGAAACCCAGCCGGCGACCGGTCGCCTAGTTCGCCTGGTCATGCCCCGCGCGAAACCGCAGGGATTGGGCCGGCGCGGCGAGCAGGAATTGCAGCCTACACTCGATCTGGCTCCCGACCAGGAGCCGCTGCTGCCGCCCTTGGGCTTGCTGACCAAGGCGCCGGGGACCCGGACCGAAACCGTGGACGAAGACGCGCTCGGCAAGAACGCCCGGATGCTCGAGGCGGTGCTTGAGGATTTCGGCGTGCGCGGCGAGATCGTACAGGTGCGCCCCGGCCCGGTTGTCACGTTGTATGAGCTGGAGCCGGCGCCCGGCATCAAGGCCTCACGGGTGATCGGGCTGGCCGACGACATCGCACGCTCGATGAGCGCGATTTCGGTGCGTGTCGCGGTGGTGCCCGGCCGCACCGTGATCGGCATCGAGCTGCCAAACGTCAAGGCAGAGACCGTGTATCTGCGCGAGCTGCTCGATTCGCCGGCCTATGAAAAGCACGCCGGCCGGCTAGCGCTGGCGCTCGGCAAGGACATCGGCGGTGAGCCGGTTATCGCCGATCTCGCCCGCATGCCGCATCTGCTGATCGCCGGCACCACCGGCTCGGGCAAGTCGGTCGGCATCAACACGATGATCCTCTCGATCCTCTACCGGATGCCCCCCGACCGCTGCAAATTCATCATGGTCGACCCGAAGATGCTGGAATTGTCGGTCTATGACGGCATCCCGCATCTACTCGCCCCGGTGGTGACCGAGCCGAAAAAGGCGGTGCTCGCGCTCAAATGGGTGGTGCGCGAGATGGAGAGCCGCTACCAGAAGATGTCGAAGCTGGGGGTGCGCAACATCGAGGGCTTCAACGCCAGGCTGCGCGAGGCCGCGGTGAAGGGCGAGAGCCTGGTGCGCCGGGTGCAGACCGGCTTCGACCCGGAAACCGGGCAGCCGGTCTTCGAGGAGCAGCCGTTCGATGCAACCGAACTGCCGCTGATCGTCGTCGTCGTCGACGAGATGGCCGATCTGATGCTGGTCGCCGGCAAGGACATCGAGGCGGCGATCCAGCGCCTGGCGCAAATGGCGCGCGCCGCCGGCATCCACATCATCATGGCGACGCAGCGCCCCTCGGTCGATGTCATCACCGGCACGATCAAGGCCAATTTCCCGACCCGGGTCAGCTTTCAGGTCACATCCAAGATCGACAGCCGCACGATTCTCGGCGAGGGCGGCGCCGAGCAGCTCTTGGGCCGCGGCGACATGCTGTACATGGCGGGCGGCGGCCGGGTGACCCGGGTGCACGGGCCATTCGTGTCGGACGAGGAGGTCGAGCGGGTGGTCTCGTTCCTGAAGAACCACGCCGAGCCCGACTACATCGACGAGATCACCGAGGACGACGCCGCACCGCTCGATCCGTTCGGTGGCGATGAGGAAGGCTCAGGAGACGGCCTCTACGATCAGGCGGTGGCGCTGATCTGCCGCGAGCGCAAGGCCTCGACCAGCTTTGTGCAGCGGCATCTGCAGATCGGCTACAACCGCGCCGCGCGCCTGATCGAGCGGATGGAAGCCGAAGGGGTCGTCAGCCCGGCCAACCATGTCGGCAAGCGCGAGGTCCTGGCCCCCCGTGGCCCCGCCTGAGCCAAACCCAAGGTTCGCCGAATGCCTGCCGGCGCGGGCACAAGAGATTTTTGCAAATGTCACAGGCCGTTTGGCATGCCGTAGGTCGCCGCTATGGATGATGCAGAATCGGAGAAAAGGGGCTTTATACGCCGGCGCCGCGCCGGCATGACCGCGATCGCGGCGGCTATGCCGGTGGCGCTCCTGCTTTGGCTGGCGATTGCTTATCTCGTGTCGCCTCTAGCAGGCATGGATAGCCTCGGCGGCAGGATGCTTTTTACCCTGAAATGCTGCTGCGTTGCGGTTCTGTTTTGCCTCGTGACGGGAGTGGAGGCCGTGGCTCATGAGCGGCTGTTTTCGCCCGCCTTTGACCCGCTCTCCGGATTTGAAACCCGGAGGCTGCGGGTCAATCAGCGCTACCTGCAAAACACGTTGGAACAAATCCTTGTGTTCGCGGCCGGACTTTTCGGCCTCGCAGCCTATTCCCCGGACGGCTCTGCGATGCGAGCCGTGCTGGCGACCACCATTGTTTGGATACTGGCGCGTTTCGCTTTTTGGATTGGCTATCATCGGAGCGCCGCGATGCGGGGCCTGGGTGCTCCAGGGATGGCGCTCAGCCTGATTGTCCTGCTCTATGTGGTCTGGCGGAGCGGTTATGAGATTGGCGGCTTTGTCGGTGCGGCAATCCCGGTCCTGACGTTTTTAGCGATTGAGGCGTTTCTGTTCCGGGCGACACGGCCTGTGCCGTCCGCCGATCATCCCTAAGCTTGAGCAGCGAGCGTCGGATGTGGATTAGGGCGGCGGTTCGCTAATTCGCGCCAGCTGCTACAGTGCGCCGCCGCGACAAGGGATGCGGATAGGCTTGGCCGGGTCCGGGCGACGGAGGTGCCCCAAACGTATAAGGGCTTGTCGGATCGGGGGTAGAAAAATTAGAATGATCGATCTAGTTTAGGAAGCCGGGATGCGCAAACTCGATCCGATCAAACATGGGGAGAAGCGCCGTCAGATTCTCGAAGTAGCCGAGCGCTGTTTTCTGCGCGACGGTTTCCGGGGCGCCAGCATCTCGGACATTTGCGGCGAAGCGCGGATGAGCCCAGGGCATCTCTATCACTACTTCAAGAGCAAGGAATCCATCATCCGCGAACTGATCGAGCTGCATCTGCAACGCGTTGCATCGCGTTTCGATGAAATGGCCGAGAAGGAGAACGTGCTCGAAGCGTTTCTCGGTGAAATCGACGTCTGGAGAAAGAAGAAAGCGAAACGCAACCCGACGCTGATCCACGAAGTCGTCGCCGAGGCCAGCCGCAACCCCGCAATCGCGGAGATCCTATGCCGTCGCACCCAGGCTGTGCGGGATATGCTCGCCGGGTTTTTGCGTGAGGGGCAAAAACGTGGTCAGATCGATCGACAGCTCGACCCGGCTCTTACCGGCGCGGTCCTGCTCAGCCTGATCGACGCCATCGACAGTCTTGCGAAGGGCGACAGACAGTTCAACTCGGTCAAAGCGATCGATCTGTTGAGAACGCTCTTTGCGCGTTTTTTGACACCCCCGGCGATCGGCTTACCGAAACGGCCGGCACCGACGCCGCGGCAGCGACGCAGCAAGCGCACCGCCTTGGAAACGGCTACACGATCCGCCGGTAACGGTAGGGCGATCGACTAGCCTTTGCTTGCGCGTTATGGCGGCGAGAAATCCCCGGAGCCAGGTGGGGTCGACGTGATCGGCCTTCATCATTGCTCGGACTAGGTCCTCGGAGAGCGCTTCCTCCAAATTCGGCTCTGTGTAGCGGTGATGCATGCGGGTCTCCCAGGGTATGCCTGTTCATGGGATGGCGGGGTTTAGGGCGGGTCGCAGCGGCTGCCGCGATTTAACCGGCATCAAGCAGCGGCGGCGGCGCTGCGCGGGGCGGCATTGGCGATGATGGCGAAGCATGAGCCGCGCCCCTCGGCCGAGCGGACTTCAATACGGTGCCGGAGCAAACCGGCTGCGTGCTTGACGATGAAGAGCCCGAGGCCGAGCCCGTCCATCCGGCTCTCATCGTTTCTCTGAAAGGCCCGGAAGATCGTCGACACCGCACTGGCGCCTATGCCGACCCCGGTGTCGCGCACCTCGATGCGCAGTTTCGAGCCGCAGCGGCGAGAGGTGACGAACACACCACCGCCCGGAGGTGTGTAGTCGATGGCGTTGCGTATCAGGTTGCGCAGCATGCCGGTCAGCAGAACCGGGTGGCTGAGAGCCGCACCGCTTCCCGCGGCGACGCGAAACCTGATCCCCTTCAGTCGTGCCGATTGGCCGAACTCCGCGGCGAGGGCGTCGAGAATGGGACGCAGCCGTACCGGAAGGTGGAGCTCACTACCCGATCGCTCACGCAGCCGCAGCGCCTCGACGAGCTCGCCCAGCATGCCGGCCAGTTGCGCCGTGGCCTCCGCGGCCTGCGCCAACTCTTTCCGCTGCTGGCTGCCGTGAAGGTTACGGGCGAGCTTATCGTGCGCTCCGACGATCAACTGCAGCGGCTGTCGTAGGTCGTGACCGGCTATCGCCAGCAATGTCGCCGAGAAGTCGCCGAACGGGACGGGCTGGCTCATGGACGATCCTTTCCTCTCATGTGCGGCTTCACGGGAGCGCGGGCGCCAGCGGGTTTGGGTCCGGTCCCGGCGGCGACGTGGTGCGGGAGGCCGGGTTATTGCCCTCGGCGACCAGGTTCGCGCGCCGTTGCGACGAGACGCTGCGCAGCGTGGCGTAATAATCGAGGGATTGCGCCTCAAGCTGATCGGTGACGTCGAGTGCGCTGGCTCGTCCGTCCAGCAGACCGAGGCCGCTGCGTACTTGCCCAATGGTCGCCAGCGAAGCGACGCCGAGAACCGAGCTGAATGGATCGGCGACAACGCCAACCGCGCTGCCCACAGCGTCGCGAACGTTGGAGGGGCCGAGCAGCGGCAGCTCCACGAACGGCCCGGGACCGACGCCCCAGACGCCGAGCGTCTGGCCAAAATCCGCCTGGTGTTGCGACAGCTCCCAGCCAGCCGCGACGTCGAACACGCCGCCCACGCCCGCGGTGGTATTGACGCCAAAGCGCAGCGTCGTGTTACCAGCCCGCCCGAGATTGCCTTGCAGAGCATCGTTGAGGGCGACCTGCGGCTCGCGCAGGTTGCCGACGAAATTGTGAATGCCGCGCTGAACACGATCCGGCACGTAGTCCTTGTAGGCCGTTGCGACAGGACGCACGAGGTTGCGATCGGCGAACTGGTTGGCCTCGAAGATTGCGCGGTTGGTAGGCTCCGCAGGGTCGTTGGCCCGGTCGAATGCAGCCCGTTCCTGCGGGTCGCTCGGCACGTCGGCGCAACCGCTCATCGTCAGAAGAGACAGAAAGGCGGCTGCTACCCGCGGGGTTAGCTGTGAGCTCTGGGCCCAGGCAAGGCAGGTTTGTAACAGCCGCAGGCTGATGAAGGCATTCCCCAAACCGGGCATCGGCCCGAGTGGACCGGAGAGGCCGACAAGCAGCTCGCGCGGAAAATGGTCAAGCATGGACATCCCCGGATAGCGGTCTGGCCGATGTGCTGCGGCAGGATGTTTTTTATAGAAAGAGCGTTCTATCTATAGTGCGCCGGCCGCAGGTGGGTCAACTAAAAATAGGATGATCGCTCTATTAATTGAGGGCGCGGGCGCCTTGCAAAGCCAAAGGTTGACGCCGCCCCGGGAGCCGCAGAGCGCGCGCCGATCAAAAGTAGGGGCGATGCGGCATCGACCGAGACGCTACCCCACCTCTGTGTCGCATTGACGCGGCCCCTCGCCGGACTATCTCTGCGAGACGCCGTCGCCCCGACGACCGGTTTTGGAGACACCGCCCCGGATGATGCCGCTATTGCAAAGCTGCCGCGCGCTCGCTGCAGCGCTCTTTCTCTTATTTCCTGTGATCGCCGTCGCGGCGGCCCCGGTTCCGGTGCCGCTGACCCCACAAGACACGCTCGAGCTGCAACGGGCCGCCGCGTATCTCAACGGCATCCGCACGATGACCGCCCGGTTCCAGCAGTATGCGAGCAACGGCGTCAGCGCCGGCGAGGTGTGGGTGGCGCGACCAGGGCGGATGCGGTTCGAATACGATCCGCCGACAGCGGTCACGCTGCTGGCCGACAGCGAAAGCGTCTATTACTGGGACAAATCCCTGAACCAGACATCAAAATACGAGCTGCGCTCGACCCCGGCCTGGTTTTTTCTGCGCGACCCGATCAGCTTCGGCTCGGACGTGATCGTCACCCGGTTCGAGCATGCCGGGGGCATTATCCGGGTTACCGTGGTCGAGAGCGCCCGCCCCGATGCCGGGTCGCTGACCCTAGTGTTCACCGAAAATCCCTTGACCCTGCGGCAATGGACAGTACTCGACCAGCAGGGCAAGACCACAACCGTCAACTTATCGGATCTGCAATTCGGGGTGGCGCTTGATCCCCGGCTGTTTCAATATCAGAACTTGTTCAACGCGCCCAACCGCTAAAAGAATCTTTTGAGCCGATGTCTCAGCGCACTCTGCCGTTAATCGGAATTCCCTGCTGCATCCGCTCGATCAACGAGCGGCTTTTCCATACCGTCAACGAGCGCTACCCGAACGCCCTGACCGATGCCGCCGGATGCCTGCCGGTCATCATTCCCTCGATTGGCCCGAAGATCGACTGCGGCGCGCTCCTTGACGGGCTCGACGGCCTGTTGCTGACGGGCAGTCCCTCCAATGTCGAACCGAGCCATTATGGCGGCCCGCCGAGCCAGGAAGGCACGCTGCACGACCCCGATCGCGACGCCACCACGTTGCCGCTGATCCGCGAGGCGGTGCGCCGCGACTTGCCGGTGCTGGCGATCTGTCGCGGTATCCAGGAGCTCAATGTCGCGCTCGGCGGCACGCTGCATCAGCGGGTGCACGAGGTTCCAGGCCGGCTCAATCACCGCTCACCGCGGGGCGAAATGCCGCTCGACCAGCGCTACGGGCCCGCGCACGGCGTGGTGCTGACGCAAGGCGGGCTATTCTACCGCCTCGCGGGGACCGACGAGCTGATGGTCAATTCGCTGCACTCGCAAGGGATCGATCAGCCGGCACCGGGGCTCATCGTCGAAGCGGTGGCACCCGACGGCCAGATCGAGGCGGTCAGCATGCCGGGCGCGCGATTCGTCGTCGGCGTGCAATGGCACCCGGAGTACAAGCCGCTGGAAAACCCGTTCTCGCGCGCGCTATTTTCGGCGTTTTCGCAAGCGTGCCATGCAACCATTGCGGGAAGTGCGTCAAAGCGCCGCGCGGCTTAATCCAAAAGACCAAAGGTTCCGCTCTCGTGCATGCGTTTTCGCCGTGAGCGCATGCGTGATTTGCATTTTTGCATAGCGAGGACATACCCATCTTCTGATTCCAGAAGCGGAGAGGGCGTCATGCCCTCTTATTCCGGTCCCGTTTCCCCTGCGGGTCCGGTTTTCCCCCAAGCGCTTCTGACAAGCAGGCGCCCGGTCCTCCCCCCCGACCGGGCGCCGTTTTGTTGTCGCTTCGCGTGCCGCGTGTTTGGATGCCCGCCTTGCTGTGAAGTGGGTTGGGGGTGCCGTTGCGTCTGATCACCTGGAACATCAACTCGGTACGGCTGCGCGTCGGTCTGGTCCGGCGTCTGCTCGAGGAAGAGCGGCCGGACATCCTGTGCCTGCAGGAGACCAAGACGCCGGACGAGCTATTCCCGCGGGAAGCATTCGAGGCGCTTGGATACCGTCACATGCTGGTGCACGGCATGAAGGGCTATAATGGCGTCGCCATTCTGGCCCGACAGCCCTTTGGCTCGGCGACGACGCGCGCCTGGTGTGCCCGCACCGACTGCCGCCACGCCATCGTCGAATTGCCGGGCGGCATCGAGCTGCACAACATCTATGTCCCAGCGGGCGGCGACATTCCCGACCCCGAGCTCAATCCGAAATTTGCCCACAAGCTGCGATTTCTCGACGAGCTGACCGCCTGGTTCGCGGCTGAGCGGGATGCGGGCCGGCCGATGATCGCGGTCGGCGACCTCAACATCGCGCCGCTCGAAAACGATGTCTGGTCGCACAAGCAGCTATTGACCGTGGTCAGCCATACCCCGCTGGAAGTGCAGCGGCTCGGCGCCTTGCAGCAGGCCGGCGGCTTTGTCGACGCGGTCCGGCATTTCGTGCCGCCGGACCAGCGGCTCTACACCTGGTGGAGCTATCGTGCGCGGGATTGGGCGGCTAGCGATCGCGGTCGCCGGCTCGACCATATCTGGGTGACGCCGCCGCTGGCCGGATCCCTGGGCGCAGCGCGCGTCTATCGCGAAAGCCGGGGCTGGCAACAGGCCTCCGACCATGTGCCGGTCATGATCGAGCTGGGCGACTGAGCCGTCGATACAAGTGATATCGGCCGGGCGCGATGCCGTCGGGCAGCGGCAGGGCCTCGAGCTCGGCGCTGTCAATCGCCGGATCGCTCACCAGCACCGCGCCATCGCATAGGAGCGGCAGAACCGGCGGGGTCAGCACCGCCGCCAAGGCCCGGTTCGCCTCCACATCGCCGGTGCCGACATCGAGGTGAGCAAGCACCACCCGGCCCGCAAACCGGTCCCGCGCTTCGACCAGGGTCTGACGCATGTCGCCTAGAATCAGCCGCTCCGGCGGCGGCACGCAATCCGGATGCGCTGCGACCTGGCGCTCGAAAACATAGATCTCTCGTTCGGGAAGCAGCGATCGCAAGTGGTCGTAGGTGCGGCCGTTGCCAAGCCCAAGCTCAACCACAAGCCCGTCCAGGTGCCGGGTGAGCTCGGCGGCGCAATCGAGGCAGGCGCGTTGGGCCTGCAGACGCCGGATGAAGCTGTCGAGCCGGCTCATGCCGCCGGGGCGGCGTCGCTGGTCTCGCGCAGGCGCTGCAACTCGGATAACGCGGTTCGCAGCTGGTTGTTGTTCAATTCGAGGCGATGCGCCAGCTCGCGCATGATGGAAACCGCCATATTAGGGAATTCGCGCACCATCCGCATGAACGGATCCTTGGCGATGCGCAGCGCCACCAGGCGGCCTTTGGCCTGCACCGTCGCGGTGCGCGGCACGTCGCACAGGATCGCCATCTCGCCGACGATGTCGTTGGCGCCGAGGGTCGCGAGGGTGATCGGCCCGCTCGGCGAATTGACAATGATTGCGGCCTCGCCTTCGATGATCAGATAGGCGGCATCGGCACCGTCACCCTGGTGAAACAAGATCTTGCCGGCATCAAAACCCACCCGTTCGCTCATGAACGCCAGCAGCTTCAGCTTCGCCGGCTCGATCCCGGCAAAAAACGGCACCCGGCGCAGCAGCTCATATTCCTCCGCTAAACTCACCTTCTCCTCCCGCGTTCACCTCCGACGCCGGTCTGTTTTGTAATATGGCGCTCTATCATTCGGCTGCCATCAACAATCCGGTCAGCGAGTCCTTGCGGTCGAGATCGGCAAACCGACCCTGCTCCTGCAGCTTGCCGCCGCTCATGACCAGTACCCGATCGAAATTGCGGGCGAGGCTGGCGCGATGCAGCACCCAGATCAGGCCGCGCCCGGCCATTTCCTGCCGCACCCCGTCGGTCACCTTGGCCTGGGTCGGCCCGTCGAGCGCTGCCGTCGCCTCGTTGAGGATCATCAGATCGGGGCGCTTCAACAGGGCCCGCCCTATCGCGGCCCGCTGACGCTGTGCCGGCGAGAGGCGCGCACCGCCAGTGCCGACATGGTATTCGAGGCCGACATCAATGACCGCTGGGCGCAGCGAGAGCGAGTCCAGCACCTCGCGCAACACCACCGGTATTTGGGTCGGGGCGTCGGCCTCGCCGTAGGCGATCTTGCCGAACAGGATGTTGTCCTGCAGCGAGGCGGCGGCGTTGTATCGCGCCGGGTCGAAAAACTCGATCTCCTCCCGCATCGGCGCCGGCAGATCGGAGCGAAAGACCCGGCGAGCTTCGAGCAGCCGCTGTTGCATCGCGTCGTCAAGGACGCCGAGCCGGTGCCGGGCAGCGACCAGCTTGAACGGAAGCGACAGCAGCTTTTGCCGCTGCTCGGGCGACAGCGCCTTGCTGCCGCCGCCGTCGAGGGCCGCAACAATAGCGCTGAATTCGGGCAGCTCGTGGGCGTTGATGAAGCTAAATTGCTCGAAGAACTCATGTCCCGGCGGCAGACCCGCGAACATCTCGGTCATTGTTGTCGCCACCTCCCGACCGGCTTCGACGAGATCGTCCGTCAACCCGACTTTGTCGAGAACGGTCTGGACATAGGTGTTGTCGGCGAGCGCCTCGAAATCGAAAGCGGGCCCGATCGGAGTTCCGAACAGCAGATTTTCGGCGACGCTCGCATTGGTGTTGTACCGGCCGGGATCGTAGGTCTCGACCAGCTTGGTGATACCCTCGTCGGAGAGGCGCTGGGTCAGGGCACGGCGCGCTTCGAGCAGTCGCTCCGCTAGTTCGGGATATTCCGGGGGATCGATCCGCCAGCGCAACCCAAAGCCGTAGACATCCTCCTCGAAATCGAGGCGCGCCAGCAGTTCGGCGACGCGTCGGGACAAGCCCTCCGCGTCGGCGGCGCCGGCGGCGGCGTAGTCGATCCAGTCGGCGTGCAGATCGAAATCGATATTGCCGGAGCGCTGCGCTTCCATCAATTGGCGCTGGCGGCGCCGGGCTATCCCATCGTCGTACTCGGCCGGCCGGATCGGGCGATGACGCAACCCAAGGAGCAAGTTCTCGCGCAGCGTCCCGGTGAAGAGATACGGGGTTGCACCGACATAGCCCATTCGGCGTCCGATCACCGCTACCGGCAATTCGGCGAGAGCAAATCCGCCGATCGTGACCCCGCCGCCGGTCGGCTGCATCAATCGCGCGAGCAATAGCGCCAGCTCGTTCTTGCCGCTGTCGCTCTGACCGATCATGGCGACATGCTCGTCGATTGGCATTGTGAAACTTACATTGTCGACGACGCGGCTGCGGTCGTCCTCGGCGAGCGAAAGATTGGCGACGACGAGATCGCCGCGCAGGGGCGGGATGCTCTCCGGTTCCTCAAGCAGGAGCCGTGCGTCCGCCATTCCGGCGGGCTGAAATTGCTCAACGATCTGGTCGTAGGTGATCCGCGAGTTTTCCTTGTTCTGATAGAAGTCGAGCAGCTCTTTCCACGGCGAGGCCAGATCCTTATACGCGGCGAGCACCGCGACCAGCGCGCCGAACGAGAGATTGCCGCGGATAACCAAGTAGCCGCCGATGGAATAGAAGAAAAACGGCGTCAGCTGCCCAATGAAGTTATTCAGAAATTTGACAAAGAACTTCCGGCGGTAAATCTCGAAGCGAATTTCGTATATGAAACCGAGGATATGGGCGAAGTCGGTCAGCTGCAGCTTGACGGTATCGTTGGCTTGGATTTCGACGATGCCGGCGGTCGATTCCTGGACACGGTCGGCGACCTGGCGCACCGTGCGGACACGCTGCTTGCCAAGCTGGTTTACCTTGCGCTGGAGCCGCGGAATCATATAGCCCTGAATCGGATAGAGCGCGATCGCCGCAGCCCCCAGGACGTAGTCCTGCATGAACATGAAGACGATGATGGTCAGCAACTGGCCGCCCTGGAATAGCGGCAGCACAAACGCATCGCCGATGAAACCGCCCAATTGCTCGCATTCGACCGTGATCATCGGGATGATCTGCGCCGACGACATTTTCTGGAAATAACCGAGCGGGAAGCGCAGCAGCCGCTGATACATCTGATAGCGGAAGCGCCGCAGCATCCGCTCGCCCATCTGCCCCTTGAAGGTATTTATATAGTACTTGAACGCGCCATTGACGAAGACAAGCAAAAGAAAGATGGCACACAGCACCATGAGATACGGAATTCTATCAAACTCTATACCTAGAATTGGTTGAGGAAATTTGGCATCTTCGCGAATAGCATGATTGATGATGGTCTTTGGTAGATTAAGTGAGAGGTAAAGAAACGGAAACGAGGCGAGTGTGAATAACAACAACAGGATCTGCGGACGCAGGCTGTATTTCAGGATGAAGCGATATATCGTCGGTTCGAGGTCGTTATCCTCGGGCGGCGGCGGCTTTGGTACGGCGCCCGCATCCACCGGCGAGGCCAAGTCGGACAACAACTCGGGGTGCAGGGCCTCGTCGACTGGCGTGACGACGGCGGCCATCGCCTTCATTGCCGCGGCGTCCGAAACAGCGTATCGCGCGTGTTAACCACCCGTGGCATAGTGCCCCCGGCCCTCACGGTGGAGGCAGCGCATGGCTGGCGGCCGCGAGCATAAGCGGATCCTCATCTACAGCCATGACAGCTTTGGGCTTGGGCATCTCCGCCGGTGCCGGGCTATCGCGCATTCGCTGGTCGAGGCTGATTCGTCACTTTCGGTCCTTATTTTATCGGGATCGCCGATTATCGGCAGCTTCGATTTCCGTTCGCGTGTGGATTTTGTGCGGATTCCCGGCGTAATCAAGCTGCGCAATGGCGAGTACGTATCGCTCAATCTGCACATCGACATTGAAGAGACGTTGGCGATGCGGTCTTCGATCATCCGCCACACCGCCGAGATTTTCGACCCCGACATGCTGATCGTCGACAAGGAGCCGCTCGGTCTGCGCGGCGAGGTACGCCCGACGCTCGACCTGTTGCGGGCGCGCGGCACGCCCCTGGTGCTCGGCTTGCGCGATGTGATGGACGAGCCGAGTGCTCTCGAAAGCGAGTGGGAGCGCAAGAACGCAATCCCGGCGCTCAGTGACTATTACAACGAGATCTGGGTCTACGGCCTGCCGCAGATCTGCGACCCGCTGGCCGGCCTCCACCTGCCGGCGAGCGTGCGCCGGCGCATGGTCTATACCGGATATCTGCACCGTAATGCGCCCGCCGCGGTCGCGGCGCCGGAGATGGCCGATCTGACCGACGGCGAATTCCTGTTGGCGACCGCTGGCGGCGGCGGCGACGGCGACGGGCTGATCGATTGGGTGCTATCCGCCTACGAGCACGATCCGGGCGGGCTGCCGCCGATGGTGCTCGTTTTCGGACCTTTCATGCTTTCCGACCTCCAGGCGGCGTTCGCCGTGCGCGCGGCTCGTTTGCCGAAAGTGAGCACGATCACCTTCGATACGCGGCTCGAAACACTGATGACGCGCGCCGCCGGCATTATCGCGATGGGCGGCTACAACACCTTTTGCGAAATCCTATCCTTCGACAAACCGGCATTGATCGTGCCGCGCACGATGCCGCGCATGGAGCAGTTCATTCGCGCCCAGCGCGCCGCCGAACTCGGCCTCGTCGCCATTCTGTCCGACGACGGCGGCCGCGACCCGAAAAGGATGGCGGCGGCGCTGCTTCACCTCGCGCAGCAGCCGCGGCCATCTACGGTGGTCATCCCCGGGCTCCTCGACGGCATGGCCAGCGTCAATCGGCTGACGCAAAAATGGCTGGCCTTGGGCCGCGGCGAACGCCTGCGCCTGCGTCTGCGCGCCAGAGGCAATGCATGAGCGGATCCGGGCCACCGGCTGCCGGGCGGGTCACCTTCGTCCTAAAAGGATACCCGCGGCTATCGGAAACCTTTATCGCCCAGGAGATCCGCGCGCTCGAACAGTGCGGGCTCGACATTCACATCGTCTCGCTGCGGCACCCGACCGACCGCACTCCGCATCCGGTGCATCGCGAAATTCGCGCGCCGGTGCTTTATCTGCCGGAGTATCTCCATCAGGAACCGCTTCGGGTCTGGCGCGGCTGGCGCCGGGCGCGGCGGCTCGCCGGCTACCGCGAGGCGCGGCGGCTTTGGCTGGCGGATTTGCGGCGCGATCCGACGCCGAACCGCATCCGCCGCTTCGGGCAGTCGCTGGTGTTGGCAGCGGAGCTGCCGGCAGACATCGGCCATCTGCATGCGCATTTCCTGCACACCCCGGCGTCGGTGGCGCGGTACGCGGCCGTCTTGCGCGGGCTCGACTGGTCGGTCTCGGCGCATGCCAAGGACATCTGGACCATTCCGGGCTGGGAAAAGCGCGAGAAACTTGCGGCGGCCCGGTGGGCGGTGACCTGCACCGAAAGCGGGCGCCGGCATCTGGCGGACCTTGCACCGAGGGCGGAGGCTGTGGCGCTCTGTTATCACGGTCTCGACCTCGAACGGTTTCCGCCCGCATCGCCGCGGCCGGATGCCCGCGACGGCAGCAATCCGGCGCAGCCCGTCGTGATCCTCTCGGTCGGCCGCGCCGTCGAGAAGAAGGGCTATGACGATCTGCTCGCCGCCCTGAGCCTGCTGCCGCCCGACCTGGCTTGGTGTTTCGTCCATATCGGGGGCGGCGTCGGAACCGATCGGCTGAAGCGGCAGGCGGCGCATCTCGGTCTGGACCGCCGGATCGAGTGGCGCGGCGCACGACCCCAGCCCGAGGTGCTTACGGCCTATCGCGAAGCCGACATTTTCGCGCTCGCCGCCAAGGTAGCGGGAGATGGCGACCGCGACGGGCTGCCGAATGTTTTGCTCGAGGCGCAGAGCCAGGCTCTCCCGTGTATCGCGACGCGGCTGCCGGGCATCGCCGAATTGATCGAGGACGACCGCACCGGGCTCCTCGTCGCGCCGGGCGATCCACGGGAACTTGCCGCGACACTCGAACGCCTGATCCGTTCTCCGCCGCTGCGTCGGCAGTTCGGCGCGGCCGGAGAGGCGCGGGTACGCCGGGATTTCGATATGCGGAGTGGGATCGAGTTTCTCAGCGAACAGTTTGGACTGCCGTCGACAAGGACCCTCTCCCGCACGGTGGAGCGGGAAAGGGCCCTTGTTTGACCCTCGGTATGCGGATTGGGTTCTACGCGCCGCTGAAGCCGCCGGATCACCCGGTCCCGTCGGGGGATCGGCGGATCGCGCGACTGTTCGTGGAGGCGCTGCGTCTTGCCGGTCACATGCCGTTCGTCGCTTCGCACCTGCGAAGCTACGACGGCGCGGGCGATCCGGTGCGCCAGGCGCGGCTCTCCGCGATCGCTCAGCGCACCGCCGAGCGATCGCTGCGGCATTGGCGGCGGGCTCCGGAGACGGCGCCGCAGCTTTGGTTGACCTATCACCTCTATTACAAGGCCCCGGATTGGCTCGGCCCGGCCATCAGCAGGGCGCTCGGCATCCCCTATGTCGTCGCGGAAGCGTCGTTGGCGCCAAAACGGTCGGACGGCGCGTGGGCCATCGGACACCGCGCCGTTGCCGCCGCGCTTGGCCAAGCCGATGCCGTTCTCGGCCTCAATCCGGCGGATCGCGACTGCGTGATGCCGCAGCTCGCTGATCCAGGGCGATGGATCCCGCTCCCGCCGTTTCTCGATGCGCGTGCGTATCCGGTGAGGCAGTCGGGCGCGGCGGTTACGCCACGGCTGATCGCCGTGGCGATGATGCGGCCCGGCGACAAGCTCGCCTCGTATCGACTCCTTGGCGCCGCGCTGCAGAGGCTGCTCGACTTGTCCTGGTCGCTGGAGATTGTAGGCGACGGTCCGGCCCGGGCAGAGGTCGAGCGCGCGCTGGGGCCGCTCGGAGCCCGGGTCACCTATCGCGGCAGGCTCGGCGACGACGCCGTCGCCGCCGCGCTTGCCGACGCCGATCTGTACGTCTGGCCGGCCATCAACGAGGCCTTCGGCATGGCGCTGCTCGAAGCGCAGGCCAGCGGCTTGCCGGTGATCGCCGGAGCCAGCGGCGGGGTCGATGCGATCGTCACGCCGGGCGCGACCGGGCTGCTCGCCGCGCCCGGCGATGTCGAAGCATTCGCCGCTGCAGTCCGAGCCCTTATCCTCGATCCCGAGACGCGCGCCATGATGGGCGCCGCGGCGCAACGGAACGCGTGCTGCGAGCACGATCTGCGGGAAGCGGCCGACCGGCTCGGCGCCATCATCGAGCGGCTCTGTAGAAAGCGGGCGGCATGACCCTGCTCGCGCTGATCCGGCACGCGCCAACCGCCTGGAACGAGGCAGAGCGGCTGCAGGGCCGGCGAGATCCGCCGCTCGCGGCCAATGCCGCTTGCGGCTGGCAGCTGCCGGCGGACCTCGACGGTTTCGAATGGATGTCGAGCCCGCTACGCCGCGCCCGCGACACCGCCGCGATCCTTGGCATCCCTGGGCCGATCATCGAGCCGCGATTGACCGAGATGGATTGGGGCGAATGGGAGGGAACCACGCTGACCGAGCTGCGCGCGAGCCTCGGCGCGGAGATGGTGCAGTCGGAGGCGAAGGGGCTGAATTTCCGGCCGCCCGGCGGCGAGACCCCGCGCGAGGTGCAAGCCCGGCTGGCGCTGCTGTTGCGCGAGATCGCCGTAGCGGGGCGCCCTACCGGGGCGATCACCCATAAGGGGGTGATCCGCGCCGTGCTGGCGCTCGCCACCGGGTGGGACATGTGCGGGAAGCCGCCGTATCGCCTCAGCTGGTCGGCTGCACATCAGTTCCGGCTCGATGCCGCCGGGCAGCCAGCAATCGAGCGGCTGAACCTTTCACTGGAGCGGCGGTGAGCGGGTCCGTTCTGTTCCATGTGCAGTACCTGCTCGGCATCGGCCACCTGCAGCGCTCGTTGCATATTGCCGAGGCGCTGGCGAATAACGGCATCGCGGTGACGCTGGTCTGCGGCGGCGAGCCTATTTCTGGTTTGCCGACGCATCCCGCGATCCGGTTCGTGCAGCTGGAGGCAGTGAAGGCGCGTGATGCGCGCTTTGAGTTGATCGACAGCGCCGGCAATCCAATTGACGATGCGCTGCGTCAGCGGCGGCGCGCGGCGTTGCTTGCGGTCTTCGCCGAACTCCAACCCGATGTCGTGATCATCGAGGGGTTTCCATTCGCGCGGCGCGCCTTCCGCTTCGAACTCGACCCGCTGATCGCGGCCGTGCGGGAGAGCCGGCCGCGGCCGCACCTTTTGTGCTCGGTGCGCGACATCGTGGTCTTGCGCGACGATCCGGCGCGTCACCGGCAGATCGTCGAGCGCGTGCGCGGCGAGTTCGACGCCGTGCTGGTGCATGGCGATCCGGCGTTCATACCGCTGGACGCGAGCTTTCCGCCGGCGTCGCAGCTCGCCGACCGGCTGATCTACACCGGCTATGTCGGTCCGCGCGCCGAGCCGCCCGGCGCCGTCCTAAGCGCCCCTGCCGACGAGGTGATCGTGTCGGGCGGCGGCGGTCCCGCGGGGCTCGCCCTGCTCGCCACCGCGCTCACCGCTCGGAAGGAAGGCTGCCTCGCCGATCTGCACTGGCGGCTTCTTACCGGCGCCAATTTGCCGGAGGATGAATTCGTCGCTCTCTCGCAGGACGCACCCGCGGGAGTCACGATCGAGCGCTTCCGCCGCGATTTCCGTGCCTTGCTGCGCCGCTGCCGGCTGTCGGTCAGCCAGGCCGGCTACAACACCGTGCTCGATATCCTCGCCACCGAGGTCCGCGCGGTCCTGGTGCCGTTCGCGGCGGAGCGGGAAACCGAGCAGCTGCTGCGGGCGGAACGGCTCGCCGCGCTCGGCGTAGCGGAGATGGTGCGCGAGAGCGAGCTGTCGGCGGACAGCCTGGCACGGGCGATCGAGCGTGCCGCGACGCGCGACGCGACGAAGATCGCAATCGATACCGACGGAGCATCAGGCTCGGCCCAGCTGATTGCCGCGATGATCGGCACCGGAGCGGGCGCGGCGCCGGATTTGGCCGCCAGCCTGAGCCGGGGTACCATCGGCCAATGACTTTTCTGCCGCGATTGGATGCAGCGACGCCCGCGTGCTGGCCCGATCTTGTCGACGAACTCGATCGGTGGGGCGAGGCCGGCCATGTTGCCAACTTGTGGTGGCGCGACGACGACGCGGTGGCGGCAACGCCGCAGCTCGAAGAGCTGCTGCGGCTCGCCGGCGGCGTGCCGCTTGCGGTGGCGGTGATTCCGGGATCGGCCGAGCCCGACCTCGCACAAGCGCTTCGTGGAATGTCGCATGTGGCGGTGCTGCAGCATGGCTGGCGACATACCAACCACGCGGTCGCCAGCGATAAGAGCAAGAAAAGCGAGTTCCCCGCGACCCGGCCCGCGGGTGAAGCAGCCGCCGATCTCGTCGCCGGGGCAAGCCGGTTGTGGACGCTGTTCGGTCCGCAAATCGTGCCAATCTTGGCGCCGCCGTGGAACAACTTTGCGATGGAGTTTCTGCCGCTCCTCGCCCCGGCTGGAATCGCCGGACTGTCGACTATGGCGAGCGAGCTGTCGGCTATGCCGGCCGGCAGCGTCGTGCCGATCGATGTCCATGTCGATCTCGTCGCCTGGAAAGCCGGGCGCGGCTTCATCGGCACCGGTGCCGCGCTGGGCCTCCTTGTCGGTCATTTGCGGGCAAGACGCGTCAACGCCACCGGTTCGACCCGCGCAACCGGCATTCTCACCCATCACTTGGTGATGGACAGCGCTACCGCGGCGTTTCTCGAACAGCTGCTCGCGGTGGTCTCAGCTCACGGTGCCGCGCGCTGGGTCGCCGCTGCCGAGCTGATAACGTGGCACTGACCTCGATGGACGCCATCGGGCACGAGTCCGCCGGAACTACACGGCATGTTTACCCAAGCTCGGCGATGATCGGCGACTATCTGCGCGCGGCGGCGGGGCTGGTGCCCACTGGCCTGTTGTTTGCGACCGTACCCGTGAGTGAGGTCGCTGCTGTGGTGCTCGGCAGTTTTGCGGCGATCTTCGCCGTATTCGGGTTGCGCACGGCGTGGCGTCATGGGACGAGTCTCGAAATGAGCGAAACCGAGCTATGCGCCCGCGGCGTCCGGAGCGAAACAATCGCCTGGGCCGAGCTCGACCGCATGAAGCTTGCCTATTACTCGACCCGCCGCGACCGAAAGAGCGGCTGGATGCAGCTGGAGGTTGGGGCCGGCGGCCGGCGGCTTCGGCTCGACAGCCGCATTGGCGGGTTCGACCAGGTGGTCCGGCGAGCCGCGGTTGCCGCGGCGGCGCGCGGGCTTGAGTTGAGCGAGGCGACCGTCGCGAATCTGCAGGCGCTCGGCGTGCGCGTGCCGGAATTCGAGGCACGGCAATGAGCGATCTGCTCCGGATTGAAGACCTCCATGTCCGGTTCGACACGCCGGGCGGCTACATCGAGGCGGTCAGGGGCGTCACGTTCCGGATGCGGCAGGGCTCGACCGTGGCGCTCGTCGGCGAGTCGGGCTCCGGCAAATCGGTCGTCAGCCAGAGCATCATGCGCATCCTGCCGCGCAACGGTCAGATCGCCCGCGGCGCGATCCAGTTTGCCGACCCGCGCAGCAACGGCGCGGTCGTCGATCTGGCGCAGCTGCCCGCCGACGGGCCTGAAATGCGGGCGATCCGCGGCGGCCGGATCTCGATCATCTTCCAAGAGCCGATGAGTTCGCTGTCGCCGGTGCACACGATCGGCGACCAAGTCAGCGAAGCGTTGCGGCTGCATCGCACGCTCCGCGCGACGGAAGCAAAAGACCTGACCGTAGACATGCTCCGTCTCGTCGGGTTTCCAGATCCCGCGCGAGCGTGGCGCAGCTATCCGTTCGAGTTGTCCGGCGGCTTGCGCCAGCGCGCGATGATCGCGATGGCGCTGGTGTGCCGCCCGGCGCTGCTGATCGCCGACGAACCGACGACGGCGCTCGACGTGACGATCCAGGCCCAGATCCTGAAGTTGATCGTCGAATTGCAGCACGAACTCGACATGGCGGTGCTGCTGATCACCCACGACCTCGGTGTCGTCGCCAACATCGCCGAGGAGATCGTCGTGATGTATCACGGCGAGATCATGGAAAGCGGCACGCTCGACGACATCTTTCATCGAGCGCGCCACCCCTATCTTAAAGCATTGCTGCGCGCGGTGCCGCGCTTCGATATGAAGCCGGGCGAGCGGCTGATGCCAATCCGCGACATTCCGGCTGGCGACGCACCGCATCTGATGGCGCAGATGGCGCCATGGCCGAAAGAGGCAACGAGGCCATTGCTGGAATGTGTCGACATTCGCAAGAGCTTCGGATTGCGCGGCGGGCTCCTCGGTGGAGGTTCGGGGTCGCGCATCATCGCCATCGACGGCGTCAGCCTGCAGATCGCGCGAGGCGAATGCCTCGGCCTTGTCGGCGAGAGCGGTTGCGGCAAGACAACCCTGAGCAAGATCCTGCTGCGTGCGGTGCAGCCGGACGCCGGTCAGGTGATCTTCAACGACCGCGGCGTGGAGACCGATGTCCTCGCGCTGGAGGGCGAGGAGCTGAAGCGCTTCCGGCGCCAGGTGCAATTCATTTTCCAGGATCCGTTCGGATCATTGAATCCGCGGATGACGGTCTACGACATCATTGCGGAACCGCTGGTGATCCACGGCATCGGCGATTCCCGCTCGCGCCACGAGATGGTCGCCGAGCTGGTCACCCTGGTTGGGCTCGACCGCCGCCATATGCGCCGATACCCGCACAGCTTCTCCGGCGGCCAGCGCCAGCGCATCGGCATCGCCCGGGCGCTCGCCCTGCGGCCCGAACTGGTCATCTGCGACGAGCCGGTCTCCGCGCTCGATGTCTCGATCCAGGCCCAGATCCTCAACCTATTGATGGATTTGCAGAAAAAGCTCGGCCTGACCTATCTGTTCATCTCGCACAATCTGGCGGTCGTCGACTACATCGCCGATCGAGTCGCGGTGATGTGCGCGGGACGCATCGTCGAGATGGCGGGACGCGGCGTCCTGTTCCGCAACCCGGTGCATCCCTATACTCAGGCCCTGCTCGCGGCGGTACCGACGCCCGACCCAACCCACCGCCTCGACTTCCATCGTCTGATGGAGGGTCGAGCCTCCGATCCCTGCGCTTGGCCCGAGCCGTTTCGGCGGGAGCCCGGACGGCCGATCGAGCTGATCGAAGTCGAGCCAGGTCATTTCGTCGAGGCGACCGCGATGCCGATCGCAGCAGCTGCGCGCGAGGTCAGCCTCGCCGCTCCGGGCTGATGCGCGCGGGGAGCACGGCATCGTCGGGTTGCCGCGGCATCGCTGCGTCCGCTGCCGCAATCGCCTTCCTGTCCGCAGCCCTGCTCCTCGCCACCGGCGGCACCAGCCACGCGGCGTTGCAGGAGACGCCGTCCTTGGCGGCCGAAGTGGCCCAGGGCGCGTTGCCGCCGGTGACCGATCGTATCCCGCGCGAGCCCGCCTTGGCGGAACTGGAGACGATCGGACGGCCGGGTGGCACGCTGCAAATGCTGATGGCCAGCCCGAAGGACACCCGCATGATGGTGGTGTACGGCTACGCCAGGCTCGTCGCCTATACGCCGGCGCTGGCGCTCGTCCCGGACATGCTGGAAGCGGTCGATGTGGCGGAGGGGCGCAGTTTCACGCTGCATCTGCGCGCCGGGCACAAATGGTCCGACGGCAAGCCGTTTACGTCCGAGGATTTCCGCTACTGGTTCGAGGACGTCGCGCAAAATCCGGAGCTGACGCCCTCCGGCCTGCCGATGGCGCTGTTGCCGAACGGCGAGCCGCCGCAATTCACCGTGCTCGACGAACGAACGGTTCGGTACAGCTGGTCGCAACCGAACCCGCTATTCCTGCCGGCGTTGGCCGGAGCCGATCCGCTGTTCATCTACTGCCCGGCCCATTACCTGAAGCAATTCCATAAGAAGTACGCCGATCAAGAAGCCCTCACCGCGTTGATCAAAGCCGCCAGCGCCCGCAATTGGTCGGCATTGCACAACAAGATGGACGCCATGTACCGGAACGACAATCCGGATATGCCGTCTCTTGAACCCTGGGTACTGAAAACGCGGCCGCCAGCCGACCGCATCGTTTTCGAAAGGAACCCATATTATTATCGGGTCGACGGCGCTGGCCATCAGCTGCCGTATATTGACCGCGTCGTATTTTCGATCGCCAGCAGCAAGATCATTCCGGCGAAGACCGGGGCGGGGGAAAGCGATCTTCAGGCACGCTATCTCAGCTTTGACGACTATACGTTCCTGAAGGCCGGCGAGGAGGCCAACGCCTACAAGGTCCGGCTGTGGCGGACTGGTCCAGGCAGCCAGCTCGCGCTGTACCCGAACCTCAATGTCGATGACGAGGTCTGGCGCGGCCTGTTGCGCGACGTGCGGTTCCGGCGCGCGCTGTCGCTCGCCACCGACCGGCACGAGATCAATCAGGTGATCTATTTCGGGTTGGCGCTCGAAGGGCAGAACACCGTGCTGCCGGAAAGCCCGCTCTACCGCCCCGAGTACCGATCGGCCTGGGCCGGCTACGACATTGACGAGGCCAACCGCCTTCTCGACTTGATCGGTCTCAAATTAGGCAGCGACGGCGTCCGGCAGCTGCCGGACGGACGCCCGGCCGATATCGTCGTCGAAGATTCCGGAGAGTCGACCGAAAAGTCGGATGTCCTCGAACTGGTCCGAGATTCCTGGCGCAAGATCGGCATACGTCTGTTTTCCCGCCCGATGCAGCTTACCTTGTTTCGCCGTCGGGTGTTTTCCGGTCAAACGCTGATGTCGATCGACAAGGGCATCGAGAACGGTCTCGCCACCGCCGACATGTCGCCCTCGGAGTTCGCACCGACGGCCCAGGAGCAGCTCGAATGGCCGAAATGGGGCCAGTATATGGAGACCAAGGGTAAGGCCGGCGAAGCTCCCGATCTGCCCCAGGCAACCCAGCTCAAGCACCTTTATAAGGAGTGGCTGGCTGATTCCGGCAGCGACGATCATGCGCGGATCTGGCACCAGATGCTGCGGATCTGGGCGGAGGAGGTATATTCGATTGGCACCGTCGCCGGCGTGCAGCAACCGGTCGTCGTCAGCGCGCGGCTTCGCAACGTGCCGAGCGACGGGGTTTACAATTGGGACCCCGGTGCTCATTTCGGGATCTACAAGCCGGACGGGTTCTGGTTCGATCAAACCGCCGCACCGGCCGCGTCCGCCGAGCTGGCGAGCCCGGCACAGTAATGGACGAATGCACGATATTCTCGTGTCAGACGCGACGAAATTCGGATACTTCAATCACCGCCCGGCTTGGCCATGGCGGCGACCTACGCAACCTCTAGCCCTTGTTCGCTTCGATGCTTGGCTACCTCGTTCACCGCATCCTGATCATGATCCCGACGCTGATCGCCATCAGCATCGTGATCTTCATCATCATTCACCTGCCGCCGGGCGATTATTTCTCGACCTACATCGCCGAGCTGCAAAGTTCCGGCGAGAAAGCAGACCTCGCCAAGATCGCCTTCCTGAGGGCGCAATACGGCTTCGACCGACCACTGTGGCAGCAATATATCTATTGGGCCGTCGGGCTGCTGCATGGCGATATGGGCTATTCCTTTCTGTATGACCTGCCGGTCAATAAGGTTGTCGGCGACCGCCTGCTGCTGACCTTCGTCGTCTCGTTCACGACGATCCTGTTCACGTACATCGTCGCGTTCCCGATCGGGGTTTATTCGGCGACGCACCAGTACAGCCTCTCCGACTACCTGTTGACGTTTGTCGGGTTTCTCGGCTTGGCGACGCCGAGCTTTCTGCTGGCGCTGCTCCTCGTATACTTGGCGCATGTCTATTTCGGCATCTCGGTCGGCGGCTTGATGGACCCCCAATACGTCGATGCCCCATGGTCGTGGGGCAAGGTGATGTCCGTCTTCGCGCATATCTGGATACCGGTCATCGTCATCGGCTTGGCCGGGACCGCCAGCATGATCCGCCGGCTGCGGGCCAATTTGCTCGACGAGCTGCAGAAGCAATACGTGGTGACGGCCCGCGCCAAAGGCCTGCACCCGATGAAGGTGCTGTTCAAATATCCGCTGCGGCTGGCGCTCAACCCGTTCGTATCGGATATCGGCTCGCTGCTGCCGCATGTAATCTCGGGGGCGGCGGTGGTGTCGGTGGTGATGTCGTTGCCGACCACCGGGCCGATGCTGCTCGACGCGCTGCGCAGTCAGGACATGTACCTCGCCGGCTCTTTCCTGATGTTCATGGCGTTTCTGACCGTGATCGGCGTGTTTCTGTCGGATCTGGCGCTCGCCGCGCTCGACCCGCGGATCCGCCTGCAAGGCGGGCGCCGCTTATGAGTGAACTCGACATCAGCGCCGGACCGGCAGCGCCCGAGAAAGCGCGCGCCGCTCGCGGCCGATTAGGCGATGTCGCAACCCATTACGTGTCGCCGGCGCCGTTCGATCCCTATTCGGTCGACGTCATGACCCCGGCGCAGGAGCGTTTCTACCGCGCCTCGCCTACTCGCCTGATGTGGTGGCGACTGCGCCGGCACCGGGTTGCCGTCGCCTCGGGCGCGCTGCTGCTCGCGATGTACGCCATTACGCTATTCTGCGAATTTCTTGCCCCTTACGGGCTGGACAGTCGGCATACCGATTTCATCTATGCGCCGCCGCAGCGGGTGCATTTTATCGACCAAGGCAGACTGACAGCGCCATTCGTCGACGGCGACGATTACCGGCTCGACATGACCAACCTCCGCCGCGTCTACACGCCCAACGCCGCGAAGCACGAGCCGATCCGCTTTTTCTGCCACGGCGACCAGTATCTGTTCTGGGGCCTCGTCCCGGGCGATCTGCACCTCGTCTGCCCGGCTCATGGCGGCCAGCTGTTTCTTCTCGGCACCGATCGGCTCGGCCGCGACCTGCTTTCGCGCATCATCTATGGCGCGCGGATCTCGCTGACGGTCGGCCTTCTGGGCGTCACGGTCAGCTTTACCCTCGGCATCCTGATCGGCGGCATCGCCGGCTATTACGGCGGCTGGACCGACATGCTGACCCAGCGTGGCATCGAGGTCGTTCAGTCCTTCCCGCACTTGCCGCTGTGGATGGCGCTCTCAGCGATCCTGCCGGTGACCTGGAGCCCGATCCTGGTCTATTTCGGCATCACGCTGATCCTCGGCATGATCGAGTGGACCCATCTGGCTCGCGCCGTGCGCTCGAAACTATTGTCTTTGCGCGAGGAGGATTTCTGCACCGCCGCGGTACTGATGGGCGCGAGCCCGGGGCGGATCATCGGCCGCCACCTGCTGCCGAGCTTTATGAGCCACCTGATCGCCTCGGCGACCCTGATTATCCCCGGCATGATCCTCGGCGAAACGGCGCTGTCGTTCCTTGGCCTCGGCCTGCGTCCGCCGATCACCAGTTGGGGCGTCCTGTTGAACGAGGCGCAGAACATCAACGTCGTGGCGCTTTACCCGTGGCTGATGCTGCCGGTGGTGCCGGTAATTCTGACCGTGCTGGCGTTCAACTTCCTCGGTGACGGGCTGCGCGACGCGGCCGACCCCTATCACTGACCCGGTCGGAAAATCGTAGGACGGGTGGAGCGTAGCGAAACCGGGACTTCTCACGCGAGCCGGGCCGTGGCGGGTTATACTTCGCTCACCCGCCCCACCATCGCGATCCGAAACTAGGGACGCAGCACCAGCCCTTCATGGGCGACGATTGTGCCAGGTCGGATCTTGGCCGCGTCGGCGGCGACCTTGTCCATGAAAATATCGTCGTGGTCCGGATCGTGGTGGAACACGACCAATGTCCCGACCCGGGCCGCATCGGCGAGGCGCACCCCTTCCTGCCAAGTCGAATGCCCCCAATGCTGGTGCGCCGGGTATTCCTCGTCAGTATAGGTGCAGTCGTAAATCATCACATCGGCGTGATCGACGAGCCGCAGCACGTTGGGGTCGAGCCGGCCGGGCTCATGCTCGGTATCGGTGATGTAGGCAACCGCCTTGCCGTTGTATTCGATGCGGTAGCCGGTGGCCCCGTTCGGGTGGTTGAGGGGCGCCGTGCGCAGAGCGATCCTGGGATGGGTCACCAGCGACTCGCCAGCTGAGAAATCGTGAAAGGCGAGCTTCGCCGTGAAGATGTCTAGCGGCACCGGGAATAGGGGCGGCGCCATCATCTTGCCAAGGACCTCCTCGATCCCGGAATAGGGCTTTAGATGACCGGCCCAGATGCGGATGTTGTTGCGCGCATCGTAACAGGGGGCAAAAAAAGGCAGGCCGTGGACATGATCCAGATGGGTGTGCGTGTAAAAAAGGTCGAAATCGCGCGGATACCCACCCCTGAGCAGCTCTTCGCCAAGTTTGCGCAGGCCCGAGCCGCCATCGAAGACCAATAGGTGCTCGCCGCAGCGAACTTCGATGCAGGCGGTGTTGCCGCCGTAGCGCGCGGTCGCATGACCGGGGCAGGCGATACTGCCGCGCACGCCCCAGAAGCGAACCGTGAAATCCGGCTTCACCAACGCCAAGGCCATCCCCGTCCACGCGCCCCCGGTTTCACTAAATAATAATTACAAACAATCTGCAAAAGCGCGACTGCGCAGCCTCGTCTTGGTACCTCGCTTTTGACTTTTTTTTGCTCTAACCCGTCGTTAACCAGTTGGGCGTTAGAAAGGGCCTCAGTGCTCAGCCAGAACGGGAGCCTGAGATGGCCCAGACAGATACCGAGTATGCGGCGGCGGTTGCCGATTTTCTCCGTAAAAAGAGCATAACCCGTTGTCCGACCGTATGTGTCGTCGCGACCCGCGGCAGCGTACCCGAGGCGGATCGGGCTGCGCTGCGCAATTACAACGAGGCCCGGGAAGCGGCCCGGATGGAAAAGCTCAGAAGCTACCAGCAGATGCTCGCTTCCTGATGCCTCAGCGGCCCTCGTACCGCGGTTTGCGCCTCTCCTTGAAGGCGCGCACGCCCTCGGCGGCATCGGCGCTGTTGCGCACCGCCGCGAGTTCGGCACCGAATCGGGCCGCCAGTTCCGCCGGTCCCTTCGGCAGGACATGCTCGTTGACGAACCGTTTCATCGTCGCCAGCGCCAGCGGCGCCAGGTCGACGATCTTGTGAGCGACGGCTAGCGCCTCCTCGATCTCCTTTCCGTTAGCAACGACTTTATTAACCAGCCCCGCCTGATAGGCGCGCTCCGCGTCGAGCGGCTCGCCGACCAGCATCATCTGCATCGCGATCTTGTGCGGAATGCGCGCGGCAAGCCCGGCGATCATCCCGCCGGTGATGCCGACCTTGCCCTCCGGGTAGGAGAATTTGGCGTCCTCGGTCGCGACCAAGAGATCGCACATCATCGCCATGACGAGCCCCCCGCCGATGCACCAGCCGGCGACGGCCGCGATGATCGGCTTGTCGGTGGTGATCCCGACCGTCGGAACGCAGCGCCACAGCTCCGGCAGGTCGGTGACGTCGGCGCCGGCGGAAAAGGCGCGGCCGCCGGCGCCGGTCAGGATTGCGACCCGCTGCCCAGAGTGGTCGAACTCGGCGAAAGCCTGTTGCAGCTCGATCGCGACCGCTTTGTTGATCGCGTTCAGCTTCTCGGGCCGGTTTATGCTGACGATCGTGACCGGGCCGCGTTCCTCGACGCTGACGACACTCATTTGCTTCTCCTTGCGAGGCGGCAACTGGAACCGCACGGACTCGCCGGTTTATAGTCCCCTGCGAGCAACCCGGAGAGGGCGATGAATCTGTTCCAGGAGAGGGGGGTCAGGGATTACGCCGAAGCCGCGGCAAAGATTCCGGTCATCGATTTCGGCCCGCTATTCGCCGGAGAGCCGGGCGCGCTCGCGCGCGTGGCGCGCGAGGTCGGGTATGCCTGCGAGAATATCGGCTTCTTCTATGCCCTCAATCACGGCGTCCCCGAGGCACTGATCGACCGCGCCTTTGCTGCCTCGCGCCACTTCCACGCCCTGCCGCTCGAAGAAAAGCTCGAGCTGCGGCTCAACGAGAACAACATCGGTTATCTGCCGATCAACGCCTCGGTGCAGGGTGCCTCGACCGTGCACAAGGCGACCCGGCCGAACCAGAACGAAAGCTTCTTCATCAGCCACGACCGCGGCGCCGACCACCCCGATGTGATCGCTGGAATGCCGCTGCGCGGCCGCAATCAATGGCCCGCCTTGTTACCGGACATTCGCGAGCCGATGACGACGTATTTCCATGCGCTGGGAGCGATGTGCGACCGCATGCTGCCGGTTTTCGCCGTCGCGCTCGGCATGCCGGCCGATTTTTTCGCGCGGTTCTTCACAAATGAAGGCCACGCCAATCTGCGCTTCCTGCACTACCCACCGCAGGATCCGGGCGAGGACAATCTGTTCGGCCAGGCGCCGCACACCGACAACAGCTTTATGACCGCGCTGGCCCGTACCGATGTGCCCGGCCTCGCGGTACGGCTGCCGTCCGGAGAGTGGTTTCCGCCGCCGGTCATTCCCGGCACCTTCCTGATCAATCTCGGCAACATCATGCGGCGCTGGTCGAACGACCGATTTCTGTCGACCCCGCACGGCGTGCTGAACGATTCGGGCGCCGATCGCTATTCGATCGCCTATTTCCACAGCCCGAACCCGGACGCCGTGATCGAATGCCTGCCGAGCTGCGTCTCGGCCGACAACCCGGCGAAGTACCCGCCGGCGGTTTATCGCGACCTGATCCTTGCATTCTATCGCGCCAATTATTTCCATCAAAAAGGCCACAAATCCTCGGCGGCCGAGATGGTTCAGGCAGCCGAATAGGCCGGGAGGCAAAACCATGTTCGATCTCGATCGCTTCATCGAGGAGTGCCGCGTCGCGCTCAGCGCCGATCCGACGCATAAGTCGGTGCGAGAGGTCGTCGCCCGTGCGGTTTCCGATCCCGCCGCGGTACTAGCCGGTCTAGGCGAGCCGACGCGCGCCGAGGTGCAGAAGCTCCATCACAAGCCAGACCTGACAATCCTCAATGTCGTCTGGGGCCCGCGCATGACGATCATGCCGCACGACCACCTGATGTGGGCGGTGATCGGCATCTATACCGGCCGCGAGAACAACATCTTCTGGCGACGGTTGCCGGACGGGACCGGCGGGAAGATCGAGGCCGCCGGCGCCAAATCGCTGGGCGAACGCGACGCGGAGCCGCTAGGCCGCGATATCATCCACACGGTGACCAACCCGTTGGCGCGGTTGACCGGCGCCATCCATGTCTATGGTGGCGATTTCTTCGCCGTGCAGCGCAGCGAATGGGATCCGGAAACGCTGCTCGAAGGATGCTACGACGTCGCGAAGAATATGCGGCTGTTCGAGGAAGCGAACGCTGCATGAGCCTCCAGGTCTATGCGCTGACCTGCGGCCACCTGACCGGCGAGCTCGGCCATTTGATGGAAGGCGGCGAGGGCCGCGTCCGGCTGCCGATCCCGGCCTATCTGATCGAGCACCCGAAGGGGACGGCGCTGTTCGACACCGGCATGCATCCGGATTGTCAGCATGACCCGGCGGCAAGGGTCGGGGAGCGCCTCGCCGGCCTCTTCGAATTCGACTACCATCCCGGCGAGGAGATCGGCACTCAGCTTGAAGCGCTCGGCCGCGACCCGGGCCGGATCGACCTGATCGTCAACTCGCATTTCCATTTCGACCATGTCGGCGGCAACGCCCTCATTCCTAACGCGACGATGCTGGTGCAGCGCCGCGAATGGGACGCCGGCATGGACCCCGACAGCGCCGCAAAGCGCGGCTTCAACCCGCGCGATTTCGATCTCGGCCATAAATTGCGCCTCGTCGACGGCGAGCACGACGTGTTCGGCGACGGCTCGGTCGTCTGCCTGCCAACCCATGGCCATACGCCCGGACACCAATCGTTGAAGCTGCACCTGCCGGGTGGCGAGGTCGTGCTCGCCGCCGACAGCTGCTATTTCTGCCGCACCCTGCGCGAGCGCCGCCTGCCCCGCTTCGCCTACGATAAGGAGGCGATGCTGGCGTCACTTGACCGGCTCGCGGCGCTTGAAGCGGGCGGCGCGCGGATCTTTTTCGGCCACGATCCGGAATTCTGGCAGACGGTGCCGCAGGCACCGCAAGCGATCGCCTGAGCCGCATGAACCAATTGCCCAAGGCTATCCTGTTCGACCTCGACGACACGATCCTCAGCGCCTTTGGCCAGGGCGAGGATCAGTGGAACCGGGTCATCGCCTCCTTCGCCGAACAGCTGGCGCCGCACCAGCCGCCCGATATCGTCGCTGCGATCCAGGCCTATTCGCGCTACCTCTGGGCCGACCAGGCGCGCCACAAGGATTGGCGCCACCGCATCGGCGAGGCGCGCCGCCACATCGTCGCCAATGCCTTTGCGGAGCTGGAGAGGAACGCGGGTCATCCAGTGCCGCCGCCGGAACTGCTCGACGCGGTCGCCGACCGCTTCAACCAGGTCCAGGAAGCCGAATTGCGCATGTTTCCCGGCGCGCACGAGACGTTGGACCGGCTGAAGGGACTCGGAGTCAAGCTCGCGCTCGTCACCAACGGCGCCGCCGAGCCGCAGCGCAAGAAGGTCGTGCGTTTCGCATTGGAGCACCGCTTCGACCACATCCAGATCGAGGGCGAGCACGGCTTCGGCAAGCCGGAGGAGCAGGCCTATCGTCACGCGCTCGCCGCGCTTGGGGTCACGGCGAACGACGCCTGGATGGTTGGCGACAATCTCGAATGGGAGGTGGTCGCGCCGCAGCGGCTCGGCATCTATGCGATCTGGTATGACGGCTATGGCGTCGGCCTGCCGCCGGATTCGCCAATCCGCCCCGACCGGATCGTCCGCTCCCTGCCGGAACTGCTCCCGTAATACAATTGTACCCCAGCGTTGCGTTTTTCGATCGGGCTGAATAGATCCTGAGCGCGGCCTCCTTTTTGCTTGGGCGGCCGCGCTTTCGTTTCCGACCGCCGCAGCGATGCCCAACGATTTCCCTGCCCATAGTCCTGCCATCGCGACGCCCGCTGCCGAAGGCGGCGAGCTGGGGCCGGCCGAGCTGTATCGCGAGCGGTCCGAGACAGGCCTGATCCGGTCGGATCCGGCACAGCGGCGCGTGGTCGCCCGCCTGCAACAGCTGCACGAAGAGCTGCGCCAATACAGCGCCGATGCCGGGCGGCGCGGCTGGCTGGCGCGTCTCTTAAGTGCCGGGCAGGGCATGACGGCGCCGCGGGGCCTTTACATTTGGGGCCCTGTCGGGCGCGGCAAATCGATGCTGGTGGATCTGTTCTTTGCGTCGACGCCGGTCGAGAACAAACGGCGGGTGCACTTTCACGCCTTCATGCTCGAGGTACATGACCGTATCGAGCGCGAGCGTCGGGCGAAGACGCACGAGCCGGTCGGCAAGGTCGCCGCCGACCTCGCGGCCGAGGCAAAGCTTTTGTGTTTCGACGAGTTCCAGGTCAATGACATCGCCGACGCAATGATCCTGGAGCGGCTGTTTCGCGCCCTATTCGCGGCCGGCACGGTCGTGGTCGCGACCTCGAACCGCGCGCCGGATCGGCTCTACGAGAACGGGCTGCAGCGCGACCGCTTCCTGCCGTTCATCGCCTTGCTGCAAGGGCAACTCGATCTGATCGAGCTGGACAGCGGCCGCGACTACCGCCTGGCGCGGATGCGCGGAAAGAAGGTGTATCATTGGCCGAACGACGCGGCGGCGCGAGCCGCGCTCGATGCTGCCTTCGCCGATCTGACCGACCATGCCGCCGGCGCCAGCGTGACACTGACGGTCCTGGCGCGGCCGCTGGTGGTGCCGCGCGCCGGCCGCAACGTCGCCTGGTTCTCGTTCGAGGAATTGTGCGCGCGCCCGCTGGCGGCCGCGGATTACCTGGCGGTCGCCGAGCGGTTCGCGGCGATTGTCCTGGAGGGAATCCCGCGGCTGTCGCCAAAGCAACGCAACGAGGCGCAGCGCTTTCACATTCTGATCGACGCGCTCTACGAGGCGCGCACCCTGCTCGTCGCGTCGGCCGAGGTGCCTCCCGAGCAGATTTATGTGGCGGGCGACGGCAGCTGGGAATTCCAGCGCACCGTGTCGCGGCTGATAGAAATGCAAAGCGAGGACTATCTCGCGAACCGCCGGGTTTGAGGCCGCATGGTTGGCTACTCGATCGACGATGGCTATGTCGTCCCGGTGCTCGCCGCCTTGCCGATCACAGCGGATTCGCGCTAAGACGCGCGCCGCTACGCTCCCCTCGCCGGAGATGAGGATTTCCCCATGGCACGCAACAAGATCGCGCTGATCGGCGCCGGCCAGATCGGCGGCACGCTGGCTCTGCTCGCCGGCTTGAAAGAGCTGGGCGATGTCGTGCTGTTCGACATCGTCGACGGGGTGCCGCAAGGGAAGGCGCTGGACATCGTCCAGGGCAGCTCGATCGAGGGCTACGACGCGGCGATCATCGGCACCAATGATTACGCGGACCTCAAGCGCGCCGATGTCGTCATTGTCACCGCCGGGGTGCCGCGTAAGCCGGGAATGAGCCGCGACGATCTGATCGGCATCAACACCAAAGTCGTCGGCGAGGTTGGCGCCGCGATCAAGCAGTATTGCCCGAAGGCCTTCGTCATCACGATCACCAACCCGCTCGATGCGATGGTCTGGGTCATGAAGGAGGCTACCGGCCTCCCGGCGAACCAGGTCGTCGGCATGGCCGGGGTGCTCGACAGTGCCCGCCTGCGCTACTTCCTCGCCGCCGAGTTCAAGGTTTCGGTCGAGGACGTGACCGCCTTCGTGCTTGGCGGTCACGGCGACACGATGGTACCGCTGATCCGCTATGCGACGGTCGCCGGCATCGCGCTGCCCGATTTGATCAAGATGGGCTGGACGACGCGGGGGCGGGTGGAGGAGATCTTTCAGCGCACCCGCGACGGCGGCGCCGAGATCGTCAATTTCCTGAAGACCGGCTCGGCCTTTTATGCGCCGGCCAGCGCCGCGATCGCGATGGCCGAAGCCTATTTGCGCGACAAGAAGCGGGTGCTGCCCTGCGCCGCTTGGCTTACCGGGCAATACGGGGTCAAGGACCTCTATGTCGGCGTGCCGGTCGTGATCGGCGCCGGCGGCGTCGAGCGCATTGTCGAGTTGCAGCTCGACCGCGACGAGAAGACCGCCTTCGACAAATCGGTCGAGGCGGTGCGCGGCCTGATCGATGTCGCGCGCAAGATGCGGGAGACCGCAAAGGCCGGCTGAGGCGTCGTGCCGCCGGCGCTAGCGCAACACGTCGATTGTCTTTGGCCGATGTTCTCGTCACGGTGGCGCGCCACCAGCGATAGCGGGGCTACATGCCCGATCTGACGATCTATCTCGGCAACAAGAACTACTCCTCCTGGTCGCTGCGGCCGTGGTTGGTGCTGAAGCACACGACCGTCGCCTTCAACGAGGTGGTGATCCCCCTCTATCAGCCGACCAGTAAGGCGACGGTGCTGAAATATTCGCCGTCGGGGCGGGTGCCGGCGCTTCAGCACGGCTCGCTGAAAGTTTGGGAAAGCCTGGCGATCTGCGAATACCTCGCCGACGCCTTCCCGGCCTTCGAGCTGTGGCCGAAAGACCCCACCGCGCGCGCGGTCGCGCGCGCCGTCAGCGCCGAGATGCATTCCGGATTTCATGCACTGCGTCAGCATCTGCCGATGAATGTCCGATCAAGCTTCCCTGGGCGGGAAATCACCACCGACATCCAGGCCGACATCAACCGGGTCATGGCGATCTGGCGCGACTGCCGCACCCGGTTCGGCGAAGGCCATGGCAATTTTCTGTTCGGCAACTTCACCATCGCCGACGCGATGTACGCCCCGGTCGCGACTCGATTCCGCACCTATCGGATCGACCTCGAACGCGAGGCCGACGCCTATTGCGACACGATCATGACGCTGCCGGCGATGCAGGAATGGATCGCCGCCGCGCGCAACGAGCCGATGATCGTCGAGCAATACGAGTTTTAGGCCGGCAACTCGGCGAGAAGCGCATCGAGCATCCGCGCGAGCCGGGCGAGATCGGCTTCGCTGGATAACCGGTGGTCGCCGTCTTTTACCAGGGTCACGGCAACGTCACGGCTGGTGAGACGCTCGGCCAGGCGCAAGCTCAGCTGCCACGGCACCGACGCGTCGCAAAGGCCGTGCAGCAGTCGGACCGGCATGTCGAGCGGGATCGGCGCGCCGAGCAGCAGATGCCTGAGGCCATCCTCGATCAGCGCGCGGGTATAAAGATAGCCGGCCGGTTCGTACTCGGACGGAAGAACAACAGCCGCCCTCTCCTCGATTTCGCGAAGTTGCTCCGGGGTGAGCCGCGCCGATAGCAGTTCCTGTGTGAAATCGGGCGCCGACGCGATGCCGACGAGTCCGGCGATACGTTCGGGCCGCGCCAAGGCCGCCAGCAGCATGATCCAACCGCCCATGCTCGAACCGACCAGGATTTGCGGGCCTCGGGTCAGCGAATCGATGATCGCGATCGCATCCTCGCGCCAGCGGCCGATCGTGCCGGCAGCGAAATCCCCGCTCGATTGGCCATGTCCGAAATAGTCGAAACGCACATAAGCGCGGCCGCGCCGGCGGCAATAATCTTCGAGAAACAACGCCTTGGTGCCGGACATGTCGGAGCGAAAGCCGCCGAGGAAAACAATCCCCGGTGGCATGCCAGGAATATTCCAGTAGGCGATTGTGGCGCCATCCGGGCATGTTAGAATCTTAGCAGCCACGGGGGACGCTGGGGCGGTGGCGGATCCGGGCATTGGGGACAATAGCGACGAACGGAATGGGCAGCGACGGTAGCACTGGCCCGATAGCGAAAGAAACCCGCCCGCCGGCGGTGTTGCAGGTTGTGCCGAGCCTGGTTTCGGGCGGGGTCGAGCGCGGCACCGTGGAATTGGCCGGCGCGCTGACTGCGGCGGGCTGGACCGCCTACGTTGCCTCGGCTGGCGGCCCGATGGAGCGCCAGCTCTCTCGCGTTGGCGCCCAGCATATCCGGCTGCCGCTCGCCTCGAAAAACCCCCTGGTGATCCGCCGCAACGCGAAGGCGCTTATCGAAATCGTCCGCCGCTGCAGGATCGATGTCATACATGCGCGCAGCCGCGCCCCGGCCTGGAGCGCCTGGTCGGCGGCGCGGGCCACCCGGCGGCGGTTTGTGACCACATTCCACAACGCCTACCCCGACAATCTGCCGCTGAAGCGCTGGTACAACAGTGTGATGGCGCGCGGCGAGCGGGTCATTGCGATCTCGCAATTCGTTGGTGACCATGCCGCCGAGGTTTACGGCATCGGCTCCGACTGCTTGCGGGTGATCCCGCGCGGCGTCGACCTCAACCAATTCGATCCGGATCGAGTAGCCGGCGAGCGGGTCGTCAAGTTGGCGGAGCAGTTGCGAGTGCCGGACGACGCTGCGGTGGTGATGCTGCCCGGCCGGCTCACGCGGTGGAAAGGCGGGCTCGAGTTTATCGAGGCGATCGCCTGCCTCGGGCGGCGCGATCTTTGCTGCCTGTTTGTCGGGACGGAGCAGCGCCGCGGGTTTCGCCGCGAGCTGGAAGCCGCGATCAAGCGGTTCGGCCTCATCGGCATGTTCCGCATCCTCGATGATTGCCGCGACATGCCTGCGGCCTACCAGCTGGCGGATTTGGTGGTTTCCGCGTCGACCGACCCCGAAGGATTTGGCCGGGTTATCGTCGAGGCGCAGGCGATGGGTCGGCCGGTCATTGCCACCGACCACGGCGGCGCGCGCGAGACGATCGTCCCCGGGGTCACCGGCTGGCTGGTGTCGCCGCGCGACCCGGCTGCGCTGTCGGCCGCGATTGGCGAGGCGCTGGCGCTCGATCCCGCTGCCCGCGCCGCCTTCGCCCGGCGCTGCCGCGCCCATGTCGCAGCGAATTACAGCCGTGAGCTGATGTGCGCGCGCACGATCGAGGTCTACGAGGAGCTGCTGTTTCCCGAGCCGGAACAGACGTGCCTCGAACCCGCCATACCGATCGCCGCGCACGCTTGACTGCTTTTCAAATTTGCGTTTGACGCTCGACGCTGCGTCATCATATCTACCTTGTCCGTAGAGAAGGGTAGATCGATGAGGCGTATCGTCCGGCGAACTGCAGGCGATCACACGGCTGCGCCGACATCGCGCGATCCCACGCGGCAGCCCGTTGCGCAAGGCGGTTCCAAGGGATCCGCACCGGCTGCCATCAGCCTGAACATCAAGAATGACGAAACCTGCCGGTTGATCCGGGAACTTGCCGACGCAACCGGCGAGAGCATGACAGGCGCAGTGACCGAGGCCGTTCGCGAGCGCCTTGACCGCGTCCGCCGACAGCGCGGAGGCAACCTCGCCGAACGTCTGCTTGCGATCGGACGCGACTGCGCCGCACGCATGGGCGACAAATACAGAGCTCTCGATCACGACGCCTTGCTGTACGACGAACAAGGGCTGCCTCGGTGATCATCGACACCTCCGCAATAATCGCGATCCTGTTTGCCGAACCGGACGCCGCGACCCATGCCGCCGCGATTGAAGCCGCCGGGCAACGCCGGATCTCGGTCGTCAACTATGTCGAGGCCGCCGTCGTCATCGACGGTAGGCGCGACCCGGTGGCGAGTCGGCGATTCGACGACGCTATTCGGGAGGCCGGAATTTCCATCGAACCGGTGGACGAGCAACAGGCGCGGATTGCTCGCGAAGCCTATCGAGATTTCGGCCGAGGCAGCGGCCATCCGGCACGGCTCAATTTCGGCGACTGTTTTGCGTATGCCTTGGCGCGCAGTCGAGCCGAGCCTCTGCTGTTCAAAGGCAACGATTTTTCCCAGACCGACATCACGCCGGCGCTGTCGTGATGCCGTCAGCGCCTTGACGCGCGGTGGTTGGCTCGCGATATTGGGTGCATGAGCGGAAGCATTCGGATCTTCGCCACGACTACCGTCATCCTCGCTTGCGGGGAGCCGGGAGGTCGCGCGCGCTGATTGAGAGGCACGGCTCGAACCCGAAGGAACCCCGCCGGCGACGGACGGGGTTTTTTCGCGACCATCTCGCCCCGTCTGAAGCGCAGTATTGACGGAGCATGGGCGCGATGAGCAACAGTCCCGACGAAATTCTGTCTTCCCCGGCCCAACCCGGACAATCTGCTGCCCCGGTGACGGTGACCCTGCCGGACGGCAGCCGCCGCGAATTCCCGGGACCGCTGACCGGGGCGGACCTAGCGGCCGCGATAGGGCCGGGTCTCGCCAAGGCGGCGATCGCGGTCAAGATCGACGGCAAGCCGCGAGATCTGGCCACGCTGATCGAGCGTGATGCCGAAATCGCGATCATCACCCGCGACACGCCGGACGGGGTCGAAATCCTGCGTCATGACGCGGCGCATGTGATGGCCGAGGCGGTCAAGGAGCTTTATCCGGAGACTCAGGTCACTTTCGGCCCGGCGACCGAGACCGGGTTTTATTACGATTTTGCCCGGGACGCGCCTTTCATCCCGGAGGATCTTGCACGCATCGAGGAGCGCATGCGCGAGATCGTCCACCGCGATGAGCCGATCAGCCGGGAGGTGTGGGACCGCGACAAGGCGGTCGCCTTTTTCGACAGCATCGGCGAGCGTTACAAGGCCGAATATATCGGCGAGATCCCCGCCGATCAGGACATCAGCCTTTATCGCCAGGGCGATTTCGTCGATCTCTGCGTCGGACCGCATCTGCCCTCGACCGGCCGGCTCGGGCAGGCTTTCAAGCTGACCAATGTTGCCGGCGCCTACTGGCGCGGCGACCCGAAGAACGCCCAGTTGCAGCGCATCTACGGCACTGCCTGGCCGAGCCAGAAACAGCTCGACGAGTATCTGTTCCGCCTGGAGGAAGCCGAGCGCCGCGACCACCGCAAGCTCGGGCGCGAGCTCGACCTGTTCCATCTCGGCGAAGAAGCAGTCGGCAGCGTCTTCTGGCACCCGAAGGGTTGGACCCTCTATCGCACGATCGAAGACTACATGCGGCGCCGGCTCGACGCGGCTGGGTATCAGGAAGTGCGCGGCCCGCTGTTGCTCGACCGCAGCCTGTGGGAAGCCACCGGCCATTGGGAAACCTTCCGCGAGAACATGTTTGTCGCCGAGAGCCGCGACGAGCGTGTGCTCGCGGTCAAACCGATGAACTGCCCGGGCCATGTGCTGATCTTCCGCAATCGGCTGCGCAGCTATCGCGAGTTGCCATTGCGGCTGGCCGAATTCGGCAGCTGCCACCGCAACGAGCCTTCCGGCGCACTGCACGGCATCATGCGGGTGCGCGGCTTCACCCAGGACGACGCGCACATCTTCTGCACCGAGGCGCAGGTCACCGCCGAAGCGGTGGCGTTCTGCGAGCTGCTGTTGTCGATCTATCGGGATTTCGGCTTTGACGACGTCGCGATCAAGTTTGCCGATCGGCCACCGAGCCGGATCGGCAGCGACGAGGTCTGGGACCGCGCCGAAAAGGATCTGCGCGCGGCGGTGGAGACGGCAGGACTTTCTTATACGCTGAACCCGGGCGAGGGTGCGTTCTATGGCCCCAAGCTCGAATTCGTCTTGCGCGACGCGCTCGGGCGCGATTGGCAATGCGGCACGTTGCAGCTCGATTTTCAGATGCCTGAGCGGCTCGGCGCGAGTTATGTCGGCGAGGATGGCGGGCGCCATCGGCCGGTCATGCTGCACCGCGCGATCCTCGGCTCGATGGAGCGGTTTATCGCCATCCTGATCGAGCATTATGCCGGCCGCTTCCCGCTGTGGCTCGCGCCGGTGCAGGCGGTCGTCGCCTCGATCACCGAGGAGGCGGCCGGTTATGCCGAGGAAGTGGCGCGCGAATGCGCCGCGGCCGGGCTGCGCGTCGTCACCGACACGGGAAACGAGAAGATCAACTACAAGGTGCGCGAGCACAGCCTCGCGAAAGTTCCGGTCATGCTGGTCGTCGGCCGTCGCGAGGCCGAGCAGCGCGGCGTCGCGCTGCGTCGGCTCGGCGGTTCGACGCAGGAATCCCTTGCGCTCGCCGAGGCCGTCGCTAGATTGAAAGCGGAAGCGGCTCCGCCCGGGCCGCGCTAGCCGTTTGCGAGAAGACGAGAACGGTTCGGTTCAAGTATTTGAAGGAGAGCATACATACCCAGACCACCGATGAACTTCACGCCCACCCGTGAAGGGCCGCGCATCAATGACGAAATCTCGTCGGCGCGGATACGCCTCGTCGATGAACGCGGCCAGATGGTGGGGGTCGTTGGGCGCAACGAGGCGCTCGACATGGCTGCGGATGCCGGCCTTGACCTCGTCGAAATCGCCCCCAATGCCGACCCGCCGGTCTGCAAGATTCTCGATTTCGGCAAATTCAAATACGAAGAGCAAAAGAAGAAAAACGAAGCTCGTAAGAAGCAGAAAATCATCGAAGTTAAAGAAATCAAGCTGCGTCCGAGCATCGACGACCACGATTATGCGGTCAAGATGCGCAGCATGAACAAGTTCATCGAGGAAGGCGACAAGGTCAAGATTACCATGCGGTTCCGCGGGCGCGAGTTGGCGCACCAGGAACTCGGCATGAACGTACTGATACGGGTCAGAGACGATCTCGACGGGATCGCCAAGGTCGAGCAGATGCCGCGCATGGAAGGCCGGCAGATGACGATGGTCGTGGCGCCCCGATAATTGAAGCTCCGCCGCCGGGCTTCCGGATTCGTTTTTTGGGGAGATAAAGCCGATGACCAACATCGAGCCCTACGCCGCCAAAGGCGTCTACGATCCGCCGATCTATGCGCAGGCGGTCAAAGTCACTGGCGCACAGACGATCCTCTATATCGCCGGCCAAGTCGCCTATGGCCCGGATGGCGGCGCGGTGCATACCGGCGATTTCAAGGCGCAGGCGCGGGCCGCCCTTTCGGCCGTGAAGGCCCAGGTCGAGGCCGGCGGCGGCACGATGGCCAACATCGTCAAGGTCAACACCTACCTGACGGATATCCGCCACCGCGCCGATTACGGGCCAATCCGCGAAGAATTCTTTGGCAAGAAGATGCCGGCCCATACCCTCGTCGCGGTCGTGGCGCTGGCCCAGCCCGAGTTCCTGATCGAGATCGAGGCAATCGCCGTTCTGTAAGCGCAAGCCCGGCCCTTAGACCGGCGATGCGCTTGACTAACTTTGGTTGCTGCCGGCCGTGGTCGCTGGTCTGGTCCTGTTCGGCGTCCCGCACGTCGCCGGCGCGGTCGGTTTCCGGCAGGTCGCGGTTCCCGACCGGCAAGGCGAGCCGATATCTGGTATCCGAGCGATGCGCCGGCGACGCCGCGCCGGTTCGGATTATTCGAGCCGAGTGTCGCATTGCCGGCGCCGGTGGTCCTTCAATTTGAAATTGTGTGGAGAGGATCCGCTTGACGAATCCGGATCGGATTATCACATCGGCCTAAATTCGGAAAATCTGTCGCTGCTAGCCGCCTCGGGTCGGCTACCGTCGGTTGCGCTTCGATGCGCCACCGAGCGCAGACCCTGGCTTGCTTTCGCCGAGGTCCGCCGCTATATAGCCCGGCTTCAATCGGCGGCGGGCCGCGCTTCGGGCGCCATACGGGCATGCCTTGCCGCCGCAAACATCGGCAAAGGACAGGAAATGCCCAAGCTCAAGACCAAAAGCGGTGCGAAAAAGCGCTTCGGCCGCACCGCCAATGGCAAGATCAAGCGCAACTGGGGCTATAAGCGCCACCGCCTGATCAGCAAGTCGAAGCAGCAGAAGCGGCTGCATCGCGGCACGACGACCCTCGAAACGGGCGATGCCAAGCTCGTCTTGACCTATATGCCGTATCTGCGGAGTTGAACGCATGGCCAGGGTCAAACGCGGCGTCACAACGCATGCCCGCCACAAAAAGGTGCTCGGCCTCGCCAAGGGTTATCGCGGCCGCGGCGGCACCGCCTACCGCATCGCGATTGAGAAGGTCGAGAAGGCGCTGCGCTACGCCTATCGCGACCGCCGCAACAAGAAGCGCGACTTCCGCGGATTGTGGATCCAGCGCATCAACGCCGGCGTCCGCGAACACGGACTGACCTACTCTCAGTTCATGCACGGGACAAAGCTCGCCGGGCTCGAGCTCGACCGGAAGGTCCTGTCCGACCTGGCAATCCGCGAGCCGGAAGCCTTCGCCGCGATTGTCGAGACGGCAAAGACCGCGCTCGCCGAGGCGCAGCCGAAAGCGGCATGAGGAAATGAAACCGGCAACCGGAAGAACGGTGTCATCCCGGCGAAAGCCGGGATCCATTCCCGCCACGGGTCCCGGCCTTCGCCGGGACGACGATTTGATTGGGCGATTTACCGGGACTCGGATCGGCTGAGGCCCCGCCTGTCATGTGCGCGCGTTATCAAGGGGCCGGTTTCGGCCCCTTTTCTATTTCGGCTTGAAGGCCCAAGGATCGGTCATGGATGACCTAGAGCAATTACGCCAGGACAGCCTCGCAGGGGTTTACCTCGCGGACACGCCGGAGGCACTTGAACAGATACGCATCGAGTACCTTGGTCGTCAGGGACGGCTAACGATGTTGATGCGCGGGCTAGGCGCATTGCCGGCGGAGAAGCGGCGCGAAGCGGGCGCGGCACTTAATTCAGCCAGGGACGCGATCAGTGCAGCGATCGAGGGGAAGGCCGCAGAGCTTAATCGGCAGGCTTTAAGCCAGCGACTCGCGGGCGAACGCGCCGATGTCAGCCTGCCGGTGCTCACCGGCGGCCCCATTGGTTTTGATGGCGGTCGCATCCATCCGATCAGCCAGACCATTGACGAGATCATCGCGATTTTCGGCGAGATGGGCCTCGTCGTTGCCGAGGGACCGCATATCGAAGAGGATTTCTACAACTTCACCGCGCTCAACATTCCGCCCGAGCATCCGGCGCGCCAGGAGCACGACACCTTCTACCTGCCGGAACGGGCAGACGGCTCGCGACTGGTGCTGCGCACCCATACCTCGCCGGTGCAGATCCGTACGATGCAGACGCAAAAGCCGCCGATCCGCATCATCGTGCCGGGCCGCACCTTTCGTGCCGATCACGACGCGACCCACTCGCCGATGTTCCACCAGGTCGAGGGGCTGGTGATCGACCGCACCACCCATATGGGCCATTTGAAAGGCTGCCTGATCGAGTTCTGCCGGGCCTTTTTCGATATCGACGATCTTCCGGTGCGCTTTCGCCCAAGCTATTTCCCGTTCACCGAGCCCTCGGCGGAAGTCGATATCGGCTGCTCGCGGCAGGGTGGCGAACTAAAGATCGGCGCCGGCGCCGACTGGCTCGAAATCCTCGGCAGCGGCATGGTTCATCCGCAAGTATTGAAGAATTGCGGCATCGATCCGGACGAGTATCAAGGCTTTGCCTTCGGCATGGGGATCGAGCGGGTGGCGATGCTTAAATACGGCATCCCCGATCTGCGCACGATGTACGATTCCGACCTGCGCTGGCTCAGGCATTACGGCTTTCTGCCGCTCGACATTCCGTCGCCGGTGCGCGGTCCGCTCGCCGGAGGCGCCGCCTGATGAAGACGACGCTGTCCTGGCTGAAAACGCATCTCGACACCGAGGCGCCACTTGCCGAGCTTGTCGAGCGGCTGATCATGCTCGGCCACGATGTCGAGGGGGTCGAGAACCGCGCCGCGGCGCTCGACGGCTTTGTCGTCGCCCGAATCGTCAAGGCCGAGCCGCATCCGAACGCCGACCGACTGCGTGTCTGTGTGGTTGATACCGGAGCAGGCGAAATCCAGGTCGTATGCGGCGCGCCCAACGCCCGGACCGGGATGAAGGGCGTGTTCGGCCCGGCCGGCGTGCGCATTCCGAAGACCGGCGCGGTGCTGACCGAATCCTCGATCCGCGGCGTCGCGTCGAAGGGCATGCTGATGTCGGCTTCCGAGCTGGCGCTTTCCGAGGATCATTCCGGCATTATCGAATTGCCAGCCGACGCGCCGGTCGGCGCCCGCTATGCCAGCCTCCTCGGCTTCGACGACCCGGTCATCGACATCAAGGTGACGCCCAACCGTGCGGACTGCCTCGGCGTGCGCGGCGTCGCCCGCGACCTCGCCGCGGCCGACATCGGAAGACTGCTCCCGCTCGACGCGACCCCGGTCGAGGGTCGTTTCGGCTCGCCGATCGCCGTCCATATTGAGGATCGGATCGCCTGCCCGCTGTTCCTTGGCCGTCATATCCGCGGCCTCAAGAACGGGCCGAGCCCGGGCTGGCTCAGGGACCGGCTCGAGGCAATCGGGCTGCGGCCGATCTCGGCTCTGGTCGACATCACCAATTTCCTGACCTTCGACGTGAACCGGCCGCTGCACGTCTTCGACGCCGGCAAGCTCAAGGGCGACCTGACCGTGCGCCTCGCCCAGGCCGGCGAGCGGATGCTGGCGCTCAACGGCCGCGAATACGCGCTCGATCCGGAAGTGACCGCGATCGCCGACGAGGCCGGGGTGCAGAGCCTTGGCGGCGTGATCGGTGGCGAATGGACCGGCTGTACCGAGGCGACAACCGAGGTGTTCATCGAGGCGGCGCTGTTCGATCCGATCCGCACCGCCGCGACCGGGCGGCGGCTGGAGATCGCCAGCGACGCGCGCTACCGCTTCGAACGCGGGGTCGACCCCGCCTTTGTCGGACCGGGGCTGGAAATCGCCACAAGGCTGATCCTGGAATCGTGCGGCGGCGAGCCGTCGGAGGTCGTCATTGCCGGCGCCGTGCCGGATTGGCGCCGCGAATACCAGCTGCGGCCGGAGCGTATCTCCACCCTCGGCGGACTCGATGTCCCGCTAGACCAGAGCCGCGAGATCCTGGAGGCGCTTGGGTGCGAGGTCACCACGGCCGCCGAGCAGGACGGCAGCCTCAGGGTCGCGCCGCCCTCCTGGCGCGGCGATATTGTCGGCGAGGCCGACCTCGTCGAGGAGGTGCTGCGGGTCAAAGGCTACGACGCGATCCCGCCAGTGCCGTTGCCGCGCGAGACGGTCATCCCGCGCCCGGCGATCGATGCGCGCCGCCGCCGCGTCGAGCTGGTGCGGCGCACGCTGGCGGGCCGCGGGCTGGTCGAGGCGGTGACCTTCTCGTTCATCTCGTCGCGCTGGGCGGCGCTGTTTGGCGGCGCGCAGCCGCAACCGCGGAATTATGCGACAGTCTCGCCTCTGCGCCTCGTCAACCCGATCAGCGCCGATCTCGACGAGATGCGGCCCTCGGTGCTGCCGGGGCTCATCGAGGCGGCGCGGCGCAATGCCGATCGTGGCCTCGCGGATGTCGCGCTGTTCGAATTGGGGCCGCTGTACCGCGACGATACCCCGGACGGGCAGGTGACCGTGGCCGCCGGCCTTCGCGCCGGTCGTCTGGCTCCGCGGCATTGGCGTGAAGCGGCGCGCGAGCCGGATCTTTATGACGCCAAGGCCGATGCGCTCGCCGCTCTCGCGGCTATGGGCGCGCCGATCGACAACATCCAGAGCGCGGCCGATCCGCCGCCCTGGTTTCATCCCGGCCGCGCCGGCGGCTTGCGTCTCGGCCCGACCTTGCTCGGCCATTTCGGCGAGCTGCATCCGGAGGTGCTCGACAGCTTCGAGGTGAAAGGTCCGGTCGCCGCCTTCGAGGTGTTTCTCGACGCGGTACCGCTGCCGCGAGCCGGCCGCGCCCGGCAACCGCTGAACCTCTCAGTGTTCCAGCCGGTCGAGCGCGATTTTGCCTTTATTGTCGATCGCGACCTGCCGGCGGAAACCCTGCTGCGTGCTGCCCGCGGCATCAACCGTAGCCTCGTCGCCGAAATCCGCTTGTTCGATGTCTACGAGGGCAAGGGGCTGCCGGAAGGCAAGAAGTCGCTCGCCATATCTGTGGTGTTGCAGCCGCAGGACGCGACCCTGACCGATGCCGAAATCGAAAGCTTCTCGAAGCGCCTCGTCGCGGCGGTCGAGAAGGCTACCGGCGGCACGTTGCGCGGCTGAGGCCGGCTGAAACGCCGCGCTTACTCCATCAGCTGCAAATCGACCCCGCGGCCGTGCAATTCGGCGAGATAGGCGTCGACCGACCCGATCTGCGTATCGAGCTGCATCCGTACCGGGATAACCACGTCGCCTGGAAGCAGGGAGGCATACCAAATGGTGCCCTTTTGGGCGCCTTCGCCTCGCTCGTCATCGGGGATGCCCCGTATATACCGGGTCATCCGACAGGCAATCGTGGTGCCCTCGAATTTCTGACCGCCATCGGGCGCCAGCGTCTCCTGGCCGGCGTCAGCGAATACCAGATCGTAGCGGTGGCGGCCGTCGAACACGGGGACGGTCATCGCACAGGTTTTCTTGGCGGCGAGTTGGCGCTCAAGCCGCAAATACGCGGTCAGATTGTCGACCGTGCCGCGTTCCGCCTCCGCCGTCACGGGGTTGGGCGGAGGTGGCGTCGAGCTGCCGTCGATCTTCCCGTCGGGGCCGTAATCGACGCGGTTGGAGCGCTCATCGCCGTTGCGCCGCGTTTCGCTGTGGAACGATTCGGGTTGGGCCGAAACTGGGGTTACGCGCCCACGCGCCTCGGCATGAGTGGACTGGTCGACCACCATGGCGATAACCCCGGTCGTCGCGTAATCGGTGCTAATCGCGTAGCGATCGCCGGCCTCCTCGAGGCGGGTGTGCAGGGTCAGTACGTGGAGGCGCAACGGGCCATACACCTCGATCCGCGCGGAGATGCGATCGGCGGCGACGGCCGGGGTGGCAAGCAAGCCGAGCGCCAATAGCGGCACGGCGACGAACCCAAGCCGGGGGAAGCTGGGCACTAAAGCCATTTGCCAATGGTGTCAGACTGATCGGTGCGCGTCCAGCGGCCCGAAGACGCAGGGAGCCTTGAACGCTGATCACCCAACGAGCGCGCCCGGGGGCTGCGCCTTGACAGTTTTCGGGGCGCTCTCCTAAATGCCTAGGCCGAAACCGGACCGGGCGCGTAGCTCAGCGGGAGAGCACACCCTTCACACGGGTGGGGTCACAGGTTCAATCCCTGTCGCGCCCACCACCGGAAACCCAGGATTTATGCGGGTTTCGCGACGCCCGCGCGAGAACACCGGCAACGTCAGCAGTGCGAACAGACGCCAAACGTGACGAGAACGCGCGGCAGAGCGTGACACGCTGGTGACACAGAAAGGGCCGCCAAGCAAGGGCTCGCACATCTGTTTTTTCGACACCAGCCAATACACATGGCCGCTGAAAACGGAACCTAGGCTACCCTAGTTGCCCTGACTGGGGGTCTAGACGCTCTGCCCAAAGCTCGTAGTAGAGCGCCAGGGTGAAGAAGCAGTTGGCCGCCAATGGGAGGTCGTCTCTAGCCCACGCCTCGATAGCCTTAATCACCAGAGGCGCCATGCGTTCGCGTGTGTGTGTGCTGCTCATCGGTACGCTATAGTTTCGTTGAGAACCTCATATGGCGAGGCCAAGGTGGACCTATCGTGTCACCGAGGTTAATTCTAGTTTAGACTCGTTCGAAACTGCTCAGAAGTTTGCGAGAGGGTGTGTGCGCGAAGGCGTTGCCCCCATGCTGCCACCCTCCGGCCGGCGAAGGCTGACCATCCAGCGGTGGCACCCGAGTATGGCGGCCAGATCAAGACCGCTTGGCCGGGCGCCCGCTCACGCGCCGGGCTCGACCCGGAGCTAACACCGCACGATCTTCGCCACACCTGGGCCTCATGGCATTACCCCGCGAACCGCGATCTCCTCGCACTCAAAGTAGAGGGCGGGTGGTCCAGCGTGGCCTTGGTTGAGCGATACGCCCACCTCTTGCCGGCCGGCCATGAGGGGGCTATCAAGATGTTCTGGTCAGGCCGTGACACGGACGTGACACGCACCCTAGTCGTGGTGCCGCTAAGTGGCTGGTTACCAAAGGAGAAAGTAGGGTAAGGTTCTCCCTTCACGCGGGTGGGGTCACAGGTTCAATCCCTGTCGCGCCCACCACGACCTCGGCTGGTCCGAGGACATTTCCCGCGAGATGTTTCGATGGGTCCGACAATGCCTGAAGGCCTCCACACCGCCGATCGCCACCAAGACCCCTATGCGTGGGCGCTGGCACAGGCCTACGGGCTTCGCCGCGGTGCGATCCGCATAAAGGTAGTCGATAGCCAGGGTCTCAGCGAATTTCTGGAGGAATGGGCCGACGAGATTCTGTCTGCGGCGCGCAGCCAAATCGTCAATCTGATGGCCCACGCGGACAAAGCCGCGCTATCGCGCAACCCGGATATAATCGGGCATTGGCGCAGCGAATGCGTCGAATTTCACGACCGGGTGATCGATGCGTACCGGCCGTCGATGCGCGCCCGGATCGATTTGGACGCCCTGTGGCGGCGCGCCAAGCGCAAGGTTATCGCTAGCTTCGATGATCACGGCGAACCACGGCCATCCATGCCGACGAAATGCCCGTTCGGCCTCGATCACCCGGTCGATCCGGAGCTCGATCTCGACGATTTGGTCGCGTTTATCTCGCAAAACAAAGGATAGCTGTAGCAGAGGACTGTGCCGCAGCTAAATGAGGGAAGGAGCAGCCATGCGCCGTGCCGTCATCGTTTCCACCGCGCGCACCCCGATCGGCAGGGCGTTTCGCGGCGCCTTCAACGAGACGCAACCGCAGGCGCTGGCCGGCCACGCGATCGCCGAGGCCGTGAAGCGCGCCGGGGTCGACCCAGCCGAGATCGAGGACGTGATCCTCGGCGCGGCAATCCAGCAGGGCGCGCAGGGCTTCAATGTCGCCCGCCAGAGCGCGCTGCGAGCCGGGCTACCGGAGAGCGTCCCGGCGATGTCGATCGACCGGCAATGCTCGTCGGGGATGATGGCGATCGCCACCGCGGCGAAGGAGATCGTGCATGACGGCATGAATGTCGCGCTCGGCGGCGGGGTCGAGTCGGTGTCGTTCGTGCAAGGCGACAAGATGGTGCGCACCCGCGGCGACGACCCCGAGCTGATCGCCCGCATCCCCGCCCTCTACATGACCATGATCGAGACCGCCGAGATCGTCGCCGACCGCTACGGCATCGCGCGCGAGGCGCAGGACGAATACGCGCTGCGCTCGCAGCAGCGTACCGCGGCGGCGCAGCAGGCCGGGCGCTTTGACGACGAGATCGTGGCAATGCGCTCAGTGATGAGCGTCACCGACCGCAATACCGGCGAAACCTCGCAGAAGCCGGTGACCCTGGAAAAGGACGAGGGCAACCGGCCGGACACCTCGCTCGACGGTCTCGCCGCGCTGAAGCCGGTGTTCAAGGACGGCCAGCGCGTCAAGGAAGGCCGCAACATCACCGCCGGCAACGCCTCGCAATTGTCGGACGGCGCCTCGGCGGCGGTACTGATGGAAGAAAAGGAGGCTGAGCGCCGCGGGTTGCAGCCGCTCGGCATCTATCATGGCATCGCCGTCGCCGGCTGCGCCCCCGACGAGATGGGCATCGGCCCGGTCTTCGCCGTGCCAAAGCTGTTGCAGCAGCACAGCCTCAAGATAGACGACATCGATCTCTGGGAACTGAACGAGGCCTTCGCCTGCCAGGTTGTCTATTGCCGCGACAAGCTCGGCATCCCGCACGACAAGCTCAACGTCAATGGCGGGGCGATCTCGATCGGCCATCCCTATGGGATGTCGGGCGCGCGGATGGTCGGGCACGCGCTGATCGAGGGCAAACGGCGCAACGCGCGGTACGTCGTGTGTACGATGTGCATCGGCGGCGGCATGGGCGCCGCCGGCCTGTTCGAGGTTGCGTAAAGCCGGGTCTGGCCGGGATCCGTCGCGGATTAGGGATGATGCCTTCGATCGAACATTCCGCGCCTCCTGCCCAGATCCGAAACTGCGGCGACTGCTCGCTGTGCTGCAAGGTGATGCGGATTGCCGCCCTCGATAAACCACCCGGCTCCTGGTGCAAAAACTGTAAGCCCGGAAACGGCTGCACGATCTACCCCGATCGGCCGCAAGAGTGCAGAGATTTTGTCTGTCTTTATGTGCTCAACGCCGAGCTCGGCGAGGAATGGAAGCCGAGCCAGAGCAAAATCGTCTTGGTATCGGAGCAAGACGGCAACCGCATCGTCGCGCATGTGGATCCGCAACGGCCGGATGCCTGGAGACACGAACCCTATTACCAGCAACTGAAGCGGTGGGCTGCACGCTCGGTGGCGTTCCGCGGGCAGGTCATCGCCTGCGTCGGCAGGCGGATGCACATGATATTCCCCGATAGAGACGTCGACCTCGGCATTGTCGGTCTCGACGAATTCATCATCGTCAACGAGGTGCAAACGCCGTTCGGCGTAAAGCGGGAAGCCGTGAAGGTCGGCATAAACGATCCGCGGGCGCAGGGCCTGGCTCGGCAAAGCGGAGGCGCTTGAAGCGGAAGCACGCTCGCTTTCAGGGATCCTTCGGGTCGAAACGGCGATAGAGGCCGGCGATAAAGTCGAACAGGCTCGATCCGATGAACGCCAGCGCGAAAAGCCCGATCAGCGCTTGACCTTACGGCCCGCTGCGCAAGGCGGCCAGGACGCCGCCGACCTCATGTGCCTCATGCGGATTGCCATACGCGGCCGCGGCGATGAGGTAGCCGCCGACCAGCGAAATCGCGGCGCCGCGCCGGCGACGGGCGGCTTTAGCTCAGGCGCGGCCGCCGGCTGCAAGCGGGGCGGAAGATCCGCGCGCCCATAGCCGGTCGAGGCTCCACGACCCGCCACCGGCGACGAACAGGTAGAGGAAGACAAAGCAGTAAAGGATTGCCGCGTCGCCGCCGTTCAGGATCGGGAAAAAACCCCGCGGCGCGTGCGCCATGAAGTAGGCCAATGCCATTTCGCCCGACAGGATGAACGCCACAGGCCGGGTAAACAGGCCGAGTGCCAGCAGGATGCCCCCGACCAGCTCAAGGATCCCGGCGAGGCCTGGAACAAGCGTGAATAGTTCGTACGGGCGCGGATTCTGCGCTGGCGGAAAGTTGAAGATCTTGCCAAGGCCGTGCTCGAGATAGAGCAGCCCGGTAACGATGCGCAGAATGCTCAGCATGCGCGGCTCCCATTGGAGCCGCATTGTTGTCCAATCGGCCACGGGCGCCCCCATTCCGCTGGCGGCTCTGATACGCCGTCGGATGGAATCTTAGCGAAAACCGTGAGGCGTCTGCAACGGGAGCTGTGAGGCCGACATCGCTCGGGCAAATCGCTAATCGGAGATCAAAAATGGTGCGCCCGAGTGGAGTCGAACCACCACTCCTTTCGGAACACGGACCTGAACCGTGCGCGTCTGCCAATTCCGCCACGGGCGCCCGTCGCTTCGGCGCGCCGGAGATAAGCCGCAGCCGTTGCGATGTCAACCGGCTGGGGGCGGCGTTGCCCTAGTAGCGCAAGCTTCGGGACACGAACCGCGATTGCGGTCGGCATTGCTCAACAGCGATGGTTTTGCTAATGCCCATCGCGCTTTGGGGAGGCTGGGCATGAAACAACACCGCGTTGCGATCCTCGGCGGGGCCGGTTTCGTCGGGCGCTACATCGTCAAGCGCCTAGCCGAGCGCGGCGATGTACTGACAGTTGGCGGGCGCAACGCAGCCGCAGCCAAATTCCTGCGGCTGAAAGGCGATGTCGGCCAGGTCGAGCTGGTCAATGTCTCGATCGACAGCGAGGCACTGCTTGCCGCGTTCGTCGCCGGCAATAACGTCGTGATCAATTGCGTCGGCATTCTGCGCGAAGCCCGCCGCCAGCGCTTCGACGTCGTGCATCACACTGCACCGGCGCGGCTGGCCCGGCTGGCCCGCGAGCATGGCGTCGAGCGCTTCGTTCAAATCTCTTCGCTCGCCGCGGACCCGCGCTCGACCTCGGCTTATGCGCGCAGCAAAGCGGCCGGCGAGCAGGCGGTGCGCGATGCCTTCCCGACCGCGACCATTCTCCGACCGTCGATTGTGTTTGGACCCGAGGATCGGTTTTTCAACAAGTTCGCGGAAATGGCGGTGTTCTCGCCCGCGCTGCCGCTGATCGGCGGCGGCGAGACCCGGTTTCAGCCGGTCTATGTCGGCGATGTCGCCGACGCGGTCGTCCGCTGTATCGACGAGCCGGCAACCGCGGGGCGGATCTATGAATTGGGCGGTCCCAAGACCTACACCTTCCGCGCGCTCCTGGAGATGCTGCTGGCCGAAACCCGCCGCCACCGCCTGTTGCTCGACATCCCGTTCGGGATTGCTTCGCTGCAGGCGCGGCTGATGTCGCTGCTACCCAACGCGCCGTTGACCCCCGACCAGGTCGAGCTGCTGAAACAGGACAACGTCGTCTCCTCGGGGGCGCTCACCCTCGATGCCCTCGGCATCACGCCGACCCCCGTGGAGGCGATCTTGCCGACCTATCTCGACCGCTTCCGCCGCGGCGGCTGGTACGCGCGCGAACGGACGGTATAAGCAGGCCGCGCCCAAGCCGCTGTTTCGGCGCGTCGGGTTCGGATAAGCTCGCCCGCAATGGAGTTCACAGCATGACAATCTTTTGGCGCGGCATCGCTGCGATGATCGCGGTGTTGGCGCTCGGAGGCACGGTGATGGCGGCTGACCCGGAAAACACCCTCTACATGGACACCGCCTACGGGCGGGTCGTCATCGCCATGCGCCCCGACCTCGCGCCCAATCACTGCGCCCAGATCAAGGCCCTCGTCCGCCGCGGCTTTTATGACGGCGTGCCGTTCCACCGCGTTATCGACGGCTTCATGGCGCAGACAGGTGATCCGACCGGTACTGGCACCGGCGGCTCCGGCCACAAGCTCAAGGCCGAATTCTCCAGCGAAAAGCACGTGCGCGGGACGGTGTCGATGGCGCGAACCTCCGATCCGGACAGCGCCGACAGTCAGTTCTTCATCATGTTCGCGCCGGCGACGTCCCTCGATGGCAAATACACGATCTGGGGCCAGGTCGAGTCCGGCATGGAGTTCATCGACAAGATCAAGAAGGGCGACCCGAACCGCAACGGCTCGGTCAGCGACCCGGACAAGATCATAAAAATGCAGGTTGCGGCCGACGTGGCGAAAGACGGCGAGAAGCCCAAATAAGCGCGATGTCCGACTCCGGCTCTGCTGTATTGAGCCTAATGATTGTCATTCCGGGGCGCCGCGCAGCGGCGAGCCCGGAATCCATTTTCCAGAGGCCTGCGTTCATGGATTCCGGGCTCCCTCACCATACTCGGGCCCCGGAATGACAATATGAGGCACTTGCGCCAGGTAGTCGGGGTCCGTGACTGAGGCAGCCGCGAGGACCAAAGCCGACGAAGCCGGCCGGTTCCGGCGAGTTGTGCCGGGAAGCTGGCTCGAGGCGCTGGCGGTGTATCGCCGGCCGAGGCTCCTGGCGATCCTGTTCATGGGGTTTTCGAGCGGATTGCCGCTGGCGCTGACTGCGGCGACGCTCTCCTTGCGCCTCGCCGATCTTGGCGTATCGCTGACCGAGATCGGGCTCTTCACCCTGGTCCGCTTCTCCTACAGCTTCAAATTCCTGTGGTCGCCGCTGATCGACCGTTTGCCCATCCCGTTTGTCACCGCGCGGCTCGGGCGGCGGCGGAGCTGGGCCCTGGCGATCCAGACGGCATTGGCCGCGGCCATCCTGGTGCTCGGCACGATCGACCCGCGCGACAGCCCGTGGTGGACGGCGCTGGCGGCAACCATCGTCGCGTTCCTGTCGGCGAGCCAGGATATCGTCATCGACGCCTATCGCATCGAGCTGCTGGCGCCCGAGGAGCAGGGGGCCGGGGCCGCGGCGACGCAATGGGGCTATCGTTTCGGCATGGTCGCCTCGGGCGCCGGCGCGCTCTACGCGGCGAGTTTCGGCGGCTGGAGCTTTGCCTACGGTTTAATGGCGGCACTGATGCTGGTCGGCATGGTCACCGTGTGGCTGACGCCCGAGCCAGAGGCCAGCCGCGCCGTCGAGCCGATCCCTGGCGCGAACGCCCTCGAGCGGCTCAGGTCCTGGCTCGGCCGCGCCGTTGTCGCGCCGTTCGCCGATCTGGTCCGCCGCAACGGCGGAATCTGGCTCGTCCTGATCCTGCTGTTCATCGTGCTCTACAAATTCGGCGAGGCGATCGCCGGCACGATGTCGAACCCGCTCTATCTCTCGCTTGGCTTCACCAAGATCGAGATCGCGACAGTCGCCAAAATCTACGGCGTGGCCGCGACGCTTGCCGGCGTCGCAATCGGCGGCGTTCTGGTGCTCCGTCTCGGCATCTTCGGCGCGCTGTTCGTCTCGGGCGCGCTGCAGATGCTGTCCAACCTGATGTACATGCTGCAGGTCTGGGTCGGCCACGACGTGCCGATGCTGGCACTGACGATCGGCACCGAAAACCTGACCGGCGGCATGGCCTCGGCCGCGTTCGTCGCCTACCTGTCGGGGCTGTGCAACGTCGCCTTCACCGCCACGCAATACGCGCTGCTGTCATCGCTGGCGACAATGGGAGTGAATGTTCTGTCGGCCTCGGGGGGCTTTCTGGCCGAGCAGCTTGGCTGGACCCCGTTCTTCCTGGTCAGCACGGCGATGTGCCTGCCCGGCCTGATGCTGCTGCTCTGGATCATGCGCCGGTCGGCCGGGTTGGCGCCCGCTCAACCGTAGGAGAGGAGCTGGCTGCGGTGGCGCTTGAGCCAAGCGCGCGGCGCGGGATGGTTGGAGACGAGGCCGGCGACGACGCGCCAAAATCGCGGCCCGTGGTTCATCTCGGCGAGATGCGCCACCTCATGCGCGACGACGTAATCGACCGCCGCCTCGGGCGCAAGAATCAGCCGCCAGCTGAAGGAAAGGCAGCCCGTGGCCGAGCAGCTGCCCCAGCGGCTCTTGGTGTCGCGCACGGTGACCCGGGTGACCTTCTTGCCGATCCGCGCCGCGAAGGCACGGGCGCGACACGAAAATTCGCGGGCCGCAAGTTGCGCGAGATGGTCGCGCACCCGGCGGCCGAGATGCGCGGGTTGACCGCGCACCCGGATCTCGCCATCGCCGATCGCGACTGGCGGCGCGGCCGGATCGCTCTCCCGGCAAATGCGGTGCGGCACGCCGAGCACCGGAACAATGGCACCCTCGGCGAACGGCACCGGAGGCGGCAACGCATCGAGCCGGGCGGCGATCCAGCCGCGCTGCGCCGCTAGAAACCGCAAGCCGTGCTCAGCCGGCACACCGTAGGGCAGCACCAGCTCGACCCCGCGCGAGGCGGCGTCGACGCGAAGCAACAGGCGGCGGGCGCGCGCGTTTACCCGAATCGATAGCGGCGCGCCGATGTCGAGCGCCACGACGCGGCGCCGAAAATCCTCGACGGAAGCGGCCGAAACCGTGCCGCGGCGCGGCTGCCTCACCAATCCCCTCCCACGGCAATTCGCGCCGGTCACAAAAGCTTCCCGCTCCGGCTGCTATTTGGCAAGCTGCCGGGTAATAACGCGGGGAGACACCGATGAAACCGAAGATCCTGGTCGCCGCTATCGCAGCCTCGTTTGCCGCGATACTCGGCCCCGCCGCGGCGGACCCGATCGAGCTGCAGTGGTGGCACGCGATGACGGCGGTCAATGCCGACGTCGTCAACAAGATCGCCGCCGACTACAACGCCGCCCAGCCCGACTACAAGATCGTGCCGGTGTTCAAGGGCTCCTACGCCGAAACGATGACAGCGGCGGTCGCCGCATATCGCGCCGGCAACCCGCCGCATATCGTGCAGGTGTTCGAGGTCGGCACCGCGACGATGATGGCGGCCAAGGGCGCGGTCAAAGCTGTCTATCAGCTGATGGCCGATGTCGGCGAACCGTTCGATCCGCAGAACTATCTGTCGGCAATCACCGGCTATTACAGCACCGCCGATGGCAAGATGCTGTCGCTGCCGTTCAACAGCTCGACTCCGATCATGTACTGGAACAAAGACGCGTTTCAGAAAGCCGGCCTCGATCCGGACAAGCCGCCGAAGACCTGGCCCGAGACGTTCGATGTCGCGAAGAAGCTGCGCGCCGCCGGGCAGGGCTGCGGCTTTACCTCTGCCTGGGTGAGCTGGGTTCAGATCGAGAATTTCAGCGCCTGGCATAACCTGCCGCTGGCGACCAAGGCGAACGGGCTCGATGGACCGGACGCCGTGCTGGAATTCAACAACCCGACCGTCGTCCGTCACATCGCCAATCTGGCCGAGGCGGAAAAGGACAAGAGCTTCGATTATGGCGGACGCACCACCGAGCCCGACAACAAGTTCATCAGCGGCGAATGCGGCATCATCTTCGATTCGACCGGCTCGTTCGGGCTGTTCAAGAGCGGCGCGAAATTTCCGTTCGGCATGGCCGAATTGCCCTATTACCCCGATGTCAGCGGCGCGCCGCAGAATTCGATCATCGGCGGCGCTAGCCTGTGGGTCATGGGCGGCAAGAAGCCCGAGGAATACAAAGGCGTCGCCAAGTTTTTCAAGTACTTGTCGAGCCCCGATTTGCAGGAATGGTTGCACGAGAAGACCGGGTATCTGCCGATCACCAAGACTGCTTACGAGCAGACCAAGGCTTCCGGTTTCTACGAGAAAAATCCCGGCCGCGATGTCGGGGTCATTCAGCTGACCGCGAAGCCCCCGACCGAGAATTCGCGCGGCCTCAGGCTCGGCAATCTGGTGCAGATCCGCGACGTGATCGCCGAAGATATGGAATCCGCCTTCGCCGGCAAAATGGATGCAAAAGCCGCGCTCGACGATGCGGTCAATCGCGGCAACGCGCTGCTGCGCCAGTTCCAGAAAAACATCCAATAGGCGTAGAGTGCCGGCGGAGCGGGAAGGCCCCGGCGGAGAAAAAAGGCATGCGGTTTGGACTGTTCGGCAGCGCCCAGGCGCGGCGCCCGCAACCCGGCACCGAACTGACCGACAGCAGTCAGGGGTTTCGCGACTGGATCGAGAATAACGTCGAGGCCGAGGCGCTGGGCTTTCACAGCACCTTTGTCGTCGAGCACCATTTCACCGGCTTCGGCCAGGTCTCGGCTAGTCTCAACCTGCTGACCTGGCTTGGTGCGCGCACCAAAACGCTGCGCCTCGGCACCGCCGTGCTGGTGCTCCCTTGGCACAACCCGGTTTTGCTCGCCGAGCAGGCGGCGACGCTCGATCTATTATCCGGCGGAAGGCTCGATTTCGGCGTCGGCAAAGGCTACCGCTACAACGAGTTCGCCGGGTTCTGCGTGGCGATGGAAGAGGCCGACGCGCGCTTCAATGAGGCGCTCGACGTGATCACCAAGGCGTTTGCCAGCGACACTCCGTTCAGCCATCGCGGTCAACATTGGCATTACGACAACATCGTCGTCGAGCCGCCGACCGCGCAACGGCCGCACCCGCCCTTCTGGATGGGCGCCGGCAGCATCCGCTCGGTGCGCGAGGTCGCCGAGCGCGGCTACAAGTTGCTGCTCGGACAATACGACCTCGCCGCAGACGTGTTCGGCCACGTCGAACAGTTCAAATGCGAGGTCGAGGCTCGCGGACGGCGCTTTGACCCGATGGAGGTCGGGGTCGCGCGGGCGGTGCATATCGCCCGCGACAAGGACGATCTCGCGGCGGCGCTGGAGCGGCGCTTCCAGGGCCATGTACGGATCAATAATTTGTCGCGCCGCCCCGATGGCGACGAGCGCGACCGCTTCGCCCGCGACGACGAGCGCGAAGTGCGCCGCATTTGCGACGAGACCGCGATCTTCGGCAATCCGGACCAGATCGCCCGCAAGCTCGAAGATCTGCGCGACGGTGGGGTCGAATACGTGCTGATCAATTTTGGCGGCTCGCGCGAGAACATCCGCCGCTTCGCCCGCGAGATCATGCCGGCCTTCGCCGACGCGCCGAGGCCCGCCGCCGCGGCGAAATAGGCGATGATCAACGCGGCGATCGTCGGGCTCGGCCGCTGGGGCCGCACGCTCGTCAATTCGGTGCAGGGGAAAAGCGACCGCCTGCGCTTCACCCATGCGGTCAGCCGCGACCCGTCGCGGGTCCGCGACTTCACCGCCGAGCACCAGCTAAAGGTAGTAGACAGCCTCGACGCGGTGCTCGCCGATCCGGCGATCGAAGCAGTGGTGCTGGCAACCCCACATTCGCGGCATTTGGGCGAGATCGTCGCCGTCGCAGCGGCGGGGAAGGCGGCATTCTGCGAGAAACCGCTGACCCTGACCCGGGCCGAGGCGGAACGCGCGGTTGCGGCCTGTGAGCAGGCCGGCGTCGTTCTAGGGGTCGGCACCGATAAGCGATTTTTCCCGGCGATGGCCGAGTTGGCGCGCATTACCGCGAGCGGCGAACTCGGCAAGATCCTTCACATCGAGGGCAATTTCAGCAATGAGGTCGCCGCGACGCAATTCACGCCGTGGCGCGACTCGGCCGAGGAGTCGCCGGCCGGCGGGCTGACCGGCACCGGGATTCACGTGCTGGATGCGTTGGTGCGCATGGCCGGGCCGGTGCGCCGGGCCGAGGCACGGCTGATGTTGCACAAGCCGGCGCCCGACCCGCATGACACGCTGTCGGTGCTGCTCGAATTCGAATCTGGCATCAGCGGCATGCTCGCGGCGGTGCGCTCGACGCCGATGTTCTGGCGCGTTCATGTTTTTGGGCGCAACGGCTCGGCAGAAGCGCTCGGCCGCACTGAGTTGGTGCTGCGTAAGAGCGGCAAGGACCCGCAGCACCTGCGCTTCGAGCCGGTCGACTCGGTGCGCGCCAATCTCGAAGCCTTCGCCGACGCAGTCGCCGCCCACGCCCCTTATCCGATCACGACCCGTGAGATGGTCGATGTCGTCGCCGCTTTCGAGGCCATCGTCAAATCGGCGGGATCGACCGGGCATATACGAGACGTTTGAACCGCCGCGGCGGGCGGCGTTTGCCGGACAGGAGACCCCCATGCCCGATCGTGAAATCCTGCCCTACGGCGCCTGGCGCTCGCCGATCACGTCGGATCTGATCGTCGCGGAGACGATCGGCCTCGGCGCCATCCTCGTCGATGGCGAAGACATTTATTGGATCGAAAGCCGGCCGAGCGAAGCGGGCCGCAATGTTCTGGTTCGCCGCACCGGCGACGGCGGGCGCGAAGACGTCACGCCGTCGCCATTCAATGTCCGTACCCGGGTTCACGAGTATGGCGGCGGTTCGGCGACGGTGCATCAAGGCACCGTATATTTCAGCAATTTCGCCGATCAGCGGCTGTATCGGCTCGCCCCAGGCGGCATGTCGATGCCGCTGACCCCGCAACCCGCGGAAGGGTCGAGTTGGCGCTATGCCGATGGGTTGATCGATGAACCGCGCAGGTGCTGGATCGCGGTGCGCGAGGAGCATCGCCCCGATGGCGGGGTCGACAACACGCTGGTCTCGATCGATCTGGAGCAGCCCGGCCCGGGCCGGCCGATTGCGCAGGGCCACGATTTTTACTCGTCGCCTCGCCTGTCGCCAGACGGCAAGCGGCTCGCCTGGCTCTGCTGGAACCACCCGAACATGCCCTGGGTCGGCACAGAATTGTGGCTCGCAGAATTCGCCGCGGACGGCACTCTCGCCGCGCCGCGGCTGATTGCCGGCGGTGATGCTGAATCGATCACCCAGCCGCTGTGGTCGCCCGATGGCATGCTTTATTTCGTCTCGGACCGGGGCGGTTGGTGGAACCTCTATCGCACCGATCCCACAAGGGACGGCAGCATCCATGCCCTCTGCCCGCGCGCGGCGGAATTCGGACAGGCGCAATGGCAGTTCGGCCAGTCGAACTATGCCTTTCTCGGTCCGAGCCATCTGGTGTGCGCTTACAGCGAAAGCGGCCGCGGCCATCTCGCCTGCCTCGACATCGCGACGCAGACGCTGACGCCACTGCCGCTCGCCTACACTGAATTCGGCGCTGTCCACGTCGCCGGCGATCGCGTCGCCTGCTGGGCCGGTGCGCCGAGCATGCCTTCGGCGATCTTGCTCGTCGACCCGGCGACGGGCGCCGCTGAGGTATTGCGACAATCTTCCGTGAGCGCCGCCGATCCCGCGTTGCAGCGCTGTTTCTCGATGCCGCAGCATCTCGAATTTCCGACCGAGGGAGGCCGCACCGCCTTCGCCAATTACTATCCGCCCACCAACCCGGATTACGCGGCGCCGGTCGGCGAGAGGCCGCCGCTGGTGGTCAAATGCCATGGCGGCCCGACCTCGTCCTGCTCATCGAGCCTCAGCCTCGGCATCCAGTATTGGACCAGCCGCGGCATCGCCGTGCTCGATGTCGATTACGGCGGCAGCACCGGCTATGGCCGCGCCTATCGCGACCGTTTGAAAGGCGAATGGGGAATCGTCGATGTCGACGATTGCATCAACGCCGCCCGCTGCGCCGTTGCCGAGGGGCTTGCCGATACCGAGCGTGCGGTCATCACCGGCGGCAGTGCCGGCGGCTATACCGTGCTGGCGGCGCTTGCCCGGCGCGATTTCTTCAAGGGCGGGGCCAGCTATTACGGGGTCACCGATGTTGCCGCGCTGGCCCGCGACACCCACAAATTCGAAGCGCGCTATCTCGACTGGCTAATCGGCCCCTATCCCGAGCGCGCCGATCTTTATCGCGAGCGCTCGCCGCTCAGCCACGCCGACGGGCTGAAATGCCCTGTGATCTTCTTTCAGGGCGCGGAGGATTTGGTGGTGCCGCCGAACCAGACCGAGATGATGGTCGAGGCACTGCGCCGACGCGGCATCCCGGTCGGTTATTTGTTATTCGCCGGCGAGCAGCATGGCTTCCGCCGCGCCGAGAACATCAAACGGGCGCTCGACGCCGAACTCTATTTCTATGCCGCGCTGATCTTCCGCACCCGGCTCGGGTTCTGAACGCAAGGGCGTACGACCGCGAAGGCCGCCCAAAAGAGAGCGGGTGCATTTTCCTGCTCTGCGCTACACTCATTGCTTTCCTGCTAAATTCGCAGGATGGCGAAGGCTGGCTTCACCAATTGCGAATTTTCCCAGTCTCCGCCCTGATAACATGGAGGGAATGCACGAGATGACGCGATCGCACGTTACCAGGCGCCGGGTACTGCAAACAGCAAGCATGGGCGCCGCGGCTCTGACGGTGCCGTTTGTCCGCGGGGCCTATGCCGCCGGCAAGCTCGGTGTGGCCTTTTGGGACCATTGGGTGCCGGGCGCCAACGACGCGATGAGCAAACTCTGTAAGGAGTGGGCCGACAAGGAAAAGGTCGACCTCCAAATCGACTTCGTCACCTCGCAGGGCGACAAGCTGATGCTGACCGCGGCGGCCGAGGCGCAAGCGCGCTCCGGACACGACATGATCACGCTGCCGCTGTGGTACGCGCCAGCACAGACCGATAGCCTCGAGCCGAGCGACGACGTATGGGCAGAGCTTACCAAGCGGTACGGCCCGACGACCGACGCGATGACTTATGTCGGCCGGCAGAACGGCCACTGGATCGCACCGCCGGCGATCTGCAACACGCTGACCCTGCCCTCGGTTGGGCGGATCGACCTGTTCAAGCAGTTTGTCGGCCTCGACCTGACCCAGATGTATCCGGCCGGCGCGCCGCCGAACAAGGAACTGGTCGACAAGTGGACCTGGGATTTCTGGCTGCAGGCAGCCGAAAAATGCTTCAAGGGCGGCTACCCGTTCGGCATGCCGATCGGCCAGACCGGCGACTCGGCCAATTGGATCGGCGCCATCTTCCGGGCTCATGGCGCCGAGATGGTCGACAAAGACGGCAACATCACCGTCAACTCGGAGCCGGTTAAACAAATGCTGGCGTTTTTCCAGAAGCTGGTGCCGTCATTACCGCCGGATGTCTTTGCCTGGGACGATGCCGGCAACAACAAATGGCTGATCTCCGGCAAGGGCGCGTTCATCATGAACCCGCCCTCCGCCTGGGCGGTCGCGGTGCGCGACGCGCCGAAGGTCGCCGAGCAGTGCTGGCACTTCCCGTCGCCCAAGGGGCCGAAGGGCCGCTTTGACCCGGCGCAGCCATCCTTCTGGGGCATCTGGAACTTCTCGCCAAACAAGGCGGCGGCGAAGAGCCTCGCGCTCTATTTATGGGAGCGTAGCTCCGTCGAGCAGCTGGTCACGGCAAGCCATGGATATGACATCCCGGCTTTCGCCACCTTGCGCGACTTCAAGACCTGGGCCGAGGAAGGGCCGCCCAAAGGTGGCATCTGGAACTATCCGCCGCGCGGCGATGTCGTCGAGTCGGTCTCCGGCTGGCCGGCGCCGGCCCGGATCGCCAACCAGATCTACTCGCAGGCGACGATGCCGAAGATGATCGCCCAGTGCACGCAGGGCGGCAAAACCATCGACCAGGCGATTGCCTGGGCGTCGAACGAGCTCGAAGGCTTCATGCGCAGCTGACGCGCTGCTCCAGCTGGTAGAGCAGCATCGGGTTGATCGCGAAACGCTCGCGCAGCGCTTCGCGATCGAGCGTCACTAGCGCCGTCCGCTCGTCCTCGGCAAGGTCGAAACGGGCAGCATAACCGGCCCGGTCGCGGGCAAAGGCCGCCTGCGCGTCCAAATTGTCGACCAGCGCGAAAATCGCGCCGGCCAGCGCGCTGCGCTCGGGCGCGGTCGCAGGATAATGCGGCCGGGCGGCCGGGATGGGGCTGAGCTCGGTCCAGCCGAGCACGGCGTAGATGTGATGCCAGGACGGCTCGAACACCGCGCTCTGGGGTGGCCGATCTCCGATCGCGCCGGCGAGGATCTGCAACGAACGGCATTCGACATTGCCGGTGCGATCAAGGGCTTCACTGCCAAAGCTCAAGAGGTAACGTAGATTGCCGGCCGCCAGCCGATCGAAGATGACCCGGTCGGTCTCGACATCCGGGTGCGGGTAGAGTGGGGTCCCGGGATAATGCGATAAGCCGCCACTGGCGAGCACGACCGCCCGGCGGCTCAGGCGCTCGATCGCGCGGGCCAGCGCCTGGCCGAAGGCAAAGCAGCGCTCGGGCGAGGGCTGCGGCGGCACATAGGCGTTGACGAACACAGGCAGGAATGGCGTCTCGCGCGGGTAGCCGCAGAAATCGAGCGGGATGGTGAACGCGGTGCCGAGCTTCGCATCGAGGGTAAAGGCCGGGTCGAAGCCCTGGTCGAGCAGCGCCTCAACAAGCGCGTAGCCGGCCGCGCCATCGATGGGCCACCAGCCACTGTGCCCGCCGCTTCCCTCGGCGCGCGTGCCGCAATGGATCGCGAATGGCGGCACGCAGCGTACGACGAAATCGTCGCAATGCGCGTTCGAGATGACGATCACGAGGTCTGGATCGAGCGCCCGGAACTTGTCGCCGATCTCGCGCATTGCCGCGTTTACGCGGGCAACCTGCGCCTTGTCTTCGGTCTCGGGCAGCGTCAGGAATTGCGGCGCATGCGGCACGATCGCCGCTCCGACGATCCCCGAATGGGTGGTTCGCTGTGCGTTTTCGGTCATCTCGCCATCTCCGGTTCGCCCACCGTGCTCGATCCACTGTGCCCGATCGACTCTGCTGTCGATTATGGCACGCGCAACCCGCGGCTTGCAGGTAGACCAAAGCACGGCCATTTGCGATCTATGCCCAAGCCGCTGATCGTTCTCGGCATCGAGACCAGCTGCGACGAAACCGCCGTCGCTGTTGTCGCCGACGGTGTGCCGCGGATCCGAGCCAATCTGATCCGCTCGCAGCTCGCCGAGCACACGCCCTATGGCGGCGTCGTGCCGGAAATCGCCGCGCGAGCGCATCTCGATCATATCGAGCCGCTGATCGAGCGCGCTCTGGCCGAAGCGGAGATCGAGGCCGAACAGCTCGACGGCGTCGCGGCGGCGTCCGGACCCGGGCTGATCGGCGGGTTGATCGTTGGCTCGATGGCGGCCAAGGGGCTCGCCTGGGCGGCGGGGAAGCCGTTCATCGCGGTCAATCACCTCGAAGCGCACGCCCTGACGGCGCGGCTCTCCGACGATGTGCCCTTCCCCTATCTGCTGCTGCTCGTGTCGGGCGGGCACACCCAGCTGCTGCTGTGCGCCGGGGTCGGCCGCTATCGCCAACTTGGCACTACCCGAGACGATGCCGCCGGCGAGGCCTTCGACAAGACCGCCAAGCTGCTGGGACTCGGCTATCCCGGCGGGCCGGCGATCGAGCGCGCTGCGGAGGGCAGGGATCCCCACCGATACGATCTGCCGCGCCCGCTCAAGGGCCGGAGCGGCTGCGATTTCTCCTTTTCCGGCTTGAAGACCGCAGTGCGGCAGATCATCGCGGCGGCCCCGGCGCTTGGACCCGAGGACATCGCCGATCTCGCTGCGGCGGTCGAGCTGGCGATCTGCGAGACGATTCTCGATCGCACTACCAATGCGGTTGACTGGTTTAGCCGGCATCATCCAGAGGGCACGACGCTGGTCGCCGCCGGCGGGGTCGCCGCCAACGCATTCCTGCGAAGTCGACTATCGGCGCTCGCGAGGAGTTCCGGGCTTGACTTCGTGGCGCCGCCGCCGGCGCTCTGCACCGACAACGGCGCGATGATCGCCTGGGCCGGTCTCGAACGGCTGCGCCTCGGCCTTGTCGACGGGTTTGATGCGCCGGTCCGGCCGCGTTGGCCGCTCGATTTGGCAGCTTCCCCGGCAACCGAGCGCGTGGGAGCGCGGTGAAGCGGCTGGCGATCATCGGCGGCGGCGCCTGGGGCACCGCGCTGGCGAGCGTCGCCACCCGCGCCGGGATCCAAACGATGCTGTGGGCGCGCGATCCGGCGGTCGTCGGTGCTATCAACGAGCAGAACCAGAACCCATTGTTTCTGCCGGGCATCTCGCTTGATCCGTCGATCGCGGCGACGACCGACATGGCGACCGCGATCGCCGCCGCCGACGCAGCGCTGCTCGTCGTGCCGGCGCAATTCCTGCGCGGCATCCTCACTCGGCTCGCGGCCCAGCTACCGGCAGCCATGCCATTGCTGCTCTGTGCGAAGGGGATCGAGACCGAATCGCTGCGGACGATGTCCGAGCTTGCCGGCGAAATCGTCCCGAAATCGCCGGTCGCGGTGCTCTCGGGCCCCAGCTTTGCCGCCGAGGTGGCTCGCGGGCTGCCGACCGCGGTCACCATCGCCAGCCGCGATGCGGATCTCGCCCGCAGCTTCATGGCCGCGCTCGGCACAGACCGTTTTCGGCCCTACTTGTCGCGGGACCCGATCGGTGCCGAGATCGGCGGGGCGGTCAAGAACGTGATGGCGATTGCCTGCGGCGTCGTCGAGGGACGCGGGCTTGGCGACAACGCCAGGGCAGCGCTGATCACCCGCGGCCTTGCCGAGATGGTACGCCTCGGCGAAGCTATGGGTGCGCAGGCCGAAACCTTCCGTGGCTTGTCGGGACTAGGCGACCTGGTGCTGACCTGCACTGCCCGACAATCGCGCAACCACGCGCTGGGGCTGGCCCTCGGCCGTGGCGACAGCCTCGAATCCGCGCTCGCCGCGCGGCAACCCTCTGTCGTCGAAGGGGTCGCGACCGCCGCAGCGGTGGCGCGACTGGCATCGCGGCTCGGAATCGAGATGCCGATCACATCGGCCGTTGATGGTATGCTGCACCGCGGCATTGCAATAGACGCGGCGATCGAGGCGCTTCTCAACCGACCCTGGCGCAGCGAATGACCCATACATGCACGGTTTCGCTGGAGGCGGCGCAAAGGCCTTTTCCGGGGGACGGCAAAGCCAATATCATACAGGGGCGAGCACCGCCCACCGGCCCGGATCGAGATGAGCGACAACGGACGACGCGGCGAGGAAGGACCCGGCACAGGCGTAATCGTCAAGGCCAAGCCGAAGACGAAGAAGCCGTCGATGTACAAGGTGTTGATGTTGAACGACGACTACACGCCGATGGAGTTCGTCGTTCACATCCTCGAACGGTTCTTCAACAAGAATCGCCAGGAGGCGACGCGTATCATGCTGCATGTGCATAAGCGCGGGGTCGGTATCTGCGGCGTGTATACCTACGAGGTCGCCGAAACCAAGGTGACGCAGGTCATGGATTTTGCGCGGCAGCACCAACATCCGCTGCAGTGTACGTTGGAAAAAGATTAGCCAGTCATCGGCAGGAAGGGCGCAGTCGTGCTCTCACGGAACCTAGAGAAATCGTTGCATCGAGCCTTGGCGCACGCTAACGAGCGGCGGCACGAATACGCCACGCTTGAGCATCTGTTGCTGGCGCTGACCGAGGACCAGGACGCGATTGCTGTGCTTCGCGCCTGCAGCGTCGATGTCGACCGGCTGCGCCGCGAGGTGCTTGCCTATGTCGACAACGAGCTGACCAACCTCGTCTCCAACAATGGCGAAGACGCCAAGCCCACCGCGAGCTTCCAGCGCGTGTTGCAGCGAGCCGCGATCCACGTCCAATCCTCAGGGCGTGAGGAAGTGACGGGCGCCAACGTTCTGGTCGCGATGTTCGCCGAGCGCGAGAGCCACGCGGTTTATTTCCTGCAAGAGCAGGACATGACGCGCTTCGACGCGGTTAATTATATCTCGCACGGCATTGCCAAGGCGCCGGGCCGCTCGGAGACGCGGCGCGTGCAGGGCGCGGAGGAGGAAGAGCGCGGCGAGAAAGGGCAGAAGCGCAGCCACGACGCCCTAGACGCCTACTGCGTCAACCTGAACAAGAAAGCCAAGAACGGCAAGATCGACCCGCTGATCGGGCGCGAAGCCGAGGTCGAGCGCACAATTCAGATTCTGTGTCGGCGCTCGAAGAACAACCCGCTCTATGTCGGCGACCCCGGAGTCGGCAAGACCGCGATCGCCGAGGGCCTTGCCCGCCGCATCGTCGGCCGCGAGGTGCCCGAGGTCCTGCTCAACGCCACAATCTACGCGCTCGACATGGGCGCGCTGTTGGCGGGCACCCGCTACCGCGGCGATTTCGAGGAGCGGCTAAAAGCGGTCCTCGCCGAACTCGAGGCGCAGCCCGGGACGATCCTGTTCATCGACGAGATCCACACCGTGATCGGCGCCGGCGCGACGTCGGGCGGGGCAATGGACGCGTCCAACCTGTTGAAGCCAGCGCTCGCCAGCGGCGTCATCCGCTGCATCGGCTCGACAACCTACAAGGAATACCGCAACTACTTTGAGAAGGATCGGGCACTCGTCCGGCGGTTCCAGAAGATTGACGTCAACGAACCGACCATCGAGGATTCGATCAAGATCCTGCGCGGCCTCAAACCCTATTACGAGCGCCACCACAAGGTCCGCTACACCTCGGAGGCGATCAAGGCGGCGGTCGAGCTGTCGCACCGCTACATCGGCGACCGCAAATTGCCGGACAAGGCGATCGACGTAATCGACGAGACCGGTGCGGCGCAGATGCTGGTCCCGGAGAACCGTCGGCGCAAGACGATCACCGCCAAGGAAGTCGAGGCCTGCATCGCGACGATGGCGCGGATCCCGCCGAAGAGCGTGTCGCGCGATGACCGGGAGGTGTTGAAGAATCTCGATCGCGACCTCAAGACCATGGTGTTTGGCCAGGACACCGCGATCGAGGCCCTGGTCTCGGCCATCAAGCTTGCCCGCGCCGGCTTGCGCGACGCCGAAAAGCCGATCGGCTCCTACCTGTTCTCCGGTCCGACCGGCGTCGGCAAAACGGAAGTCGCGCGCCAGCTCGCGCGCACGATGGGCATCGAGATCACCCGCTTCGACATGTCGGAATATATGGAGCGCCATACGGTCTCTCGTCTGATCGGTGCCCCGCCGGGCTATGTCGGGTTCGACCAGGGTGGCCTGTTGACCGACGCGATCGATCAGCACCCGCACAGCGTGCTGCTGCTCGACGAGATCGAGAAAGCGCACCCTGATCTGTTCAACATCCTGCTGCAGGTCATGGATTACGGCAAACTGACCGATCACAACGGCAAGAACGTCGATTTCCGCAACGTTATCTTGATTATGACGACCAATGCGGGCGCTTCGGATATGGCCAAGCCGGCAATCGGCTTCGGCAGCGGTGTCCGCGAGGGCGATGACCACGAGGCGATCAACCGGATGTTCACGCCCGAGTTCCGCAACCGTCTCGACGCGGTGATTTCGTTCGCGGCGCTGGCGCCGGAGACGATCGGACGCGTGGTCGACAAGTTCGTCCTGCAGCTGGAGGAGCAGCTCGCCGACCGCAACGTCACGATCGAGCTCGAGACGGCGGCGCGCGACTGGCTCGGGACCAAGGGCTATGACCCGCTCTACGGCGCCCGGCCACTGGCCCGGATCATCCAGGAGCACATAAAGAAGCCGCTCGCCGAAGAATTGCTGTTTGGAAAGCTCGCGAAGGGCGGAACCGTCCATGTTTCGGTCGACAAGGAGGCTGACAAACTCGCCTTCGCCTTCGAGCCGCGGCCTCCGGCAAGCCCGGCAACACCGAAGGAAGCCGAGCTCGTCGAATAGAGCAACGACCGTTTATTGGCGACGGCGGTGAGGCGGGGGATCGATTCCCGCGGCAAAATTGCGCGCGTCTACGCGCTGCTGACCGCCGCGAACGTGATCGCCTGGGTCTGGGCTCTGGCCGCATTCCAGGCTTATCCGCTCTTGCTCGGCACCGCCCTGCTTGCGTATGGGCTCGGCCTGCGGCACGCGGTCGACGCGGACCATATCGCGGCCATCGACAACGTCACCCGCAGGCTGATGCATGACGGCCAGCGGTCGGTCGCGGTCGGCTTCTTTTTTGCGCTGGGTCATTCGACCTTCGTAACCGCCGCGGCCATCGTGATCGCTGCGACCGCCGGCACGCTGCTGCACTCCTCTCCCGGCATCGTGGAGGCTGGAGGCGTTATAGGTACGGCGATTTCGGCGTTGTTTTTATTCGCGATCGCCGGAGCCAATGCCACTGTCTTCGCCGGGCTCTGGCGGCTCTTCCGTCAAGTAAAGCGTGGCGGCAGCGACGACGCACGACAGCTGGGACCCGCCGCGGCGGGTTGTAGCCTGTTCGGAAACTTGCTCGGCCGCGTGCTTCGGCTCGTGTCACGCAGCTGGCATATGTACCCGCTGGGCATGTTATTCGCGCTCGGCTTCGACACGGCGAGCGAGATCGGGGTACTCGGCATCGCCGCCGCCGAGGCGGTAAAGGGCATGCCGATCTGGTCGATCCTGGTGTTTCCCGCGCTGTTCACCGCCGGGATGACGCTAATCGACACCACCGACGGCGTGCTGATGCTAGGGGCCTACAGCTGGGCATTCGCCGACCCTCGGCGCACGCTCGTCTACAATCTGACGATGACCGGGCTTTCCGTCGCCGTGGCGCTCCTCGTCGGCGCCATCGAAGTGCTGGGGCTCACCGCCGAACACCTTGGTGTCGCCGCTGGGTTCCGGGGTGTGTTGGCTCTCGCCAGCGAGAATCTCGGGACGATCGGCGGGATCATTGTCGCTTCGTTCGCCGCGACCTGGATCGTGTCGCTGGTGATCGGTCGGATGAGGACGGTATAGCTAAGCTGCCGCGGCCTGCATTCGCTGTCGACGCAACACCCGGCCCGGACGCTCGGCCGTCGACTGGCCCTCCGACCATACCGGGCGACCGTTGACGAAAACATGGGCAATGCCGGCGGCCGGGAGCGTCGGCTCGGCGAAGCTGGCGCAGTCGATCACCGTCTGCGGATCGAAGATCGCGAGATCGGCGTAGCTGCCTTCGGCAACCTCGCCGCGGCCCTTGAGCCCGAACCGCGCCGCCGAGAGCCCGGTCATCTTGCGCACTGCCGTCTCCAGATCGAACAGGCCAAGCTCGCGGCAGTAATGCCCGAGCACCCGTGGGAAGGTTCCCCACAGCCGCGGATGCGGATGCACGTCGTGCGGCAGCCCGTCCGAGCCGATCATCGTCGGCGGGAAAGCGAGCACCCGCTGTACGTCGGCCTCATCCATCGTCCAGTAGATCGCGCCGGCGGGCTGCAATCGCTCGGCCGCTTCCAGGATGCCGACGCCCCAGTCCCGGGCGATGTCAGCAAGCTCGCGGCCGGCCTGCTCAGGCGCCGATTTCGACCAGGTAATCAGCACCTTGAGGGCTTCTTCGATGCGCTGCGTACGCAGCACCGTCGACGAGGCAATGTAGGGATAGGCATCGAGTCCGATCTCCTGCCCCCTCATCGCCGCCTGGATCTTCGGCAAGGTCTCGGCGGTGCGTCCGAAATTGGCAACCCCGGTCGTCTTGTGATGCGAGATCACCACCGGCACTTCGGCCGCGCGTCCCGCGGCGAAACTTTCGTCGAGGCTGTCAAACACATGCTCGGCCTCGTCGCGCATATGCGTCGTGTAGACCGCCCCCGCCGGCCGCAAGAGCGATGCCAGCGCCTCGATCTCGGCCGAAGGGGCATGAAACGCCGGAGCGTAGAACAGGCCGGAGGACATGCCGATCGCCCCGGCATCGAGGGCTTCCTGTAGACGCTCCTGCATCCCTGCGATCTCGCTCGCGCGGGCCGGACGCTCGAAATCGGGCATAGTGCCGACACGCAGCGTCGAATGGCCGACCAGACATGCCGCGTTGATCGCCGGCGGTATCCGGTCAAGCGCTGCCAGATAGTCGGAAAAGCGCGGATAAGCATAATCGGCAGTCTCGCCGATCAGATCGAGCGGCGGCGGCGGGGCGCCGTTGAGCGCCAGCGGCGCAAGGCTGATGCCGCAATTGCCGGTAACAACGGTGGTGACGCCTTGGCTGGCCTTCGCCGCCATCTCCGGTGAGGCGAACAGCGCCCGGTCGTCATGCGTGTGCACGTCGATGAAGCCTGGCGCCACTACCAGACCCTCGATATCGATCTCACGCGCGCCCTGTGCCTTCGATACCTCGCCGACCGCGGAAATGCGGTCGCCGGCGATCGCGACATCGGCGCGAAAGCGCGGTGCGCCAGTGCCGTCGACTACCGTGCCACCGCGCAGGATCCAGTCGGTCATCGCAAAGCCCTCATTTCGGAAGCGCATGTATCGCTGCTATGTTGCGGTAACCTATCGGCTTTCGGCGGCGGGGCGAAGTGCGCTGCCGCCGCAGCCAAAGGGTTGCCGCGGAGGCCGAGATGAACTTGGAGAGTCCGATCGAGCGGCTGCGCGTCGAACTCGACGCGCGCGGCTACGATATCCTCATCGGTCCGCGTTTGATCGCGCGCGCCGGCAGGGAAATCCGCCCGTTGATGCGCGGGCGCCAAGCCGTCATCGTCACAGATGAGATTGTCGCTCGCCATCAGCTGGCGCCGCTCCAAGCCAGCCTGTCGGACGCCGATATCGCCCACCACAGCGTGGTGCTGCCGCCCGGCGAAAGTACCAAGGACCTCGCTCATTTCGGCCAGCTTGTCGACGACATTCTCGCCCGCGGGATCGAGCGCGGCACGATGCTGGTCGCGCTGGGCGGAGGAGTGGTCGGCGACATCGCCGGCTTTGCCGCGGCCACATTGCTGCGCGGTATCGATTTCGTGCAGATTCCGACGACCCTCTTGGCGCAGGTAGACAGCTCGGTCGGCGGCAAGACGGCGATCAACACCGCCGCAGGCAAGAACCTGCTCGGCGCCTTCTACCAGCCTCGTCTCGTCCTCGCCGATACCGCGACCCTCGCCACCCTGCCGGGCCGCGAGCTGCGCGCCGGCTATGCCGAGATCGTCAAATACGGATTGATCCGCGACGCCGGATTTTTCGATTGGCTCGAAGCCAATCGAGATGCGGTATGCGATCTTGAGCCAGCAGCATTGACACACGCCATTACCATGAGCTGCCGCATGAAGGCGGCGATCGTCGCCGCCGACGAACGCGAGGCCGGCGACCGCGAGCTGCTGAATTTCGGCCACACCTTCGGCCATGCGCTGGAAGCCGAGACCGGCTTCGGCGATAGGCTGCTGCATGGCGAGGCGGTGGCGTTGGGCATGGTCCTCGCCTTCGATTTTGCCGTGCGCCTCGGCATCGGATCGGGGCAGGACGCGCATCGTGTCCGGCGCCATCTGGCCGCCGGCGGGTTGCCGACCGAGCTTGCTGCCATCGGGCTCTCCGGGCGTGACGCAGACCGGTTCCTAGCGCATATGGGCAAGGACAAGAAGGTCCGCGACGGCCGGATCGCGCTGATTCTGCCCCGGCGGATTGGCGATGCGTACGTCACGCGCGACGTGCCGGCGGAGACGTTGCGCGAGTTTCTGGCCGGTACCGCGTGAGGCCGCAGTGGCCTCGGCGCCGATTAGATGGGGAACCGCGTCGTCTGCGCGGCCGATCGCGCTGCCTCGCGCGCTGCTGCCGTGCGGTAGAAATTGACGATATAGACCCGGATCGCAGCGGTCAGGCTTGACGCGCTGCGTTCCCGGTCGATTTGCGTCACCACATCATGCACCGTGCGTTCCTGGCGCCGGGCGATGTCCTGTAGCGCCTCCCACATCACCGGCTCGAGACGGACGCTAGTGCGCCGACCGGCCACGACGACGTTGTGGATGACGAGAGACGATATGGGAGCGGCTCCGCCACGCGGCGATCGACGCGGCAATCCGGCTGGCATAGCCGGAGTCTACTCGGCAGCCAGCGGAATGCAACCAAAACGGGCGCTACGTTATTATGGCGCTCAATAAGTTGTATTTAGGCTTGTGATACGGGGCGTACGTTAAGATCTATTCAACCTTGCTCCTCATCGGGCGCAACCGTCGTCAGCGACAGCGCGTGAACACCGCCCGCGAGTTCCTTGGCGAGAGTCTCATACACGAGGCGCTGCCGCGCCACCCGGTTGAGCCCAGCAAATGCGGCGGAGACAATAGTCACGGCAAAGTGGGTTTCGCCTTCTGGCCGGGCGCCGGCATGGCCGGCATGTCGGTGCGACTCGTCGAGCACGATTAGGCGGGTCGGCGCGAGGCGGTCGGTCAATTTTACGCGAATCGTCTCGGCGACGCTCATTGCCGGCCGGCTCCTTCCACGACCCCGCCATCCTGCAGCACGGCTGCTGCTGCGAGGAATCCCGCCAGATCGTCGACGAGATGGTGGATGTAGTCGCTGTCGGCCCCAGCCGCGGCCCAATCGAGCCCGTTGCGGACCCAGGCCGTGGTCATGCCGAGCTCGGCCGCAGGCGCGAGATTGCGGGCGATGTCCTCCACCATGACGGCGGTTGCGGGCCCAACCGCGTGCCGTCGCAGCAGCAGCCGATAACCCGCGAGCGCCGGTTTCGGCTCGAAATCGGCAGCGACGATATCGACGATTCCGCAGAACGAATCGCTAACACCGAGATGGTCGAGCAGACGCTGGGCGTGCCGCACCGAGCCGTTGGTGTGGACGATTTTGCGGCCGCGCAGCTTTCCCAGTGCGGTCACCAGCGCCGGATCGGCCGGCACGCAGGCCAGGTCAACGTCATGCACAAAGGCAAGAAACTCATGCGGGTCGATCCGGTCGACGGTCATCAATCCACTCAAGGTCGTGCCGTATTCGCGAAAATAGGTGCGGCGCAGCTCGGCCGCGGCCTCGGGTGACAGGGAGAGCCGGTTGCAGATGAACGCGTTCATCCGATGCTGCACCTGATCGAACAGCCGGCAGGAAGCCGGGTAGAGCGTGTTGTCGAGATCGAAGATCCAGGTCTCGACTTTGCCGAGCGGGCAGCCTTCCCGCCGTGTCGTGTATGCCATCCTTGCTATTTCTCGCTCAACCGCCGCGGATCAGCGTGCCGGCGCCTTCGGTAAACAATTCGAGCAGGATCGCGTGAGGCACACGGCCGTCGACAATGACAGCCGCCTCGACCCCGCCCTCGACCGCGCTGAGACAAGTCTCAACCTTGGGAATCATGCCGCCCGAGATCGTACCGTCGGCGATCAGCCGCCGGGCCTCGGCGGCGGTCAGTTCCGAGATAAGCCGCTTATCGGCGTCGAGCACGCCCGGCACATCGGTCAGCAGTAGAAACCGACTCGCCTTGACCGCAGCGGCGACCGCGCCGGCGACGGTATCGGCATTGATATTGTAGGTCTCGCCGCCGGCGCCCACACCGATCGGGGCGATCACCGGGATCATGTCGGATTCGCGAAACGTCGCGAGCACCCGTTCCTCGACATGCTCGGGCTCCCCAACAAAACCGAGATCGGCTCCGTTGCGCCTGAGCTTGCGGGCGCGAATGAGGCTGCCGTCCTTGCCGCTGAGGCCGATCGCGCAACCGCCGGCGCTGTTGATCGCGGTGACGAGTTGCTTGTTGATGGTGCCAGCAAGCACCATTTCGACGACTTCCATCGTCTCGCGGTCGGTGACCCGAAGGCCGTCGACAAAGTTGCTCTTGATGTCGAGCCGCTGCAGCATCTGGCCGATCTGAGGACCGCCACCATGCACGACGATCGGATTGATGCCGACCTGCTTCAAGAGGACGATATCGCGCGCGAAGGTGTCCTCCGCGCCAGGGTCGCCCCCCGAGGAGCTCATCGCATGGCCGCCGTATTTGACCAGGATCGTCTGGCCGGCGTGACGGCGCAGAAAGGGCAGAGCCTGGGCCAGCACCGTCGCCTTTAAGGTCGGGTCCGCTGCGGCTGCCAAGGCTTCGATCTGGGAGGGCGCGGGTGACGTCATGAGCGCGCGCACTCTATCGCGGCGGACCCGGCATTGCCACTTCGGCAAAGCCGGCGAGGGTTGCACGCAAGGCGGCGATGCCCCGCCCTTTTTCGGCGCTGGTCAGGTGAATTTCCGGATGCGCGGCGCTGTGCCGGGCCAATTCGGCCGCGACCGTCTCGACTCCAGCCGAAAGCGCGTCCGGGCCGAGCTTGTCGGTCTTGGTCAGCACTACCTGGTATGACAGTCCGGCGGCATCGCAGAGCCGCATGACCGGGAGGTCCGCCTCCTTGAGGCCGTGACGCGAATCGACCAGCAGACAAACGCGGCGCAGGCTCGCGCGTCCGTGCAGGTACTCCTGTACCAGCCGGGTCCAAGCCTTGATCGCGCTCTTCGAGGCTTCGGCATAGCCGTAGCCCGGCAGGTCGACCAGCATCAACCGGTTGTCGAGCGCGAAAAAATTGAGCTGCCGGGTCCGGCCCGGCGTGTTCGAGGTGCGCGCCAGCGTGCGCCGTCCGGTCAGTGCGTTGACCAGGCTCGATTTGCCGACATTGGAGCGGCCGAGAAACGCCACTTCGGGCAGGCACTCCGGCGGCAATGCCGACGGCTCGGCAGCGCCTGCGACAAAGCGGCAGTCGCGCGCGAACAGGAGGCGCCCGGCTTCAAGCAATTCCGGCTCGATCTCCCGGGCTGGATAGATGTCCTCCGCAGGGGGTCCGCTCAGGCCGCGCCCGCACGATGCATGATGACCCATTGCTGGGTGATGCTGAGGAGATTGTTCCATGCCCAATAGATCACGAGCCCGGCCGGGAAAGCCGACAGCATGTAGGTGAACACGATCGGCAAAAACATGAACATGCGCGCCTGCACCGGGTCGACCGGCTGCGGGTTCAGCTTTTGCTGCAGAAACATCGTCACGCCCATGATCAGCGGCCAGGCACCGATCATCAGCATCGTCGGCGGCGCGAAGGGTAACAGCCCGAACAGGTTTGCGAAGGAGGTCGGATCAGGCGCTGAGAGATCGTGAATCCAGCCGAAAAACGGCGCGTGACGCATCTCGATCGTGACGAACAGCACCTTGTACAGCGAGAAGAATACCGGGATCTGGATCACGATCGGCAGGCAGCCGGCCAGCGGGTTGGCGCCGACCCGCTTATACATCGCCATGATTTCCTGCTGCTGGCGCGCCTTGTCGTCGGGGAAGCGCTCGCGGATCTTCTGCATCTCCGGCTGCAGCAGCTTCATCTTGCTCATCGCCTTGTAGGATTTATTGGCGAGAGGAAAGAACAGCAGCTTGATGATCAAGGTAAGCAGCAGGATGGCCAGCCCGAAATTGCCCAGGATTCCGTAAAAGAATTGCAGTGCCAGGAAAATCGGCTTGGTTAGGAAATAAAACCAGCCGAAATCGATGGCGAGATCGAAATGCGGGATGCCCGAGGCGGCATAGGCATCGAGCAGGTTAACTTCCTTGGCGCCGGCAAAGAACCGGGTGGAAGTCGACGCCGTGCCATCCGCCGGAATCGTAACCGAAGAGCCTAGAAAATCGCTTTGGTAGCGGTCGACGCCATTTTCGAGTTGATGGGTAAGGCGCGCCTTGATTTCCTCCTTCTGGTCCGGAACGAGCGCTGTCAGCCAGTATTTGTCGGTAAAGCCGAGCCAACCGCCGGTCGAGGTGAAATCGTCGGGCTTGTCCGGGCTCAGCGCGCTGTACTTAACCTCGCGCAGCGATCCACCCAACTCGCCGATCAGCCCCTCGTGCAGGATGTAATAGCCGGAGACATGCGGCGTTCCGGTGCGGCTGATGAGACTATAAGGCAGGAGGCTGACGGGTGCATTGCCGGCGTTGCGCACTGAGTCGCGCACCGTGAACATGTAATTCTCGTCGACCGAGATCACTCGGGTGAAGACGAGCCCCGCACCATTGTCCCAGGTCAGGGTTAACGGGGAATTGGGGGTCAATGTCCCGTCTGAAGCCGTCCAGCGCGTGTCCGGCCCCGGCACCTTGAGACCCGACGTTCCGGCGACCCAGCCGAACTCGGCGAAGTAGGGCTCCTTCGTCCCGGTTGGCCAGAGCAACACGACCTCCGGGCTATGCGGATCAGTGGTCTCGTGATAGGTGGCGAGGGTCAAATCGTCGATACGGCCGCCGGTCAGCGCGACCGAGCCATGCAGGCGCGGCGTGTCGATCTTGATCCGCGGCTGCTCGGCAATGGCCTGCTCGCGCGTCTCCGCGGCTGGAGCGGCGCCGGCTACCGTGGCCCCGGGCGCGGGTACATTGCCAGGCGTGGCGGTCCCCGGAGCGGTGGAACCCGGCACGTTAGCGCCGGGAGCCGGAGCGGGGACTGTCTGCGTCGGCACAGCCGGTGTGGGAGGCGGTGGCGGCCGCAGTTTCTCGAACAGGTATTGGAACCCGATCAGAATCCCGACCGAGACGACGATTGCGAGCAGAAGGTTGCGTTGTTCCATTGCGGTCGGGGAAGGCCTGCCGGTTCAGCGGCTGTGGTCGGAGGGAACGGGGTCGTAGCCGCTGCCGCCCCAAGGGTGACAGCGCAGCAGCCGGCGCAGCGCCAGCCATAAGCCGTGCCCTGGGCCATGCCGCAGAACGGCTTCGGCCGCGTAATGCGAGCAGCTAGGATAGAAGCGGCAGGATGGCGGCAGGATCGGCGCAACCAACAGCTGATAGGCGCGAATCATGATCCTGATCGCCAAACCCAGCCCGCCGCTCAAGCGAGCCGGAAATCGATCAAGATCGCGGCTGAAATTCATCTCATATATCCTCGCCGCGTCGTGGCCCGTCTCCGCCCAACGGGTGATCGACCGGCAGTCGACCGACTTGGCGCAGCGCCGTTTCGAGATCGACCACGAGCTCCGCATACGCCCGATCGCCGATCGTGGACCGAGCGACGATGACGTAATCGGTACCCGGCTTTCCGCTGCGCGTCAGCACCTCGGCGGCAACCGCACGCAATCGCCGCTTGGCCCGATTGCGAATCACCGCATTACCGACCTTTCGGCTTGCGGTAAAGCCGACCCGTATCGCCTCACCACCATCAGCCTCGGCCGGACAGCGTACGGCCTGCAGGATGAACCCCGCTCGCACAGCCCGGCGGCCTTTGGCGGCAACACGAAGAAAATCGGCTCGGTTCTTCAGCCTTACAAGGCCGCTCGCCATCAATATCCCCATCGCGGCAAGCGAGCGCGCTTCTTGCCGCGCGCGGGACACCGCGTCGGCGCAGCCGAGGCCTCAGGCGGAGAGACGCTTGCGGCCCTTCGCGCGGCGCGCCGACAGCACCCGGCGACCGCCCGGGGTCGCCATTCGCGCACGAAAGCCGTGGCGACGCTTGCGGACGAGCTGGCTCGGCTGGTAAGTGCGCTTCACGGCGCCGGCTCCAACGAATACTGCCTTGATTGGGCGGAGGCCGCTATATAGGGGAGCGACCCCGGCAAGTCAACGAAGGCCGGGTCGCTGTCGCGTGTCAGTGATGGACGACAACGGGGGAGCACGATCGCGTGACCGACCAAGCCATTATCGCCGCGGCCGACGAGATCGCACGGCGCTGGGCGGCGCCCGAGTCGGGATCGATCCGGCCCGGCAGCGAGCGGCACAAATCCTTGTTCTGCCGGATGCTGCTCGACACGCACAACCCGTACAAGCCGGCGGTGATCGATTGGCCGCGGCTCGACAGCGAGGCACGCGATCGACTCGTCAGCCTGCCGATCTGGGATATCGCGGTGCAGACTGAGGGGAAGGCAAAGACGCGCGTCCTCAGCTATGCCGATACAATCGCCGATCCGTTGTTGCGCGAAGCCATCGCGCTCGACGGCTTCGAGGAAGGCCGCCACAAAGAGGTGCTGTCGAAGCTCGTCGCGGCCTACGGCATCCGCCTCGCGCCCGAGCCGGAGTACCTTCGCCCCCGCTATCCCGAATGGGCCTTCATGGTCACCGGCTTCAGCGAGTGCATCGACAGCTTCTTCGCCTTCGGCCTGTTCGCGGTCGCCAGGCAATCGCAGTTTTTTCCGCCTGACTTGATCGAAACCTTCGAGCCGGTGATGCAGGAGGAAGCTCGCCACATACTGTTCTTCGTGAACTGGGTAGCCTGGCATCGCCGCAACCTTCCCTGGTGGCGGGTGCCGTGGTTCTGGTGCATGATCGCGGCGGTGTGGATCCGGCTGGTGCGCGAGCGCATCGGCCTAGCCCGCGGCGTCGGCGCCGACAAGAACGAGACGCCACAGGACAACAACTTCACGCTGACCGGCAGCAAGGTGGTCAGCGATATAGATCTGTCGGTGGCGGCGATCCTCGACATGTGCCTTGCGGAAAACGACCGGCGCATGGCCGGTTACGACCCCCGCCTGCTGCGGCCGATGTTCGTGCCGCGCCTCGTACGTCTGGCTCGCCGGTTTCTGCGCGATCCGCAGCCTAAGGGGGAGACGATTTCCGGGTGAATGCGGTCACCGGGGCTAATCCAGCATGAAACTCCTGCCGATCTTGGCGGCCGCGCTCGGCATCGCGGCGATGGCGGCGCTGGTGGGGTTTTTCGGCGCCGGCGCGGTGCTTCGCTCGCTGCTCGCGGTCGGCGGCAGCGGCTTCGTCGCGATCTGCGCGATCCATCTCATCCTGATGGTCGTCATGGGGATCGCCTGGCAGGCCTTGTTGCCGGGCGCGCGCCCTTGGGTCGCGGTCTGGGGGCGGCTTGTTCGCGATTCGGGCTCCGAGGTTCTGCCATTGTCACAGGTCGGCGGCTACGTTCTCGGCGCCCGGGCGCTGGCCCTTGCCGGAGTGCCCGGGACCGTGGCAGCCGCCAGCACGATCGTCGATGTCACCCTCGAGTTCCTGGCCCAGCTTGCCTACACCGCTCTTGGGCTCGCTTGGCTTATTCGCTTGCAGCCGGAGACGGCAGCGGCCGGTCCGATAATTCTGGGCCTCGCCGTCGGCACGGTCGCCGCTCTGGCCTTCGTGTTGGTACAACGGCGCGGCTTCGATTATTTCGATCGGATTGCCCGGATTCTCGGGCAGGGCTGGGCTGTGAAGACCGCCGCCGGCGCGGCGGCGTTGCATGCGTCCCTTGCCGACATTTATCGGCGCCGCCGCGGGCTGTTGTTGAGCTTCGCGCTGCATTTCATCTGCTGGATCGCCAGCGCCGCCGAAGCATGGCTCGCCTTGCGGCTCGCCGGACAGCCGTTGCCCTTTGTCGCGGTGATGGCGATCGAGAGCCTCATGTATGCGGTTCGAACCGCTGCGTTTTTTGTGCCGAACGCGGTCGGCATTCAGGAGGCAGCCTACATCCTGCTCGGCGCCACCTTCGGGGTCACCCCGGAGATGGCACTGGCGCTCTCGTTCTTGAAGCGGGCGCGCGACATAGCCATCGGGTTGCCGACGCTCGGGATCTGGCAAGCGGTCGAGGGCGGGCGGTTCCTGCGTCGCCGCTCTGCACGCGGTCCTCGTGGCGAAGTGCCGGCGGTGCCGCAAGACTGAGCGGTTTGCACTTGGCCGCAAACGGTCAGCCCGCTTAATCTCGCGGCAAGCGAGACGAGGTCGGTGTGGCGCGGCGAACTCCATTAGGTCGCAAACCTGGGCAACGGCGCTGGCCGGGCACGCGGCTATTCGGCGTACCGCTTGCTTTCCTCGCGCTGTGTCTGCGGCTCGTTTTATCCGCCCCGGCGGTCCCGCCGTCGCCGGATGCCGACTTCGCCGCGGCATTTGGCGAGCACGCGCTGTGCCTTGCCGTGGCGGCTATCGACGATAAGGCCACGCTCCCGGGCGACCATCACGTGCCGGGTCCGGGCGATCACGCCGACCACGACGGCCTCGGCTGCTGTCTTTGGCACGCGGCAGTCGGCTTCACGCTGCCACAGATAACGGCGGTCGCGCGCGTCGCCTTTGTCGAAATACGCGTTCCGCGTCTGAAAACCCCCACGCTCTCGGGGCCACTGCGCCCCACAGGACCGCTCCAAGCCAGAGCTCCGCCCGAAGCTATCTGACCAAGCTTCGCCCGATCGGAACGCCCCAGAAACCGGCTGCGGCGGCCCGATCGCACGTTCTCCGATTGGCGGAAACCTTAAAATGGCCTTATCCCGCTTTGTAGCCGGTGCGGCGCTAGGCGCTGTAGCGGCGGTACTGCTCCATCCTGGCGATGCCGGCGCGCACGGCTTTGCCGGCGACAGGTTCTTTCCGGCGACGATCCTGACCGACGACCCCTTTGTCGCCGACGAGATGTCGCTGCCAACACTCACCCGTCCTCCCACAGGCCCGGACGGCGCGCAGGAGATCGACCTCGATGTCGATATCTCGAAACGCATCACCCCGGACATCGACATAACGCTCGGCCAAGGCTGGAAATATCTGCAGCCGAAAGGTTCGCCGGCGGCAACCGGCCTCAGCGGCTTGCAAACCGGCGCGCAATACCAGCTCTTCGTAAATGCCCCGCACGAGGCGCTCGGCCTTCTCGGGCTCAATGTCACCTGGGCGCATACCGGGCGGGTCGCGGCGCTGGGCGCGCCTGATTTCACGACCCTGTCACCGACCTTCGATTTCGGCAAGGGCTTCGGCGACCTGCCGCAATCGCTTCCCTATCTGCGTCCGTTCGCGGTCACCGGCAATCTCAGCTTCGATTTTCCGACCAAGACCGAGAGCGCCGGCACCCCCAACCCGAACAACTTCAATTACGGCTTCGCCTTCGAATACAGCCTTCCTTATTTGCAATGCTGCGTGAAGGACATTGGTCTGCGCCCACCCTTCAGCCAAATGATCCCGCTCGTCGAAGTCGCTTTTACGACGCCGGTCAACCGCATCACGCCGGGGGTCACGACGACGGGAACGATCCAGCCAGGGATCATCTGGAGCGGCTCTTATTACCAGATCGGCGCCGAGGCCATTCTGCCGGTCAATAAGCTGTCCGGGCATGGCGTCGGCGGGCTGGTCCAGTTCCACATCTATCTGGACGATCTGTTTCCGCACAGCATCGGCAAACCGATCTCGGAGTGGTTTTGATGCGCAAGATCATCATGGCGGCGCTTGCTGCATACATAGCGCTGATCGCCACCGTTGCGATGGCGCAGGCGCATGCCTTTCTCGATCACGCCAGCCCAGCCGTCGGCAGCGCGGTTCCGACCGCGCCGGCCGCGGTTACCCTATGGTTTACCCAGGACCTTGAACCGGCGTTCAGCAGCGTCACGGTAACCGATCAGGCGGGTCAGCGGGTCGATCTCGGAAATGTGCAGATACCACAGGGCGCACCGGCCGAGCTTCAAGTCGGACTGCGGCCGCTGGCCGCAGGAACCTACACGGTCAGCTGGCATGTAGTGTCGGTCGATACCCACCCGACGCAGGGCACCTTCACCTTCCAGGTCGGCGGCGGGTAAGCGGCGGGCAGGGATAGGCTGATCTCGTGCAAGCGTTGCTGATCGCCGCCCGCGCGCTCCACTTCGCCGCGGCCATATCGCTAGCCGGCACATTGGGTTTTGCGTGCCTTATCGCCGAACCTGCCTTCCGCCGATCGGGAACGAATGATGCCAGCGTCGGCGAGCTGCGCCGCCGACTCGATTGGATTGCTTGGGCGAGCCTAGCCCTCGCACTGATCTCGGGCACAGCCTGGCTGGGCGCGGTAGCGTCGGAGATGAGCGGAAAACCGCTCGGCGCGGTGTTCTCGCAAGGCATCGCCACGACGGTGCTGACCCGCACGCGGTTCGGCGAGGATTGGCTCGTGCGGCTGACGCTCGCCGGGCTGCTTGCCGTGTGTCTCGTCGCACGGAATGTACCGCGCCCGCGAGCTTCGGCTGCGCTCGGCGCATTGGCGCTCGGACTCGCGGCAACCATGCTCGCGAGTCTCGCTTGGGCCGGGCACGGCGCGGCGACCCCCGGTGCGCCGGGCAATTTGCACATGGCGGGTGACGTAATGCATCTGCTCGCAGCCGGCTTTTGGCTCGGCACGCTGCCGCCGCTGGTACTGCTGCTGGCGGCGACACGCCGAGCAGCCGACGCGCGCTGGGTGGAGGTCGCACGCATCGCGACGCGGCGTTTCTCGCGACTGGCGGTCGCTAGCGTCATCGTGTTGTTGGCTGGCGGGTTGATCAACACCTGGTTCCTTGCCGGCAGCATTCCCGCTTTGGTCGGGACCGACTACGGCCGGCTGCTGCTCGGCAAGATCGCCCTGTTCATTGCCATGCTGATGTTTGCATCGGTCAATCTGCTGCGACTCACGCCGCGGCTTGCCGGGGCCGTCGCGGTGCCGCGGACCGTCGCTCAATTGCAGCGCAACGCGCTCCTGGAGGTGGGTTTCGGAGTCGGCGTCCTCGCGATCGTCGGCGTTCTCGGCCGCCTGCCGCCGGGCCTGCATACGGAACCCGGATGGCCGTTTCCGCTCCGCCTGGATTTTGCCGCGCTGACGGCGGGATCGAGAATCCTGCTGGGGATCGCCTTCGTCCTGTTCTGCGCCTGCGCGATCGGCGCCGTGGCCGCCGCCGCGGCCGGAAAATACCGTAGCATCGCGGCGTTCGGCGCCGGGCTCGCGCTCGCCACGACGGTCGGCTGGGCTGCCTCATTTCCAGGCCTCGAGCGCGCCTATCCGACCAGCTTTTATGCTCCCGCTCGACCCTACGATGCGAGCTCGGTCGCCGCCGGCGCCGCGCTCTACGCCGACAACTGTGCGGCCTGCCACGGCGCCGAGGGCGAGGGCAACGGCCCCGCTGCCGCCGGCCTACCGATTCGCCCGTCGAATTTGACCGAAGCGCACCTCTTCGCGCACAGCCCGGGCGATCTGTTCTGGTGGGTGAGTCAGGGCCGCGGTCATGGCGCAATGCCGGGTTTCGCCGTGGTGATGACACCGGACCAGCGCTGGGACGTGGTGAACTTTGTTCGTGCGCGAGCCGCCGGCGTCCTGGCCCGCGAGGTCGGCCCGGAGGTCACGGCCGCCGTAGCCTATCCAGTCCCCGATTTCGTGTTCGAAACCGGCGGCGCGCAGGAAACGCTCAGCGGAATGCTGCAAAAAGGACCGGTGCTGCTGATGTTGTTTGGGCGCCCCGCTCCGGACGCGCGTCTCCAGCAATTGGCGGGGGACCGGCCGCGCCTCGGCGCCGCTGGCCTGCAGATCGTCGCGATCGGGCTCGATCAGGCGACGGAAACCGCGTCGGAGGAGGCTGGCATGGCTCGCTTCGTCGCCCGCGTTTCGCCAGAGGTCAAATCGGCGCTGGCGCTGTTCCGAAGCCCCGCGGATGGGGGCGAGAGCGAGCTGCTGCTCGACCGCAACGGCAATGTCCGTGTCGGCTGGACGGCTGCCGGACAGGAGGGTCTCCCGGATGCCGCGACGTTGGTCAGCGATGCCGAGGCCGCCGCCGGCTTTGCCGTTGCCGCGCCGAGCCACGCCGGACATTCGCATTAACCGAGATGCCGGATCGAGGGCGTCAACAGCATTGAATTGACTGGCGGCGTCTCGCGATGGATATTCGCAATGATTTCCTTGGCGTGTCAGATTTTCGTTTATGATGTCGAAGGCAGCCCCGCGGCGCGAACCTGATTGGCCCCGGATAAAGTTACCGGTCTGAGCGGGGCGATTGAGATGGCGGCGTCCTTCGCCTTGAGTCCATATACCACCAGATGACCCATTACCTGCACCAAGGCGACATCCCGGAGGGTCTTCTCTTCGGCGACACGGTCGCGATCGATACCGAGGCGATGGGGCTAAACCCGCATCGCGACCGACTTTGCCTCGTCCAGCTTTCGGCCGGCGACGGCAATGCGCATCTCGTCCAGTTCGCCGCGGCCGCCTACCACGCGCCGAATCTGAAAAGGCTGCTTGCCGATCCCGGAGTGCTGAAGCTGTTTCACTTCGGCCGCTTCGACATCGCCATGCTTTATCACTATCTCGGCGTTATGCCGGAGCCGGTTTACTGCACGAAAATCGCCTCGCGGCTCGCCCGCACGTTCACCGACAAACACGGCCTGAGGGATTTGTGCAAAGATCTGCTCGGGGTGGAGCTAAAGAAGGAGCAGCAGAGTTCGGATTGGGGGGCAAGCGCGCTGACCGAAGAGCAGCTGCGCTATGCCGCCTCGGACGTGCTCCATCTGCACGCGCTGCGCGCGCGACTCGATGTGATGCTCGCGCGCGAGGGTCGCGGCGAGCTGGCGCGGACCTGCTTCGATTTCCTACCGGCACGTGCTTTGCTTGATCTTGAGGGCTGGCCGGAGCAAGACATCTTCGCGCATTAGCGCAGTCTCGCCGGGGGGCATGTTTTGGGGGATAACGAAATCGCCGTATCGCCAAGGAACGAGCTGGCGGATTTCAAGCATGAGCGGTCAGCAACCGGGCTTGCCCGCGACATCGCGGTGGCGCGCCGGGTCATCCATGCCGAAATCGAAGGGCTGGCGCAGCTGGCCCAGACACTCGATGCCGCCTTCGGCAGCGCGCTCGATTTGTGCGTGGCGGCGCGCGGGCGGCTGATCGTCACCGGGATCGGCAAGAGTGGCCATGTAGCGCGCAAGATCGCGGCGACGCTCGCATCGACCGGCGCGCCGGCGCAGTTCGTCCACCCGGCCGAGGCGAGCCACGGCGATCTTGGCATGATCGGCGTCGACGACGTGATCCTCGCCTTGTCGAATTCCGGTGAGAGCGAGGAGCTGACCGACATCACCACCTATTCGCGACGGTTCAAGATCCCGCTGATTGCGGTTACCGGCGGGCGCAACTCGACCCTTGCGGAGGCAGCAGATGTGGTGCTGTGCGCGCCGCGCGCGGCCGAGGCGTGCCCAATGGGGCTGGCGCCGACAACCTCGACGACAATGATGATGGCGCTTGGCGACGCCCTCGCCATCGCGCTCTTGGAGCGGAAGGGGTTTTCGACCGAGGACTTCCAGGTGTTCCATCCCGGCGGCAGGCTAGGCCGGCGGCTGCTGCGGGTCGGCGACATAATGCATTCGGGCGACGCCGTGCCGCTCGTCGCGCCGGACGCGCCGATGTCGGAAGCGATCCTGGTCATGAGCGCGAAGAGCTTTGGTTGCGTGGGCGTGCGTGGGGCGGGCGGACGGCTGGTCGGCGTAATCACCGACGGCGATTTGCGCCGTCACATGGATGACGGGCTGCTGTCGCGCCGCGTCGACGCGATCATGCACTCAGGCCCGAAGACGACCACGCCCGGAGCCTTTGCGGCCGAGGCGCTCGGGCTGATGAACCAATTCTCGATCACCGCACTGTTCGTGGTCGATGACGACCAGCGTCCAACCGGCTTCCTGCACCTACACGACTGTCTGCGCGCTGGCATCGCATGAGCCTCGTAGCCCCCCGGCCCGTACTCCAAGCGTCGCCGCAAGACCGCGGGCCTTCCGTTCCGGCTGTGGACTGGGAAGCCAATTGGACGGCAAACCTGTCGGAAAACCGGTACAGCCGCCGGGTTGCCCTGCTGAAGCGGCTGCTGCCGGCAATCGGCCTCGCTCTGTTGCTGCTGATTTCGATTTGGCCGCGGCTCGCCCCGCTCTGGGACCGCATGCGACTCGGCTTCGCCGCGATCGATCTGCGGGACGCGCGGGAATTGCGCATGTTCAATCCGCGCTATCTCGGAACCGACCGCCTCAACCGCCCCTACACCGTGACCGCCGCCGTCGCGCACCAGATCCCGGACCGGCAGGATCTTATGTCGATGGAGGCGCCGCGCGCCGACATGAAGACCCATGGCGGCGCCGATGTGGTGATCACCGGCGCGACCGGCATCTATCAATCGCAGACGCAGCTCCTCGACCTGTTCGGCGACGTGACCCTGGTGCACCAGGACGGTACCCGGTTCGTCACTGATACGGCGCGGCTCGACGTGGCCCACAACACCGCCCAGGGAGATGACCCCGTCGAAGGTCACGGCCCATCAGGCAATGTGAAGGCCCAAGGCTTCCGGATCTTCGACAAGGGCGACACGATTCTGTTTACCGGCCGCTCCGACATGCTGCTCAGAGGTGCGAAGCCTGAGGCAAATGCCAGCGAGCCGACCACCTTGCCGCCCACAGTCGCGGCAACCGCAGCGCGGGTGGAAGCCGAGGGAAAACCAATGCTCGCCGCCGCGGCGCCGCACCCAGCAACGACGAAGCATGCAGCAGCTGGGCACAAGCCGGCGCCCAAAACCGAGGCGCACCGTGCGGTGAAGAAAGACACCGCCGCGAAAAAACCGGCCCGGAAGAAAGAGTGACGATGCCGCGGCACCGATCGGAGCGATTGCAGCGGGTCGAGGTGATGGCGTTCGGTCTAGCGCTGCTGCTGGGCGGGATACCGATCGGTCGGTCAGCGGCTCAGGTCCCGGGACAGGCCGATAATGGGCAGCCGGTCCAGATCCAGGCGGATTCAGGGATCGAGTGGCAGCAGGATCAGCATCTCTACATCGCCCGAGGCAATGCGGTCGCCACTCGGGGCGCGGGCGAGGTTCACGCCGATACGCTGATCGCCCATTACCGCGAAGCCAAGAACGGCAATACCGGCGGCAACTCCGAAATCTACCGCGTCGACGCCGAGGGCCATGTCACAATCAAGCGCGACGCGCAGACCGCGGTTGGCGACAATGCGGTCTACGATGTCGATCAGGGAATCCTGGTCGTTACCGGCAAGGGGCTGAAGCTGACCACCGCGACTGATACCGTAACCGCGCGCGACGCGCTCGAATGGTACGATCAAAAACAGATCGCGGTGGCCCGCGGCAATGCCGTGGCGATCCGCAACGGCAAGACTATCAAGGGCGATATCCTCACTAGTTATATGGTCAAAACAGCGCCGCAGCAGGCAAAGCCCGGAGCGCCGGCAGGGCGGCCACCTTCAGCCCCACCCGGAAAACCGGCGGTGACCCCCGCGGCGGCCCCAGCCGGCGCAGCGACCGAAGAATCGAAGATCAGCCGGATCGACGCGCAGGGTCACGTCGTCGTGATGAACGCGACGGATACCGGGCATGGCGACTTCGGCGTCTACAACGCCGATAGCGGCATCGCGACGCTGATCGGCAATGTCGTGATCGTCCGCGCAAAGGACGTCATCAAAGGCCAATACGCGGTAATGGATCTCAACAAGAATGTCAGCCGGATGCTGCCCGCATCGAGTACGCCCGGCAGCCCGCAACAGCGGGTCGAGGGGCTGTTCGTTCGGCAGGACCAGGGCGGCGCGGCAGGCGCAGAGAGCAAACCGGGCGCAACCGCAACCCCGGAGAAGAAACCGTAATGGGCGCGCCGATTTCGGGGGAAGCACCCGGCTATACCGGCCCGGCTTGGCTCGGCCAGGTTCCCCGCCTGGTCGCCGACAATCGCGGCTTGATCGGCCATGGCCTTGGCAAGAGCTTTAAGCGTCGTCCCGTGCTGCGGGACGTCAGCGTCTCGGTCCAACGCGGCGAGGTCGTGGGCCTGCTCGGCCCAAACGGCGCCGGCAAGACGACCTGCTTCTATATCATTACCGGCCTGATCGCGGCAGATACCGGCACCGTCGAACTCGATGGCCAGGACATTACCGACCTGCCGATGTATCGCCGCGCCCGGCTCGGCATCGGCTATCTGCCGCAGGAAGCCTCGATCTTCCGCGGCCTGACCGTCGAACAGAACCTCCGCGCGGTTCTCGAAGTCGCTGAACCCGAGCCCGAGGCGCGCGAAGCCACTCTCGACGCACTGCTGGCCGAGTTTTCAATCAGCCACTTGCGGCGCGCCTCGGCGATGGCGCTGTCGGGCGGCGAGCGGCGCCGCTGCGAGATCGCGCGCGCGCTTGCGACCGACCCGAAATTCATCCTGCTCGACGAGCCACTGGCCGGCATCGACCCGATCGCGGTCGGCGATATCCGCGACCTTGTGGCGCACCTTAAGGACCGCGGCATCGGTGTCTTGATCACCGATCATAACGTGCGCGACACGCTGAAGATCGTCGATCGGGCCTACATCCTGCATGAAGGTCAGGTGCTGATGGAGGGCGCGCCGGACGACATCGTCGCTGACGCGGATGTCCGGCGCGTTTACCTCGGCGAACGATTCAGCCTATAAGCTGCTGCTCCAGACGGAGCATCTTGTGAGCAGATTGATCTTTTCTCAACGTCTTGAACTGCGCCAGAGCCAGGCGCTGGTCATGACCCCGCAACTGCAGCAAGCGATAAAGATGCTGCAGCTGTCCAACCTGGAACTGGCGGAGTTCGTTGAGACCGAGATAGAGCGCAACCCGTTACTCGAGCCCGCGCCGCGCGAGGGCGATGAGACGACGGTCGTGGCGGAGGCTAATGGAGCAGCCGTCGCTGACGGCGGGCTGTTGGAACTGCCTCACGGGCTTACCTCCGATGTTGCGGCCGACGCCGAAGAGCATTGGCGCGCCGCCTCAGGCGGCGACGGGGACGGGACTGTCGATGTCGGCGCTCCCAGCCCAGAATCTTCCCCATGGCCTTCCCGCGGCGGTAGTTTCGACGGGGGAGATTTATCCGGCATTGAACAGGCCGCCCGACCGCACACGCTGCGCGAGCATCTGATCGCGCAGATCGGCACCGATCTCCGCGATCCGGCAGACCGGGTGATCGCCTTCCACCTGCTCGATCAGCTCGACGAGGTCGGTTATCTTCGCGGCGACCTCGACGGCGCGGCGGAGCGGCTGGGCTGCCCACCGGCGCGGGTCGAGGTGGTCCTCGCCCGCCTCCAGGAGTTCGATCCGCCCGGCGTGTTCGCCCGGGACCTGGCCGAATGCCTTGCCCTACAGCTGCACGATCGCAATCGCCTCGATCCGGCGATGCAGCGGCTTCTCGAAAATCTGCCGCTCCTCGCAGCGCGCAACGTCCCGGCGCTGATACGGATTTGCGGGGTCGATGCCGCGGACCTCGCCGAGATGGTCGCCGAGATCAAATCGCTCGATCCGCGGCCCGGGCACGCTTTCGATCCGCCGCTGGCACAGCCCGTCGTCCCGGACATCCTGATGCACCCGCAGCCCGACGGCGGTTGGATCGTCGAGCTGAATGCCGAGACGCTGCCGCGGGTGCTCGTGAACAACCGCTATTACGCACGGGTCAGCAAGGCCACCCTGAGTAAGGCAGATCGCGAATATCTCAGCGACCGGCTGCAGGCGGCCAACTGGCTGGTCAAATCGCTGCACCAGCGCGCCAACACGATACTCAAGGTCGCGACCGAGATCGTTCGCCAGCAGGACGGGTTTTTCCGCCAAGGCGTTCAATCGCTGCGCCCCCTGATCCTGCGCGATATCGCCGACGCGATTGGGATGCACGAGAGCACCGTGAGCCGCGTCACCACCAATAAGTACATCGCGACACCGCGCGGGCTGTTCGAGCTGAAATATTTCTTCACCTCGGCAATCCCCGCAGCGCGGGGCGGCGATGCGCATTCAGCCGAGGCGGTGCGTTTCCGCATCCGCGGACTGATCGAAGGTGAGCCGTCGGACGAGACGCTCTCCGACGAACGCATTGTGGAATTGCTGGAGGAAAGCGGTATCGACATCGCTCGGCGCACGGTAGCAAAATACCGCGAAGCGATGCGCATCCCGTCCTCCGTGCAGCGGCGTCGCGAGAAGATGCTCGTGCTGTAAAGAGAACATCTCGTGAGCGTCGCTTGACCGCATCCGGCCGCATCACCAATTTGCGTCCTGCGCAGCGTTTGCGAGCGACCCCGCGATGACATTGAGTGGTTTGCAGCAATGCAGCTGACCGTCACGGGCAAACAGGTCGACGTCGGCGAGGCTCTCCGCCGCCATGTCGAATCGAGCCTAGAGGCTATGCTTGGCAAATACTTCGGCACCGCGATCGAGGCGCATGCCGTCTTCGCCCGCGAGGCGCACCGGATCCGCGCCGACGTGTCGGTGCATATCGGCCGCGGCATCATCGCCAATAGCGGGGCGGCGGCGGGCGATCATTACCACGCTTTCGACGCTGCCGCCGAACGGTTGGCAAAGCAGCTGCGGCGCTACAAGCGCCGGCTGCGAGACTATCATGCCAAGGCGCGCACCAGCGAGCGAGGCGAGGTCGCGGCAGCCTATGTGCTGGCGCCCATGGACGAGGGTGACGAGCCCGCCGCGCACGACGGCGAACCCGCGGCGCCCGTCGTTATTGCCGAGATGACGACCGAGCTACCGCGTCTCACCGTCGGCGAAGCGGTCATGCGGATGGATCTGGCCGATGTCACGGTGCTGCTGTTCCGCAACCGGTCGCATGGTGAGCTGAACCTCGTTTACCGGCGGGGCGACGGCAATATCGGCTGGATCGACCCCGCCCTTCGGACCGACCGCAGTGACACGCATCGGCCCAAAGGTGTTAGCGGCAAGAGCGCATGAGAGAGAACCTTGCCCGGTCCTGGCGACAACACGCGGCGCACGGACCGCGTGGCCAAAGGGCTGAAAGGCCGGGAAGCGGAGCGTGATGGAAATTTCCGAGCTGCTGACCCCGCGCAGCGTCATCGCCCAGCTGCGGGTCGGCAACAAGAAGCAGGCGCTGCAGGAAGTAGCACGCCGCGCCGCCGGGGCAACCGGAATTGCCGAGCGGCGCATTTATGACGTGCTGACCGAGCGCGAGCGCTGCGGTACCACCGGGATCGGGCGTGGGGTCGCGATCCCGCACGGGAAATTCGCCGAGCTGACCCAGCTCTACGGCCTGTTCGCGCGCCTCGACCGACCGATCGCCTTCGATTCAATCGACGATCAACCTGTCGATCTGCTCTTCGTGCTGCTGGCGCCGGAGAATGCCAGCGCAGAGCACCTGCGGGCGCTCGCCCGCATCTCGCGCCTGTTACGCGACCGCACTACTTGCCAGAAACTCCGCGGCACCGACAATGCCGATGCGCTCTATGCGCTGTTGACCGAGTGTCCGGAGACACATGCCGCCTGAGCCAACTCGGCCCGGCGCAGCGGCTCAGTGAACGCTGACCGGCTCCAGGTCGTGCTGTCGCACCACGGCAAAAGCGAGATCACGGTCTGGAAGCACGGCGATTTCGGTACCGTCGGCGGCATGCACCGCAAATGCCGCAGCGCCATCGACGACGACCCGTTTGATGTAGGCGACGTCCTCCATGCCGAGCAGCCCCAGCTCTCTCGCCGAGAACGCCGTGAAGTCTTCGATGGATCGCATTTCGACCTCCATCCGCCGGCATACGGCCGGCCAACGATTTGATTCCTTGCTAAGACGCTGCTAGGCGCCCGATTTATTCGACGAACGCTGGGCGAGCGTGGTGATGCTAGCCTGTCCTGCGATATCTCCGTTTCCGCGGATCTGGATTGTGCGCACCTTTGGCTCAACCATCGGCCGGACCAAGTCGACGTGCAGCAGCCCGTTATCCAGCCAGGCGCCGCGCACTTCGATCCCTTCGGCCAGCACAAAAGACCGTTGAAACTGGCGCGCGGCGATGCCGCGATGCAGGTACACGTGCTCGCCCTCATCGACCTGCTTGCCGCGGATAACGAGCTGGTTGTCCTCGATCGTGATGTTCAGATCGCTCATGCGGAAACCGGCAACGGCGAGGGTGATGCGCAGCTCGTTCTCGGCGAGCTGCTCGATGTTGTACGGCGGGTAGCCGTCGGCGGAGATCTTGTTCACCCTGTCGAGCGCCCTCTCGAAATGCTCGAAGCCGAGCAGCAACGGGGAGTTGAATAGCGACAGGCGCGACATGATCCGTTCTCCTCCGATAGAGCGAGATCCAATGCCCGGCCCGCATGCGGCGCCCGGCAACGGGGAACGCCAATTCCGTACAAGATTTGGGAGCGATCGGGCGCCGGATCAAGCAACCGCCCGTAAAGCAGCGCGGCCGGGATACTCCCGTCGGCTAAAGCACGCGGATGCCGAGATTCGTATGCCCGGCACCCGATGAAGGTCCGTACTCGCCATATTCCTCGCCGGCGAGATGGTCAGATGCTACGCCGGCGAGCGCGCCGAGCATGCTCGCGACGTTGCGGCCGCCCATCTCCACCTGCGCCTCGACAGCATAGCCGTTGAGGGACTGCCGCGCCTCACCGGTGCTGCCCTCTCGCAACAAGGATACGAACCGGCGGTCGAGCGCCTGGTTCGCTTTTGTCGGCCAGCTCGCCGGGTCGCGCACCAGCCTATGCGACAGCGCCGAACTGGCAACAAAGACGACCCGCTTGCCCGATTTCGCGGCTGCTTGCCGCACCGCGTCGCCGACCTCGTGGCATTCGTCCAGATCGGCCAGGATGCAGGTTCCCATCGTGACCACCGGGATGCGCTGCTCCGGGTCGAGATATTGCAAAGGCACGAAGGTCCCGTAATCCCATTTGTAGTGGGCAGTCTCGTTGCGGCCAGCGAGAAGGCCTTTGAGCTTGATCTCCTCGACCAGCGCGGCCCCGAACTCGGGATCTCCCGGCCTGTCGTAGGCCACGCCCGGGATCAGGTCCGGCAGCTCGTCGGAGACGCAATAACCCCGATGCCGCGGCTGGCAGGTGACGTACCAGGTGAAGGTCGTCACCCAATGGGCCGACTGCAGCACGATCACATCCGGTTCGAGTTCCTGGATCGCACGTCCGAGGGAATAGGCGCCGGCAATGACGCCGCGCAGAAAATCCGGTGCGCTTGCCTCGATACCGATCCGCGGCGAGTGCGAGGCGATCGCGCTCATCACCACCCCACCCTTCATGCTGCGCTCCTTTCACTCGATTCGCGGCGGCGATCCGACACCGAGTGTGGCACAGAACCAGCGTCAAGAGCACAGCCGAGCAATATCGCGCTGGTGCGGCGCTGAGGCGCACCTGCACGGTTGCAATGGAAAGTTGTCAGAGCGACCAACCCGCGGCGGATCGCGCAGGCCGAGGGATCTTTAGCGTCGCATGTCCGCAGAGTGCGGCGGCTGCCGATTATCCTCGCAGCGCGCGTTCGAGTTGCGCCTTGCTCATTCTGGACCGGCCAGCGATCTTGCGCCGCGTTGCCTCGGTGTACAGCTCGGCACGGGTCTTCCCGGTGGCGCGCTTCGTTCCGGTGCTCGCGCTCCGCTTAGTGGTCGACGCCCGCCTCGTGCCCGACGCCTTCGCTGTGCTCGACGTGCGCTTGGCAGCGGCGGCACGTGTCGCGCCGGATCCCCGTTTCGGGCTCGCGGACCGCGTGGTGATCGAGGAGCGCGCGGCGGCGCGCGGCGTCCGCTTCGTGGTCGAGGAACTTTTGCTGCCCGAGGCCCGCTTCGTGCTCGCTGCCCGACGGCCGGTGGCCTCGGCAGCATCCTGACCGGTTTCACCGCGCCGTTCCTTTTCTTTGGTGCGGCGCAAGTTGCGGGCGTTTTTCTTTGGGCTTTCGAATTTGGAAGCGCCGGCCTCGTGCAGCGCAATGGCGATGGCTTGTTTCGGATTTTTGACTTTCCGCGCACCGCGAGCGGTTTTCAATTCGCCGTGCTTGTATTCATGCATGACCCGGTCGACGGTCTTGCGTTGTGCGGGACTCTGGCGAGTCGCCATGGTTCCTACTCCTGAACCGTTTAGCCGCAACAGCCCCGTCAAAACCGCCGGTGCTGTTATCGAGCGTGACGCCCTCGATCACGCTTTAGTTCCAAATTGCGCTTCTAAAGCCTTGTCGTAACGAGGTCTTCGCCGCGCTGTTGACCGAATACCCATGATTATCCATTCGGATTGACAGCGATGGCAGTGCGGCGGCGCTACGGAAGCGGCAGGAGGCAGCCTTAGACCGGGGCAAGCGCCTCGCACGGTCCCGCCGGCAGCTCGACCCGGATCGGATCGCCGGCGTGAACCTCGCCGCCGGCGATCACAATGCTCATCACGCCGGCCTTGCGCACCAGATTGCCTTCGGCATCGCGGTCGAGCGTCGCCGCCATCAGCCCGGGCTGGATGCGGTTGAGCTTGCGGCAGGGATTGCGCAGCCCGGTGACCTCGATGACGGCTTCGTCGCCGAGATGGAGCCGGGCCCCTCTCGGCAGGGACAGCAGATCCACTCCGCGAGTCGTGACATTCTCGCCCATATCGCCGGCGGAAACGGCAAAGCCGGCCTGCCGCAACTCGTCGAACAGCTCTTCTTGTATCAGATGGACCTGCCGGAGATTGGCCGCATTGCCGAAGCGCAGGATGCGCGACAGGTGGGTGACCTTCGCGCCCATATGGCAGTCGCCCTCAACGCCGAGCCCCGCCAGCAGCTGGATGCTCTCGGCAATCGGTTTCGACATAGTGTGAGTCGGGCTTCGGCTCACCGCGATAACCGTACCGGCCATAAAGCTGCTCCCCTGTTCCCCTGCAATGTGCGGTGAAGCAAAAGAGCTGGTGCCCCGAGTCGGATTTGAACCAACGGCCTACCGCTTACGAA
>DASYOB010000149.1:0-7443 GCA_036008175.1 Allostellaceae bacterium
CCTCATCGGGCTGGCGATCGGCCTCGTGACCGGGCTGCTGCGGCTGTCGCGCAACAAATTGCTGACCGCCCCGCTCGTCGCCTACATCGAGATCTTCCGCTGCACGCCGCTCTTGGTGCAGATCATCTGGTTCTACTACGCGCTGCCGGTGGTGCTCGGGATCGACATCCCGGCGACGATTGCGGCGACCCTGGTGCTCTCGCTTTATACCGGAGCGTTTTACGCCGAGATCGTGCGCGGCGGGGTCAACTCGATCGAGCGCGGCCAGTGGGACGCGGCACGAGCGATCGGCATGCGCCGCGGCCAGGTCATGCGCCATGTAATCCTGCCGCAGGCGGTCAAACGGATGATCCCGCCCTTCATGAACCAATCGATCATCCAGCTGAAGAACACCTCGCTGGTGTCGACGATCGCGGTCGCCGATCTGCTGTACGAGGGACAGATGATCACCGCGGCCACCTACCGCCCGCTCGAATGCTACACGATGGTCGCGATCATATATTTCCTCGTGCTGTTTCCGCTGACGCTTGCGGCGCAAGGGGTCGAATGGCAACTCGGCCGCTCGGACTGAGCCGCCTGGTGGACCCGCAATGCCGCCGATGATCGAGATCGCCGATCTGTGGAAGTCGTTCGGCCGGGTCGAGGTGCTGAAGGGCGTCTCGCTGCGGGTCGAACGCGGCGCGGTGGTCGCAATCATCGGGCCGTCCGGGTCGGGGAAATCGACGCTCCTGCGCTGCATCAACCTGCTGGAAGAGCCCGATCGTGGGCTGATCCGGGTCGGCGAGCGAGAGATGCGGTTCGGCCAGGGCCGACAGGCGCGCAGCGGCGATCGCGAGCTTGCCGCGTTCCGCGCCGCGACCGGCATGGTGTTTCAGCACTTCAATCTGTTTCCCCATATGACCGCGTTGCAGAACGTGACCGCCGGCCCGACCATCGTCAAAGGCATGCCCCGGCGCGAGGCGGAAACCGAGGGGCGCGAGCTGCTCGGCAAGGTCGGGCTCGCCGACAAAGCCGACACCTACCCGTCGCACCTCTCGGGCGGCCAGCGCCAGCGCGTCGCGATCGCCCGCGCATTGGCGATGGGCCCGGCGGTGATGCTGCTGGACGAGGTCACCTCGGCGCTCGACCCCGAGCTTGTCGGCGAAGTGCTGAGCGTCATCGAAGGGCTGGCCGAGGAAGGGATGACGATGATCATCGTCACCCATGAGATCGCCTTCGCTCACGAAGTCGCGGATGCGGTCGCTTTCATCAGCGACGGCGTCATCGTCGAGATCGGGCCGCCCGCCGAGGTTCTGGAGCGGCCGCAAAATCCCCGGACCCGTAACTTCCTTGCTCGCTTTCACCGCGGACTGGGAAGCGGCGTATCCACAGGCGCGGCAATCGAGTAGCCGCATGCAAAGCGCCGGCCCGGAATGCGAAAACGCAGGGTCTGCGTTGCTTTACGACAGCGCCGCGCAGAGCGTACTTTTGCAACTTCGGGCGGCCTCCTGCCGCCATCCCGGGGAGAGCGCCGATGCTGCGCAACCGCGACGAGATCCGCGAAGACAAATCCTTTGATCTGTTTACCGACGCGATCCTTCAGCGCGATCAGCCGCGCGTGACGGATCTGTTCTTCCGGATGGTGCGGGACGGGCAGTCGGTCGGCGAGGCGCTGAGCGTCGTCACCGCCGCCGAGGCGCCGTTTGTTCAAGTGCCCTGCCACATCAACATGCGCGACGGCAACATCGCGCTGACCAACAACGACCACACGATCCTCGGCCTGCGCGCCTCGACCTATCTGATGCCGTATCTGCCGGAGAAATACCGGCTCTTACCGCTGCTGCAGAGCGTCTGGTACATCCCGGCCGGGCTCGACATCTGGAACCAGCTGCTCGGCAAATATCCCGGGCGCTATGCGACGATGAAGGGCATCCAAGTGCCGCCGCCCGATTACGGCCCCGTGGTTTGGCAGGAAGACCAGGAGCCGATCCGCGCATCGGGTACCGTCGAGGAGCGGCTGCACGACTATACGATCGCGACGATGACCGGCGATTCCCGCCGGTCATACGGGCTCTTTCTCGGACTCGCCGAGGACGAGGAGACCCGGCCCCTATTGCGCGACCAACTCGAGTTCCTCGGACTGATCGACCTGCAGGACACGGTGATCGGCCGCAAGGCGCGCAACACCGGGCACAAGGCGATCCGCGCCCGCGCGGTGACCGACCTCGCCAACTATATTGGTTGGGAGCATGCGCACGGGGTCTATTACATGGGCGTGCCGGACATGGCGATCGGCCCGCTGTATTACTCGCTGTACGATGCCGCCAGCGTGCGCATCGGCGCCGAGTTTCCGGACGACGCGGGCAAAAGCCTCAAGCATACAAACCAGGCGCCGCTTTCCTCGGCCGAGGTCGAGGAGTTCGTCGAGCTGCTGATGACGGCCGACCATGACGCGGTCTGGGACCGGCTCAGCGCGCATCTGAAGAACGGCAAATCGATCCGCAGCCTCGGCGACACGATCCAGCTCGGCGCCGCCGAACTGATCTTGCGCACCACCGTGCCGCGCCAGTTCACCAATGGGCAGCACCCGTTCGACTACTGCAACGTCGCGAACAACTGGATGCGCAACGGCGACAATCCGTACCAGGCGCGCATCCTTTATCTGATGGCGAATTTCATCAACGACGTCGCGCACGAAAACCAGCTGCAGAGCCCGGTGATCGAGAAGGAATTCGCCGAATATAATTTCACCGGCAAGTCGTCCGATGCGCTATTGCGCGAGCTCGACGACGCGATCATGGCGCTCGATTTCCCGCGCTCGACCGCGGTCGCCAATACCTATCTGCAATCGGGCGCGGACCGCCGGGCATATATGGAAACGGTCGCGCTCGCGGCATGCCGCTTCCAGGACGACCCGCACAACCAGAAGATCACGATCTCGACCTTCGAGGAATACGGCCTCAACTCGACCCATCTGCGCGACCGCCTGCTGCTGGCGACGCCGCGGCTGCTGGCCGGCTGGGTCAAGATGCCGGGCGAGCGCGACTGCTACGCCCGTTTCGAGAAGGAATGGATCTACAATTAGACTGGGCGGGCGCGCGGCTCAGTTCACTGGACCGATTCGGGCGCTTGGTCGTGCGAGATGCGGGTGATCGGCGGCAGGTGCTCGACAAACTTCTGGGTGACAAGGAAGGTCAGGTCGAGGGTGGCGAGGCCGACCGCGACGACGACCAGCAAGACATTGAGATCGCCGGCGATGCGGTCGAGCCGCCGCAGTATTTCCTTGATGCCGATACGAGACAGGCGGTTCATCATCGTGCGGCGTTCCTGATTACTGGAAGCGATAGCGCAAGCCGCACCAGAGATTAGAGCGTATGCTGCGCTGCACAATAGCCGATGTGACAGGTCAGCTATGCATACCTTTTATGCGCCGGCTTCATCAACGCTTAAGGACCGTGGGCGCTCGTGTGCACCACGGGCGGAATCGCATCGACAATTTTTTGCACTGCGTAAAGCAGATCGAGCATTCCCAGGCCGAGCGCGACCACGAACAAGAAGCCGTTAACGTTGCCGGCGATCCGGTCGAGCCGGCGCAATACGAATTTCGGTGTGTCGCGGTAATGCACAATGGGTCGGCGCATCGCCGGGTCCTCCTCGGGCTGTTTTGTCGGATGCCGAAGAGGTGCAAACCCCGCGCCAATGCGGCACCAGCCGATGAGACCTACTCGATCACCTCGGCGGCGCGTAACAGCAGCGATTGCGGAACGGTGAGGCCCAGCGCCTTAGCGGTCGCCATGTTGATGACAAGATCGAATTTTGTCGGCTGCTCGATCGGCAGATCCGCCGGCTTGGTGCCCTTGAGGATCTTGTCGACGAAGACTGCCGAGCGGCGGACAAGGCCGTCGAGGTCGGGGCCGTAGGACATCAAACCGCCGTTCGCTGGAAAGGATTTCTCCCAGGAAATTGCGGGCAGCTGGTTTTGTAGCGCCCATGCGGCCATGCGAGGGGTATTCGTCGTCAGCAGCGGCGAGGACTGGATCACGACACCTTTGGGCCCTACGTCGAGCGCCGATGCGAAAGCCGCGTCGAAATCGGCAGCCCGTCGAACTTCGATCGCTCGCACTTCAATCCCGAGCACGCGACCCGCGTTTTCTGTCTCCCGCAGCGCAAGCACTGCGGGAGGGTCATCGGGGTTCCACAGGACCACCACCCGCGGGAGCTCGTGGATCATTTCGCTGAGCAACTCAAGCCGCTTGCCGCTCAGTTCGGGATTGAACAGGCTCATGCCTGTGACATTGCCCCCCGGCCGCGCTAGGCTCGCGACGAGCCCGGTGCCGACCGGATCGCTGCTGCCTGTCATGACGATCGGAATGGCTTGCGTCGCCTGCTGCGCGGCCTGGACGGCCTGCGTACCCGAAGCCACGATCACATCGACCTTCAGCGTGACCAGTTCGGCGGCAAATTGCGGCAGCATCTGCGGCGGGATGTTCGGACGGTAGTCGACGATCAGGTTCCTGGCTTCGTCGAAGCCGGCGTCATGCAGGCCATTCAGGAGCGCGGCCTTGAGCCGCTCGTTAGAAAGCAAGCCAATCCGAGCCGCTCGGCCTACTGGTGACGAGATGGGGCTCTGTTGTGCGCGACCCGTGGTCGATGTGGCCGCCCCGCCGATGATCAGTGCGGCGAAGGCGCGTCGCGATAGCATCGGGCTAGGCGCCGCTAATGCGCCTGGTCCCAGCTCGTGGCCCAGCCGGTTTCGACGACAAGCGGCACCGACAGCTCGCAGCGCGGCGCGCAGGCGCCTTCCATGACTTCCTTGACCAGCTTCGCGGTCGCCTCGACCTCGCCTTCCGGCACCTCGAACAACAGCTCGTCATGTACCTGCAACAGCATGCGCGCGGCGAGCCCCGCCTGTTCGAGCGCCGCCGGCAAGCGGCCCATCGCCCGCTTGATGATGTCTGCCGCCGAACCTTGCAGCGGCGCATTGATCGCCTGCCGTTCGGCGCCCATACGGCGCGCCGGGTTGGCGTCCCGGATGCCGGGAATGAAGCATTTGCGGCCGAAGATCGTCTCGACATAGCCGGCGCGGCGGGCGTCGGCCTTGATCCTTTCCATATACGCGCGGATACCCGGGAAACGGTCGAAATAGGCGCGGATGTATTCGGCGGCCTCTGACTGCGGCACGCCGATCTGGTTGCCGAGGCCAAAGGCGCTGATGCCGTAGATGATGCCGAAATTGATCGCCTTCGCGCGGCGCCTTGTCTGCGGGTCCATCTTGTCGAGCGGCACGCCGAACACTTCGCTCGCGGTCAGCGCGTGGATGTCGTGCCCCTCCTGGAAGGCGCGCTTCAATTCGGCGATGTCGGCGACGTCCGCGGCGAGGCGCAGCTCGATCTGGCTGTAATCGGCCGAAAGCAACAGATGCCCGGGCTCGGCGACAAAGGCGCGGCGGATCTTGCGGCCTTCCTCGGTGCGGATCGGGATGTTCTGGATATTGGGCTCTGACGAAGAGAGCCGGCCCGTTGCGGTCGCCGCAAGAGCGAAAGAGGTGTGGACCCGCCCCGTGCGGCTGTCGATCTCCTCGCCGAGCGCGTCGGCATAAGTCGATTTAAGCTTGGTCAGCTGCCGCCATTCGAGCACCTGCGCCGGCACCGGATGCAGAGGGGCCAAGGTCTCCAGGATCGAGGCGTCGGTGCCGTAGGCGCCGGTCTTGCCTTTCTTGCCGCCGGGCAGTTGCAGCTTCTCGAAGAGTACGTCGCCGAGCTGCTTGGGTGAGCCGATGTTGAATTCGCTGCCGACGTCGCGCCAGATTGTCCGTTCGAGCTCGGCGATGCGCAGGGCGAAATCGCGCGACAATTCGGCGAGCGCGGCGCGGTCGACCTTGACCCCGTTATCCTCCATCGCCGCCACCGTCGGCACGAGCGGGCGTTCGATCGTCTCGTAGAACGCGGTCATGCGGTCGTGCAGCAGCCGTGCCTTTAAGAGCGCGTGCAGGCGCAGCGCCGCGTCGGCGCGCTCAGCCGCGAAATCTCGCGCGCCCTGGGTGGTGACCTCGGCGAAGCATATCAGGCTCTTGCCGGTGCCGATCAGCTCCTTCAGCGGCATCAGCTCGTGCGAGAAGGCGCGCCGCGTCACCTCCTCGATCGTATGCTCGAACTGGCCGCCTTCGAGCGTGTACGACATCAGCATCGTGCAGTCATAGGGCGCGAGCGCGATGCCGTAGCGCCGCAGCAGATGCGCCATGCCCTTGACGTCGTGCCCGATCTTCAGCACGGCCGGGTTTTCGAACAGCGGCCTCAGCCGAGCGAGCGCGTCATCGAGGGTGAGGCTGCCGGGTTGGGCAGGCGCATCGAGCAGCCCCGCCGCTCGATGGCCGAGCGGGGCATAGGCAGCGAGGCCGGGCGCGACGGCCAGCGCGACGCCGCACCACTCCGGTCGGGTGCCGGCGACGGCGCTCCCGGCCGGCCAGATCGCAACAATTCCGGCCTGCTCGGCGGCCTCGATCCAATGCTCAAGGCCCTCCGCTGTGTCGACGACCGCGTAGGTGCGCGGCGCCGAGAACGGCAAGATCTCGGGAATGACCGGCTCTGCCGGCGCGGGCACGCCGCCGTCCAGCGCCGGAGTTGGAGCGGCGCCGGTAAGCCGCTGCCGCATCCGCGTTTCGAGCGCGCGGAATTCCATCGTGCGCAGGAAGGGCAACAGCGTATCGAGGTCGATCGGCTTTACCCGCAACTCCGACAGCGGGCACGGCAACGGCACGTCGTCGTCGAGCTTGACCAGCTCCTTCGACAGCCGCGCCTTGGCCTCGTTCTCGATCAGCGATTCGCGCCGCTTCGGCTGCTTGATTTCGTTGGCACGGGCGAGCAGGGTTTCGAGATCGCCATAGGTGTTGATCAGCTCGGCCGCGGTCTTGACGCCGATCCCCGGCACCCCCGGCACGTTATCGACGCTGTCGCCGCACAACGCCTGCACCTCGATCACCTTGTCGGGGCCGACGCCGAATTTCTCGCGCACCTCGGCGTCGCCGATCGGCCGGTTCCTGATCGGGTCGAGCATCGTCACCCGCTCGCGCACGAGCTGCATCATTTCCTTGTCGGACGAGACGATGGTGACGATGGCGCCGGCTGCCTCGGCCTCGCGGGCATAGGTCGCGATCAGATCGTCCGCCTCGAAATCCGGCACGTCGATGCGGCAGACGCCGAACGCCTTCGTCGCCTCGCGCACCAGCTTGAATTGCGGGATGAGGTCGGCCGGGGCGTCGGGGCGCTGCGCCTTGTACTGGTCGTAGATCTGGTTGCGGAACGAGCTACCCGAGTGATCGAATACGACCGCGATGTGGTCGGCGTCGGTCTCGCTGAGCAGCTTCGCCAGCATGTTGGAGAAGCCGAGCACCGCGCTCGTCGGCACCCCGTCGGAGCGGGTGAGCGGCGGCAGCGCGTGATAGGCCCGGAAGATGAAGCCCGAACC
>DASYOB010000150.1:0-20722 GCA_036008175.1 Allostellaceae bacterium
CGAGCTTCTTGCCGCGCACCGAGCCGAAGGTCGGCGCCATCGCCTTCTTGGCGTCGAACAGATAGAGCTTCTTGTCGCCGTACGGCGTCCAGGCGCCCGGCGCGGGGTTGCAGCCGCGGATCAGATCGTAGATGAAATCGACGTGGTTCGCCCAGTTGATGCGGCTTTCAGTCTCGCGCACCCAGCCTTCGTAGGTCGCTTCGGCTTCGTCCTGGGTCCACTCGGTGGCGCGGCCGGCGTTGACCAGATCGGCGGCCTGGACCAGCGCTTCGACCCCGAGCGGGAAGATCTTGTCGAAATAGAGCGAGGCCGCCGTGTCGTTTGGCCCGATCGCCACGCGCTTCTGCAGGATAACCGGTCCCTCGTCGAGGCCGGGGGTCGGGCGGAAGATCGTCAGCCCGGTCTCGGTGCGGCCGCGGATGATCGCCCACGGGATCGAGGCCGGCCCGCGATGCAATGGCAAGAGCGAGGGGTGGAACTGGATCATCCCGCGCTTTGGGATGGCGCAGAATTCGGGTGGCGCGAACAGCAGCACATAAGCCATGACGCCGATATCGGCGTCGAGCCCGCGCAGCGCTTCCAGCGCCTCGGGCGCGGAATATTTCGGAAAGCGGAACACCGGCAGCTTCTTCTCCTCGGCCGCCTCGACCAGCGGGTCGGGGCGCGCGCCCGGCTTCTCGGGCGCGGCGAAGACGCCGGCGACCGTATCGCCGCGGCCGAGAAATGCCTCGAGCACGGATTTGCCGAACGCCTGTTGGCCGACAATGACGATGCGCATGACGGTTGCCTCAGTTTCGTAATGACCCGCTGTGCCGCAGATTTCCACGCGGGCCGGGCGGCGGCAAGCCCGTCGCGCGCCCTAGAACCTAAGCAGGCACCGCGGCGAGGTCGAAAGCGGCGGCCATCAGCGCGCGGGTGTACGGGTGTTCGGGCGCGTTCATGACCCGGTCGGTGCTGCCGGATTCGACAATCTCGCCGTCCTTCATGACCAGGATCTCGTGCGCCAGCGCGCGCACCACCTTGAGATCGTGGCTAATGAAGAGATAGGCGAGGCCATAGCGTGCCTGCAATTCGCGCAACAGCTCGACGATCTGCGCCTGCACCGACATGTCGAGCGCCGAGGTCGGCTCGTCGAGCACCAGGAAACGGGGTTTCAACACCAGCGCTCGGGCGATCGCGATGCGCTGCCGCTGGCCGCCGGAGAATTCGTGCGGGTAGCGATCGGCGGAGGCGGGATCGAGCCCCACCTCGATGAGTGCCTCCTCGATCAGGCGCCGGCGCTCGGCCTCGCTCGCGGCGAGATTGTGGACGCGCAGCCCTTCGCCGACGATTTGCGCGATCGACAGCCGCGGCGATAGGCTCGAATAGGGGTCCTGAAAGACGACCTGCATCTCGCGCCTGAGCGGGCGCAGCCTCTTTTGCCGCTCGCGCGCGATGTCACGGCCATCAAAGCGGATGCCGCCTCCCATATCTCCTTGGGCATCGAGCAGCCGCAACAGGGCGAGGCCCAAAGTCGTTTTGCCGGAGCCGCTCTCGCCGACAACGCCTAGGGTCGAGCCGGCGCGCACCGCCAGCGAGACCCCGTCCACTGCCTTGACGTAGCCCTTGATGCGGCGAAACAGGCCGCGCCGGATCGGAAACCACACCTTGACCCGATCGCCCTCGATCAATACGGGCGCCTTCGGATCGGCCGGCGCTACCCTTCCCTTCGGCTCTGCCGCCAGGAGCCGGCGCGTGTAGGGGTGCTGCGGCCGATCGAAAATGTCGCCGGTCGGTCTCTGCTCGACGATCTCGCCCTGAGTCATTACACAGACGCGCTCGGCCATGTGGCGCACGATCGTCAGATCGTGTGTGATCAGCAGCAACGCCATGCCGAGCCGATCCTTCAGCTCGCGCATCAGGTGCAGGATCTGCGCCTGGATCGTCACGTCGAGCGCGGTGGTTGGCTCGTCGGCGATCAGGATGTCGGGCTCGTTGGCGATCGCCATCGCGATCATCACCCGTTGCCGCTGGCCGCCGGAGAGCTGGTGCGGGTAGGCGCCGAGCCGACTTTCGGCGTCGCGCAACCCGACGAGGCGCAACAGTTCAAGCGTGCGCGCCCTGGCCGCCGATGCCGACAGATGTTTGTGAATGAGCAGCGTCTCGGCGACCTGTTTTTCCAGCGTATGCAGCGGATTGAGCGAGGTCATCGGTTCCTGGAAGACCATCGCGATACGGTTGCCACGCACCTCGCGCAACCGCGCCGGCGCCGCGCCGACCAGCTCCTCGCCGGCGAAGCGAATGCTGCTTTCGGGCGTGTGTGAGGCGGCCGGGTGGGGCAGGAGCTGCAAAATCGATAGCGCAGTGACCGATTTCCCTGAGCCGCTTTCGCCAACCAGCGCCAGGGTTTCGCCGCGATCCAGCGTGAAGGATGCGCGCTTCACCGCCTCGACCGGCGGCGCGCCGCGAACGCCGCGAAAGGTCACGCTCAGATCGCGCACCTCCAACAGGCTCACGGCATCACCTTGCGCGGGTCAAAAGCGTCGCGCACCGCCTCGCCGATGAAAATGAGCAGGCTGAGCATCACCGCCAAAACAGCGAAAGAGGTGATCCCGAGCCAAGGCGCCTGCAGATTGGCCTTGCCTTGCGCGAGCAGCTCGCCGAGCGAAGGCGAGCCCGGCGGCAGGCCAAAGCCGAGAAAATCGAGCGAGGTCAGGGTGGTGATCGAGCCGTTAAGGATGAACGGCATGAACGTGATTGTCGCCACTGTCGCGTTCGGCAGGACATGCCGGAAGATGATGACCGGGTCGGAGACGCCAAGGGCTCGCGCCGCGCGCACGTAATCGAAGTTGCGCGCGCGTAGAAACTCGGCGCGAACCACGCTGACGAGGCCGGTCCAGGAGAACAGCAGCATAAGCCCCAATAGCCACCAGAAATTGGGCTCGACGAAAGTGGCGAGGATGATCAGCAGATAAAGCACCGGCAGGCCGTCCCAGATCTCGATAAAGCGCTGAAAGCCGAGATCGACCAGCCCTCCGAAATAGCCCTGGATTGCGCCCGCGGCGACGCCGATCACCGACGAAAACAGCGTCAGCGCCAGGCCGAACAGCACCGAGATTCGAAAGCCGTAAATGAGGCGGGCCAGCACATCACGGCCCTGATCGTCCGTTCCCAGCCAATCGATGCGCGAGGGCGCCGCCGGATAGGGACCGGGTGCATCGGTAATCGTGCTGTAGCTGAATGGGATCAGCGGCCACACCATCCAGCCCTTCTCCGAGATCATCTTGATCACGGCGGGATCCCGATAATCGGCCTCGCTCGGCAGGAAGCCGCCGAATGTGGTTTCCGGATAATCATGAAAGATCGGGAAGTAATTGGCGCCGTCGTAATGCACCAGCAGCGGCCGGTCGTTGGTGATGAACTCGGCGAAGAGGCTGATCACGAACAGGACCAAGAAGATCCACAGCGACCAGAAGCCGCGCTTATTGGTGCGGAAATTGTCGAGGCGGCGGCGCGTGAGCGGAGTGATGCGGCGGCCGAGGAATACGTCGCCGGCCGGCGGCAGGACATGCCCGGTAATCCGCGCTGTGGTGACGATGCCGACCGCGTCTTTCTTCTCTTGCGCAGCCGTTGCGCTCACTTCGTCAGGAGGCGGAAGGTCGTTCATCCTTGACTATAACGGCCATCCCGCGACCGAGCGCAGCCAAGCTTGTCCATGAGCACTGGCCATTGAGTCCAACACAATGGGTAAGACCTACTTGGCCCGCACCAGTTCCAATTTGGGCCGCGATCCCGCACGACGGCCGCCAAGATAATCACTGACCAAGATCTCGGCGATCTGTACCGCATTGAGCGCCGCGCCTTTGCGCAGATTGTCGGAAACGACCCACAGATTGAGCCCGTGCGGCACGGTCGGGTCACGACGAATGCGGCTGACATAGACCGCGTCTTCGCCGGCCGCTTCGGCCGGGGTGATGTAACCCTCGTCCGCCCGATGGTCGAGGACGATCACGCCGGGAGCGGCCTGCAAAGCCGCGCGCGCCCGCTCCTCGGTGATCGGACGAGCAAATTCGACATTGACCGCCTCGGCATGGCCGATGAAGACCGGCACGCGCACGCAGGTCGCGCTGACAGCAATGTCGGGGTCGAGGATTTTTCGGGTCTCGACCGCCATCTTCCACTCTTCCTTGGTGGAGCCGTCGTCCATGAACACATCGATATGCGGGATGACGTTGAAGGCGATCTGCTTGGTCAAATGCTCCGGCTTGACCGGATCGTTGACGTAGATCGCGCGGGTCTGGTTGAACAGCTCGTCCATCACCGCGCGGCCGCCGCCCGAGACCGATTGATAGGTGGCGACGACAATCCGCTTGATCGGCGCGATGTCGTGCAGCGGCTTCAGCGCGACGACCATCTGGATCGTCGAGCAGTTCGGGTTGGCGATGATACGGCGCTTCTGATACTGCGCGATCGCCTCGGGATTGACCTCGGGCACGACGAGCGGCACGTCCGGTTCCATGCGAAAGGCCGAAGTGTTGTCGATCACGACCGCGCCGGCCTTCGCCGCCCGCGGCGCAAAGAGCTTGGATACCTTGGCGCCCGGCGACGACAGGACGATATCGGTGCCTTTGAAGTCGAAGGTGTCGAGCGGCTGCACTCTGAGGATGTCGTCTTCGCCAAATGATACCTCCCTGCCCATTGAGCCGGAGGAAGCCAGGGCGACGACCTCGTCGGCCGGGAAATTGCGCTCGGCGAGAGTGGTCAGCATCTCGCGTCCGACATTGCCCGTCGCGCCGACCACCGCTACTTTGAAGCCCATCTTCGAAACTCCCAGGCCGCTGTATGCGGATCGGAATGAGGTTGGCTGCTGACTTACGATGCCGACCCGCTCTTTACAAGCAGCGGGTGGCCGCGCCGCCCGCGTTCCGGCGATGACCTACGCGGAATTCTGGCCCCGCTACTTGGGGGCGCATCGCAACCCCCGCACCCGCGCGCTGCATTACTTTGGTACGCTCAGCGCCGCGGCGCTGGTCGCGCTTGCCGCCGCCACCCGCGACTGGCATTGGCTCCTTGCCGCGCCTGTCCTCGGCTATGCGCCAGCCTGGCTTGGGCATATGGCATTTGAGCGCAACCGACCCGAAACTTTTGCACACCCGGCCTGGTCGCTGTTGAGCGATCTTCGCATGGTCGGCCTGTTTCTTACCGGCCGGCTTGGGAGCGAGTTGCGCCGCACTGGGATCGGGAGGTCCGAATGAGCATGGTTCCGCTGATCGAGGAGCGCGAAGCCGGTCCCGAGGTGCGCGCCGTCTTCGACGATATCCGCGTCAGCCGCAATACCGACTGGATCAACAATTTCTGGAAAGCGCTGGCGAACGACCCGGCGACTCTGCGCCGCACTTGGGAAAGCCTGAAGGAGGTCATGGCCCCGGGCGCGCTCGACCCGCTGACCAAGGAGCTGATCTATCTCGCGGTCAGCATCACTAATAGCTGCGCCTATTGCACCGCCTCGCATGGCGCGGCAGCCAAGCGCCTGGGCATGAGCAAGGAGATGCTGGCTGAGCTGATCGCCGTTGTCGGCATGGCCAACGAGACCAATCGGCTCGCCGACGGCTATCGGGTTCCGGTAGACGAGAGGTTCGAAAAGCTGTTCTGATGGCGCGCGCGCTGCCGCGAAGGGCGCTTTGGCGCATACCATATACTGAGGGCTGTTCAGGAAAATCCGGAGAGAGCGAAATGGACGATCAATTCAACCGCACCGCCGAAAGTTTCGGCAATATTACCGCACTGGAGCACGTCAACGTCGAAATCCCCAACCAGGGGCTCGCCAGCGATTTCTACCTACTCGGGTGCGGCTTCACCCGCGACCCGTACCTGTTCCCCGGCACCAACAATATGTGGGTCAATATCGGGAAGAGCCAGTTCCATCTCCCGACCGGCGAGCCGCTGGTGGTGCGCGGCCATATCGGGATCGTATCGCCGGACCGCGAGGCGCTGCTGGAGCGGCTTCAGGGGGCCAAGAAGCAGCTGAAGGACACCAAGTTCAAATTCAAGGAGCACAACGATCACGTCGAGGCGACGTGCCCGTGGGGCAACAAGCTCCATATCCATGAGCCGGACGAGAAGCGCTTCGGCAAGATCAATCTCGGCATTCCCTATGTCGAGTTCACCGTCGCGGCCGGGACCGCTGACGGAATCGCTCGCTTCTACAAGGAAATCCTCGGCGCCCATGCCAAGGTCAAAGCCAACGGTGGCGGCAAGGCGGCGCATATCGCGGTGGGCAACAAGCAGGAATTCATCTTCCGCGAGACCGACAAGAAGCTGCCGGACTATGACGGCCACCACGTACAGGTATACGTCGAGGATTTTGGCGGACCGCACAAAAAGCTGCAGAAACTCGATCTCGTCACCGAGGAAAGCGACCGCTGCCAGTACCGTTTCGAGGACATCGTTGACCTCGACACCGGCAAGGTGCTGTTCACGATCGAGCACGAGATCCGCAGCATGACGCATCCGCTCTATGCGCGGCGGCTGGTGAACCGCAACCCGGCGCAGACCAACCGCAACTACATCTGGGGCGGGGACGAATGGGTCTGGGGCCTGCCCGATACGGTCGGCCCGAGCGGCCGCGTCGCCGATCCGCTGAAAGCTCGCAAGGCGCCGACGATCGCCAAGCGCCGCGCCATGCGGATGCAGCAGCAAGCGATGTAGCAACCACGGAAGAAAATCCCTCTCTCGCGGCGCGGGAGAGGGATTTTTTATTGGAGAGGCACAATGCCAGGATTGCTCGACGGCCGGATCGCGCTGATCACCGGCGCCGGCTCGGGGATCGGCGAGGCGATCGCGTGGGCCATGGCCGAGGCCGGGGCGCAGGTCGTTGCGGTCGATGTCAACAGCGAGGCCGCCAACCGCACCGCGACAGCTATTGGCGGCGCCGCGACTGGCTATGCCTGCGATGTCACCGACCGGGCGGCCTGTGACAGCCTCGCCGGGACGGTGCGCCGCGACATCGGCGCGATCTCGGTGCTCGTCAACAATGCAGGGATCATCCGCCGCGGTCAGGTCGCCGATCCGGACACGCGCCGGAATTGGGACGCTACCCTGGCCGTCAATCTCGACGGGCCCTACAACATGGTGACGGCGTTTCTCGACCAGTTGCGCGAGACCAGCGGCGCAATTGTCAACATCGGCTCGATCCAGTCCTTCGTCGCGCTGCCGAATTCGGCTGCCTATACGACGTCGAAGGGCGGCGTGCGGCTGCTGACGAAGGCGCTGGCGATCGAGCTCGGGCCGATGGGCATCCGGGTCAACGCGATCGGCCCCGGGTTTACCGCAACGCCGCTCAACGCCGACGCGCGGCAGGACGCGGAATACACGGCCAATTTCACCGGCCGGATTCCGTTGGGGCGCATCGGCTCGCCGGAGGACATCGCCGCACCGGCGGTGTTTCTCGCCTCCGACATGGCGCGCTACATCACCGGGGTGACGCTGCCGGTCGACGGCGGCTATCTGGCGCGTTAGCGATCAACGTTCCGGCGGCGGGTTTACCCATCCTGTCGAGCCGCTCTCGGGGGCGGGGGCTGGTTGGCTCGGCGACTGTGTCGGCTCTTTCGGCGGTGTTACACTTTTGGCGAGCGACCCGCTTTTTTGCGGTGTTTGACGGTTCGTCGGCGCTTGCCTCGACTGCTCGTGCGATACCGATGCTTTGGCGTTCGCGCTACCCGGCGCGGCTTCTCGTTCCGCGAGCGATTCCTGAATTTCCTCGATGCGGTTGCGATAGCTCTGCTCGATGCAGTTGCGATCCCGCCCGCAGCGGCGGCGTGCCCGCACAAACAACGTTTCGTTCCCCTCGATTTCGTCGCGTCGCTCCTTCGGCAGCTTCGCCACCCAACGGCCATAGACGGAAGCCAATTGCTGATCGAGCTGGCCCAGGTGAGAATCCCCGCAGATCGTCTTCTCGTCCGGATAATAGGCTTTCTGGCAATTGAAGCTCTGGGCGCTCGCCGGCGCGGTGATCATCAGGACCGCGAGCGGCAACAGACCCACGACCCGGGCGAACAAACGCGGCGGTTTGATGATCTGGTATGGCAATCCGGGCATGGCAGTCTTCACGCAATGGTTTGGTTGAGGCCTCCGTTACTGAGTAAACGCCAGACCGGGGTGGTTTTTCAGCGTCTCTGGCGCCAAATAAACCAGCCCTAGGCAGCCGTCCCGCCAGGGGCAATAACGCGGCGAGCGCGTCTATCCGGAGGAATCCATGCTCAGCGGCACCTACCGTTTCCCGCCGATGGAAAGCGTCGTCTACGGCCGGCCCTTCGCCGAGGCGATGAAGGAGCGGGCCGACCAGAGCGGCGCCAACGCGGTCTTTCTGTTGGCGAGCGGCAGCATCGATCGCGATACCGATATGGTCGGGCAGATCCGCACCGCGCTCGGCAACCGGCTCGCCGGGGTGCACGCCCGGATCGGCGCGCACACGCCGCGGATCGACGTTGTCGATGCGGCGAATGCGGCGCGCTCCGCCGGTGCGGATCTGCTGGTGACCCTGGGCGGCGGCTCGGTCACCGATGCCGCCAAAATGGTCGCGTTCTGCCTCGGCAATGGAGTGACCGACCCCGCACAGCTAGACGATTACCGCACTCGCATTTCAGCCGACGGCAAGACTGTCCGCCCCGAGGCGAAGGCACCAAGCGTCCGCACCGTTGCGATCCCGACCACCTTGTCGGCCGGCGAATACACCGCCTCGGCCGGCTGTACGGACACGGCGCGTCATGTGAAGGAGAGCTTCAGCCACCCGCTGATGATGCCGAAGAACGTGATCCTCGACGCGCGCGCCACGCTGCACACGCCGGAATGGCTGCTTCTCTCGACCGGGATCCGTGCGGTCGACCACGCCGTCGAGGACATCTGCTCGCCGCAATGCCAGCCGATCTCGGAAGGGGCTTCCTACCACGCGCTGAAGCTCCTCGGCCGCGGACTGTCCGGGGTCAAGGCCGATCCGCTCGACCTCGACGCCCGTCTTGAAGCGCAGCTCGGCGCCTGGATGTCGATGATCGGCTCGCAAACCGGCGTGCCCAAGGGGGCGAGCCACGGCATCGGTCATGTGCTGGGTGGCACCGCTCACGTCCCGCACGGCTACACGTCGTGTGTGATGTTGCCGCATGTCCTGCGCTTCAACCACCCGGTCAACCCCGAGCGGCAGGCGCTGGTCAGCGAGGCCCTCGGCCGGCCGGGCGAGCCCGCCGCCGATGTCGTCGCCGGGCTGATCGCCGGGCTTGGCCTGCCGCAGCGGCTGCGCGATGTCGACGTAAAGCCGGAGCAGCTCGACCGGATCGCCGAATTGTCGATGCACGACCGCTGGATCCATACCAACCCGCGCAAGATCGACGGACCAGTGGTCATTCGGCAGCTGCTCGATGCGGCGTGGTAGCGCTCGCCGCCACGTCGATGGCAAGGGCGAGGACCAGAGCCGCGGCGGCGACCGCAAACAGGATCGGATATCCGTTCTCGGCCCGCGCGAAGATATAGGAGAAGACATAGCCGGCGACGGCCTGGCCGATGGCAAAGGCGGTCGTGCAAAAGCCCCAGGCCGCGGCTTGTGCGGCCGGATCTGCCGGAATCAGCTCGCGAGTGCGGCCGATCGTGATCGCGACGATTCCCGGCACGAACGCACCGATGACGAAACTCGACAACGCCAGCGTTACGGTCGACGCCGCGACGAGCGGCAGAGCGACGCACAGCACCTGCGCGACGAAGGCGAGGCGCAAGCCCGCACGAAACCCGATCCGGTCTCCCACGTGGCCACCGATTACCGGCCCGATCACTGCTCCGATGCCGAACAGGATCCAATACGCCGCACCGGCGTGAAGGCCGCGACCGAGACCGCGCGCCACGAAATCGACGAAAAACACCATGTGCGGAACGAGCCCGACCGCGTTCAGCGCGTATTCGACATAGAGCGCGCGCAAGACCGGGCTCGATACCCGCGACGGCCGAGCTTGCGGCGCGCTCGGCATGGCTGGGGGCCAGCTGTTCCAAGTCGCGAGGGTCAGCGCCGAGGCAACCAAACCGAGGCCGCACCAGGTCTCGGCGAGACCCCATTGCATCAGCGCCGGCACCAGCGTTCCCGAAGCGGCGATGCCCAGCCCGACCCCGGTGAAGATTGCCCCGCCCGCAAGGCCGCGCCGTTCCGCCCGGACGATATGGATTGCTGCCGGCGCGGCGAGCGCCATCAGCATCCCGCCGGTGCCGCCGGAGACAAAACGCCAGACAAAAAACCAGCCGAAGCCCAGGTGAAAAGAGCAGGCGAACAGGCTTGTCGTCGTCAGCGCCATCGCCGCTCGCAACGTACCGGCGACACCGGTCCGTGCCGCGATTGCCCGCGCACCGAGCGCGCCGGCGAGATATCCCGCGAGATTGGCGGCGCCGAGATAAACCGCCGCCGACGGGCGAAACCAGCCGGCGGCGATCAGTGCCGGGATCAGCGGCGTGTAGCCGAACCGGGCAAGACCGATGCCGACCAGATTGGCGCAGAGCGCCGCGACTGTGGCGCGCAGGGGCGGTACAGCTGGCGCTGTCGTGACCTCTTGCATGGCGCTAGACTAGATAGGCGAGCCGCCCGACGTTACGGTGCTTCCCGAAACGCATAGCGGCATTGTGCGCCGGCCGACATTGCTACCGAGGGAGGGAAGGATGAAACTGAACGGCGCCGTCATTCCGAAAGACATCGTCCGCCGCGTCGTCGAGCGCCGGGGCGGCGAGCACTGCTTCGCCGATCTCGACCCGATGCGCACCGCGCTCGTCGTTATCGACCTGCAACGCGCCTTCATGGACGATGCGGTCGGTCATGCGGTGGCCCCTGCGGCGCGCGAAATCGTGCCGGCGGTAAACCGGCTCGCCGCGGCAGTGCGCGCGGCCGGCGGCGGCGTGTTCTGGGTCAAGAACACGCATGACGAGCGCTGCCTCAGCGAATGGTCGGTCGCGCATGCGATGGCGACCCCGGCGATGCGCGACAAGCGGATCGCGGCGATGTCGGAGGGAACGCCCGGTCACGAATTATGGCCGGCGCTCGAGGTGCGGCCAGAGGATGAGATCATCAAGAAATATCGCTACAGCGCCTTCCTGCCGGGCATGTCGGATTTGCCCGAGCGGCTGCGGGCGCGCGGCTTCGATACCGTACTGATCACCGGCACCGTCACGAATGTGTGCTGCGAAAGCTCGGCGCGCGACGCCATGATGACCAATTTCCGGACGATCATGGTCAGCGATGGCAACGCCGCGATGAGCCAGGCCGAGCATGAGGCCTCGCTCGCGGCGTTCTACAACATCTTCGGCGATGTGATGGATACCGACATGCTCATCGGCGCGCTCGAACGCGGCCGCGCCGCCAAGGCGGCGTAGCAGGGGGAGCAGCGCTTAGGGCGCCGACCAGATACGCTGATAGCCGCTGTGCAGCACCTCGGCGCTTATGCTGCTGAAGAACTTGTCGAGGATCACGCCCTTGCCGCCTTGTTGCCCGCCGACCGCATAATCGTCGACGCAGACCAGCGTGCCCGAACCGATCAGCGGCCGAGCCGCCGCCAGTTCCAGCGCGTGATGGATCGCGCTCGGCAATGGGTCATCAACGTCGAGATCGTATGAATCGAGATAGACCAGAGCCGCCGGGCCCGGCAGCAATTGGCTGAGCGCGTACAAACCGGCGACCGAATCATTGCAGATCAGGTTTGCCGCCGAGCTGCAGGCGCGTCGCGCGGTGTCGATGCTCTCGGGTAGGGCGTCGATGGAAATCAAATGCCCGCCGCCGGCACGCACGAACGCATCGAACATGAAGGTGCTCTGACCATCCCCCTCCCAATTCCCGGGAATGCGCAGACAGCCGGTTTCGATGATCAAGGGGCGTGGGTGATGGCTCGCCAGGGTCGCGAACAGCAGGTCGAAACCATCGGCCCGTTTGCCCAGCCTAGGCCGGAAATGCTCGCGAAATTGCGCGTCGAATGGCTGATTATGGTCGAGCGTCGGGATACCGACAAAAGCGGCATCGCCATGCTCCTGCGCGCGGCCGGCGATGTCGCGGGTGCGCGCCTCTTTGTAGAGCCGCTCGAACGTCGACGACCGCGCGATCTCCCGCGCCACAGCCCGGCCTCCATCGGCAGTGTCGAGCAGACGATCAAGGAACCGTTGCCCCTGTCCCGCGCCTGCGAACTCGTCCAAGAGGGCGATCAACCGGGTATTCTCCGGGTTCGCCGAAGCTGATCCGAGTTGGCGCGATGCCCGAGCCATCTTGTTGCCTCTCTTTACCGACACGCGGCGATCGGGAATGGTATTCACAAGCGCGTGAAATCCGGTCAGTTTTGCGGGAGCAAATGTCTATCGCTCAACCGAATCGAGCATCCACCTGCTTCCACACACATCCAGGCCTACCTACGGTAACCGCATCATGGCCATCAGCGTATTCCTCGGCGGGTTCGGCTTCGGCAATCTTGGCGATGAAGCGTGCCTCGCGACCGCCTATGACCTCTATAAAGGGGAAATAAACTGCACGTTCACGCATGACCAAGTTATTACGTCCAAAGTCGCGAAATTCGACTTTTATTTTAGCGATCTGCGAGCCTTGCTCGATCGCTACCCGCGTATCGACAGGGTGGTGATCGCCGGCGGCGGCGTCGGGTTCATGCCCTCGTTCAGGGATAATTTGGACTGGGCCTTGCACTGCAAGCAGCGGGGCGCCGAAGTTATTGTGCACAATATCGGTATTGGCAAAATCGGCCCTGATTGGGCAATCAATTGGCCATATCTGGTTCCGGTCCTGTCGGAGGCAAAAGAATTCTCCGTCCGTGACTACCGCTCCAAGGCGGAGGTCGAATCATGGGGCCTAGCCCTGCATCCTGAGGTTTCGTTTTATCCGGAGCGCAATCACCCGACGAACGACAAGCTGCGTGACCTTTTGCCGGCCGACGCAAAGTTTATCGGGATATCGATCAATAACAGACCGGAACTTTGGCGAGTTCTGCACGACAATGTCGACAGCATGAGGAACGTCGTCGCGCGGTTCGACGATTGCCTCATCATACCCATCGTCAGTACGATCCACAGCTTAGATCAGGCCGAACATGACAATGTAGGCTTTGAAAAATTTATTGACCTGCTCGGTCTAGGCAACAGGGTGGTGCTGAGACAACTTTGCGATTATGAGTTCTGGCGCAACAATGTTGGGCCCGCCGATATAAAATTTTTGATCAGCTGCTGCCAGTTGCTGATATCGGCGCGAAAGCACAACATAATACACGCGATCGGCGCAGGTGTTCCTTTCGTTGGCGTCTTTGAATTCGATAACGATTCGATACCACGAGTCTACCAAACCTTGTATCCCGTCGTGCCGAGTGGATCGAGCCTGTTTCCGATCTATCCCTTGTAAGCCAAGGCCCCGTGCCCCACGCTCCGATAAAATCCGATATCGGATTAATTACGCGCTCACTTCGGTGAACCGGCGGCGCGAAATGACCGCAAGCACTTCCGGCGCGACGATCGCCAGCACGTCCGAGGGTAGCAAGTTGCGCAGGCACGCGTGGCCATAATGGCAGTCCTTCAGGTCGGACAGGAAGCAGGGCGCGCAATCCTCGTCTCGATAAACCCAGGATACATTGTTACCGACCGGCCCCCATTCCCGCGGCGGATTGGTTCCGGAGTACAGCCCGATTGTGCGCACGCCGACCCGACCGGCGTAGTGCGTCGTCCCCGTGTTGTTGCCGATGAACAGATCCAAAGGCTCGATCAGCTGGCCCAAATCGGCGAGCCCGACGCTTCCACAGAGAGAATGGAGTTCAGGATCGAGATCCAATTGACGGCACAACTCAGCCGCGTCCTCGCGCTCCGCCGGTCCGCCGACGAACACCAGGCGCACAAGCCCGAGCTGCAGCAGTGAGCGCGCCAGTTCGATAAAGTAATGACTCGGCCAAGTGCGGATCGGATTGCTGCATCCCGGCGCTATCCCGACAAGGCACGATCCGGCGGTCTTCCACCCCTGCAGGCGAGCGCGGATCTCTTCCACGACGCCCTGGGTTGCTGCGTCCCGGCCGGCGGCCGTCAACCGTTCGGCGATGACGTTGTCGCTGAAGAGCGCTTCCCGCGAGAACTCCATTGCGACGCGGAGCACCAGGAGGCTCGCCCGGCTCTCCATATGCGAGGAAGGCGTCTTCGTCTTTGCCCGGCGTACGCAACGCAGGGTGAAGATCTCGATGCGCGTCCCCTCGAAGGCCGCGGCATTTTCCGCCGTTACCTCCAGGGACAACATCTCGGTGCCGGTCTCGATCGCGCAGGCATACGGAACATCGCACAGCCCTGGCTGCAAGACGCCCCATCCGACACTCCGCGTTATCAGTGCCGTCCCGCTCTCGAGTTCCCGCAGGGTCAATGTCAGCGCCATATCGGGCGTGATCGGCATCGGCAAGTAGAGCCGCAAGGAGCCTTCGTATGTGCCGGGCCCAAGTCGGAACGGCTCGCTGGCCAGCGACACCGCCCTATCTTGACGGGGAGCGATGAGGCGCGCGGTCCGCTCGTTCTGCGGGGCGAGAAACCGCACCGGCTGGCCGGGCTCACCCGCTTCCGACTGGACGGTACACACTACCTTCGGATTGGCGCTGTGGACATGGGCGAGCAGGGCAAGATCGAGTTGCACGTGCGATTCGCCCCGCGCGGGCGGCAGTGCAGCGCGGAGGCGCAGAAGCGGCCCAATCCCCCAAGCGCCCCAATCCTCCGGCTCCGCCCATCCCGACATCAGGCTGAGTTCGCGATGCGACGGCCTCAGCACCAAGGGTCCCCATCCGCCCGGCATTGGCTGCTCATCCAGAATCGGCGACATAGAGATGCTGATCAGGCCGATTCCCAGTTCGCGCGTGTCTTCTGCCACCGTTCCGCACTCGGCCGGCGATCTCGCGCCGGTCACCAGCAACTCGAGCTCGATGGCGCCTCTTACTGAGGTGATTTCACCGGAACCTCGAACGGAGACATCGCCCGCCGCTGCGCGACCGCGATGAAAGCTCTGCCCACTAAGGGCGAGGTCGAAGGCGTGCCCCTGTCTGACTGACGGATCTTCCGTCGGCAGCACGATGTCTAGGAACGGGAAGTCGCGGCTGGTACCGAAGCCGGCGTATACTTGCGCATCCAGTGCCGGCAGAATGATCCGCGAGTCGGTATCGTGGCGCAAATCGATCGCCAGATCATACGGACCTAGATTGAGCCCTTGCAGCACGCGAACACCTTCGCGTCGGGCGGCGCGGGCGATCTCGATGTCGCTCTGTCGGCCGCCCACTTCGTGAAACAGGCTGACCCCGTAGACGCTGTCGAACACCCCGAGCTTGCGGGCCAATCCCACGTTCCAAGGCCCGCAAATCAAATCGATCTGGGCGACGGGGAAAAACCGGCGCAGCAGACTAAAGGCCGGGGCTGCAATCAGCAGGTCGCCGATATGGTCGGCCTTTAAAACGACAATGCGGCGGAGGAGGGGTCTTGGAACCGAACGCCCGTGCCTATCAATCCATTCGCCGGGCAATGAGAAGCGAAGCCGTGGCGAGTCCCCGAACTCTCTGGGACGGGGGCTCATCGCCAGTTCCGGAGGCGGCGATCTCGGCAAGGCGGATGCCAATCGCTCAGGCGATGCACCAGCCGCGGATGGCGATTCCCAACCGACGATCGTCGGGAATCCCGTGGTCGGAAGGCGTGACCGCGTTTCGGCAGACCAGGTTTATCCGCGTCTTGCGGAGGATGAAGATTTCCGCAGGGAGCTCGACCGACACAGTCATCGCTCGCGCCACCTCGAAAAGGCCGACCCGAAAGTAATTAAAGAAGATTTCCAGGGTCTGCAATTTGCCGCCGACTCCGTTTGGCACCACCTCGAGGGTAAAGGTGTACATGCCCGCGGGGCGACGCAGCAGCATCTCGATCACAGCCTCGATCCCGCGGATCCAGGTAAACTCTTCCTCCGGGTCGTACCACCCTTCGCTGTGATAGGGCGGACGCGGATACGGCATCGTACAGATCACATATTGACCGGGCACGTACACCGCGCCAGCGGGCGTAGTTTCGGCGCCGACCGGTAGGGTCGCCATCCTTGGGACGGCCGCTTCGCTCTGCCGACCGACCGACAGGCCCCGGCCGGCTAGAAAGGGTGGGCGCAACTCGCTCTCGATAGAGAACTGCTCGCCGCCGGTCGCCTCGAAGCGAATTGAGAACTGGCGAGACTTCCCGTCGAGCAATGTCTCCAACAGCGGCAACGAAAAACCATAGCTGCCGTCGCCGTAACCCGCCTCCTTCACATCCGTTCGCGGCAGGTTCGCCGTGCCGAAGGAGACAACCTCCTCGCCAATATATGCATTCACATCCAGATGCTGCTCGGGCCGCGCCGGTACCCAGCCCCACCCGGTGATGTTGCCTCGGGAGTCGATACCGTCGACGTGAGCCTGGATAGCGGATTTGTTCAACTCCGCCGGCGCAGTTCCGGCCACGGGCTCGGCGATCGCTCCGCCCGGTGCGGGCATCACCGCGAACTCTGTTGGTTCGGCCGGTTCATCGCGCGGGCTTGCCTGGCCCAAATCGATATCCGCCCGAACAGCAGGTGCGGCTTCGACCGTATTCGCTTTAGACTCCGGGTCGGTCTTGTCCTGGCCGCTCTTAATGATCAGTTGATCATTTCGGGATTCAATGTCCCGCTCGCCACCGGGATTTTCCGGTTCGCTGGCTCTTTGCTGCAGATTTCTAACCCAATGTGCTCTCAAAACGCATCTCGGCGAATAAACGCGCGCGAAGGGGAATCGGTCAACTATACCAACGCGGGTTAGCCCCTCAAATGACAAATTCCCCGATCCAAATTCGGCGCCGGATGACACGCGATGCAATATCGCCTTTTTCGAAGCCTTCGCGCACCATCCTCCGCGCGCAACCTTAGCGTGTCCTTGGGGAACTCGCGCACCCGCGGCACAATGTCGCCTCCTGCGTTTTCTGACGAGCAGCCCCGCTAACGGCGCATTCCGCCGGTCTGAGACGACCAAGGGTTGTTAACGGCAACTTAAATCAATTGCGGTCTATTCGCCTCACGCGGCAACTGCCCGGCTCGCCCGGGAATGGTAGGTAGAATGAAACAGGTCAAGCACTTTGCGAGTTGGTACAAGCCGGCCGAACCGCAGGCCGACGATTGGTCGCATTTACATCAAGTGCGCTCTATCGACAGTATGGAAAGCTGCGCTCGCGACCGTTCGGCGCGGCCAAGCGCGCAGCGCCGACGCCTCTTCACACTTTTGCCGGAAATGAATAGCGGCCCGTTTCAGGCCGCGGGCAGACTCGCGGCCCGTTTCAGGCCGCGGGCAGAATAGCGGCATCGGTTTTTGATTGATCCACATACAATTTAAAGCAGGCTAGGCAACATCTAATGGATAATCGCGCGGCAACCGCCGCCAAAGAGATCGCCTTTGTCGATCCGAGCGTGTCCGATCTCGGCACCTTGCTGGGCTCGTTGCGCGAAGAAGTGCGGGCAGTCGTCCTCAACCCCGTCGGCGACCCAATCCGGCAAATGGCTGACGCGCTCGCCGGCATCAGCGGTCTGCGGGCGGTTCACATCGTCGCGCACGGAGCGCCCGGCGAAATCGGCTTCAGCGCCGGCGCGCTCGCCATCGATGGCGTTTTCGAGCATCAGAAAGATCTTGCCGAAATCGGCGCGGCACTCGATCCGGATGGCGAGCTGCTGCTCTGGAGCTGCGAGACCGGTTGCGGCTCGCATGGCGACCGCTTTATCGAGACGCTATGCTGGGCCACCGGCTCGCTCGTCGCCGCCGCCAGCGGCACGGTCGGCGCTCCGAGCCTCGGCGGCCGATGGGAGCTCGATACCCGGCTCGGCGCCACGATCGTTCCGCCGCCGCTGAGCCCAGCGGGACTGGTGGCCTACTCGGGGCTGATGGCGACCGCAACCTGGAAAGGCACCGGAACCGTAACCAACCCCAATTCCGGGGCCTGGAACACCGGCTCAAACTGGTCCACCGGCGCAGTCCCAACCGCATCGACAACCGTCGTCCTTCCAGCTTCCAGCACGAACGGCGCCTACACCGTCACGCTGAGCGGGACGGCCGGAACCTCCACCAAGGTGACGGTCGACAGCGGCGCAACGCTCGACCTGGACGGCGTCGGTCTGACCGCCAGCACCTCGATCACCAACAGTTCCGGCGGGACGATCACCACCTCTGGGACAAGCGGCACGATCACGCTGGCCGGCGGCACGACGGGGACCAGCAATACCGGGACGATCGCGGTTACCGCCGGCGCTACCCTCGATGTGACAGGCAGCCTCACCAACAACAGCGGTGGCTCGATCACGGTCGCCAGCACTGGCACGCTCAGCACCTCGGGAGCAATAACCAACAGCTCCGGTGCCTCGATCACGCTGACCGGCAACTTGACTGAAACCGGCACGAGCGCGATTACCAACGCCGGCACGATCCAGATGGCCGGGGGCACGCTGACCGACAGCTCGGGGCTGACCCTCGGCAGCGGCACGAATGCCGGGACGCTGACCGGGTTCGGGAAGGTCGCCGCCAATATCGGCAAGAGCGGGACCGGCACCACGAACTCAGTGACGGCCAGCGGCGGGACGCTGGAAATCACCGGAACGGTAACGAGCCTCAACAGCCTGACGGTCGGGTCTGGCGCCACCGACTCCTTGAAGCTCGACGCGGCCAGCACCGCCACGGCGCTGACCTTCTCCGGCTCGACCGGCACCTTGGAGCTGAACACCGCCGGTACGCTGACCCTGACCAACGCACTCGCGATCGGCGCCAACACGGTCAAGCTTGACGGCGCCGGCACGACCCAGCTGACGGATACAGCCGGAATCACGATCGCCGGCGGGACGATCAGCGGCAGTGGCACGATCTCGGCGACCACCGCTGTCACCGGCTCGGGTACGATCGGCATCCCGATCTCGAACAACAGCTCGATCACCGCCTCTAGCGGCACCCTCAACCTGACCGGCACCGTCACCAGCGGCACCTTCGCGATCGCGACGGCGTCGGCTTCGGTGCTGGAATTCACCGGCACCGCGACAACCGGCGCGATCAGCATCACCAACGCCAACCAGACGCTGCAAGTCGGCAGCGGCGGCAGCCTGACGATCAGCGCCGCCGAGACGGTTTCGCTTGGCAAGATCCAGATGTCGGGCGGCACGCTGACCGACGCCTCGGGGATCACCCTCGGCAGTTCGACCAATGCCGGTACGCTGACCGGGTTCGGCAAGATCGTCGGCAACGTCGTCAAAGGCGGGACCGGCACCACGAATACAGTGACGGCCAGCGGCGGCACGCTGGAGATCACCGGGACGGTCACCAGTATCGACAGTCTGACGGTCGGCGGCGGCAGCACCGACTCCTTGAAGCTCGACGCAGCCAGCACCGCCACCGGGCTGACCTTCTCCGGCTCGACCGGAACCTTGGAGCTGAACACCGCGGGCACCTTGAGCCTGACCAACGCACTCGCGATTGGCGCCAATACCGTCAAGCTCGATGGGGCAAGCTCGACCCTGACCGACAATGCCGGGATCTCATTGAGCACCGGCACGATCACCGGCCTCGGCAAGGTGACCGGTGCGATCACCGCGACCGGCGCGGCCGCGATCACCGCCGCCGGCGGCACCTTGGAGATCGCCTCGGGGATCGGTAACAGCGGCGCTCTGGCGCTGACGGTGGGCAGCGGGGCAAGCGATAAGCTGCCGCTCGACGCCGGCAGCGCGGCGACATCGCTGACCTTCTCCGGCTCAACTGGGACCCTGGAACTGAACACCTCGGGCACCTTGAGCCTGACCAACGCACTCGCGATTGGCGCCAATACCGTCAAGCTCGATGGCTCGGGCTCGCAGCTGACCGATAATGCCGGGATCTCGATCAGCACCGGCACGATCACCGGCCTCGGCAAGGTGACCGGTGCGATCACCGCGACCGGCGCGGCCGCGATCACCGCCACGGGCGGAACCTTGGAGATCGCCTCGGGCATCGGCAACAGCGGCGCTCTGGCGCTGACGGTGGGCAGCGGGGCAAGCGATAAGCTGCTGCTCGACGCCGGCAGCGCGGCGACCTCGCTCTCCTTCTCCGGCTCTACCGGCATCTTGGAGCTGAACACCTCGGGCGCGCTGAGCCTGACCAACGCGCTCGCGGTCGGGGCCAATACGGTCAAGCTCGATGGTGCATCCTCGACCCTCACCAATGCGAATGGGCTGACGATCAGCACCGGCACGATCACCGGCCTCGGCAAGGTCGCGGCGGCGGTGACGGCAAGTGGCGCGGCTCAGATCACTGCAAATGGCGGCACCCTTGAGGTAACCGGCGCGATAACCGACGGCGGCAACGCCCTCGTGATGACCATCACCGGCGCCACCGACAAGCTGTTGCTTGACGCCACCAGCGCCACGCATATCGTGACTTTCTCTTCAAGCGGCACGCTCGAGCTCAATACCAGCGGCAGTTTGACGGTCGGGACCGCGATGGCGATCGGCACCGGCACGGTCAAGCTCGACGGGGCTTCTTCTACCCTGACCGATGCTAGCGGCGTGACGATCAGCACCGGCACGATCACCGGCCTCGGCAAGGTCGCGGCGGCGGTCACCACGAGTGGCGCGGCGCACATTACCGCGAATGGCGGCACGCTGGAGATCACCGGCGCGATTGCGGACAACGGCAGCGCTCTGGTGTTGACCATTACTGGGGCCACTGACAAGCTG
>DASYOB010000151.1:0-38763 GCA_036008175.1 Allostellaceae bacterium
CTGCGTCGTTCTTGCCGTGCTGTTCGTCGCCGGCGGCGGCGGCCTCGTGCTGTCAGCGCAGAGCCACCTGATCGTCAACGTCGCCGCGGCCAAGATGAATGCGCCGGCGCTCCAGCTCTTCGCCCGCGCGATCCTGTGCAACTGGCTCGTCTGCCTGGCGATCTGGACGTCGGCGCGGATGACCAACGACACCGCCAAGTGCATCGCGATCTTCTGGTGCCTCTATGCCTTCATCGCCAGCGGCTTCGAGCATTCGGTCGCCAACATGACGCTGCTGTCGATCGCGTTGCTCGCGCCGCACCCCGAGACCGTCACCCTCGGCGGGCTGGGCTGGAACCTGCTCTGGGTCACGATCGGCAACACCATCGCCGGCGCCGGCATTATGGGAATCGGCTACTGGGCCGCCTCGCGCACACCGGAAACGGCGCCCGCGTCGGCAAGCCTCGCTGCCGCCGCGGAATAGCGGATACTGCTCTGGCCGAGAATGTACCGGCAATGCCAGCCCTCGTGTTTGGTGTGGCGCGCCGGCTCGCTGTTCGCCGACATTTCAGCAGAGCTGATGACAAGGGGCGCAGCGGGGTTCGCGAAAATCCCAACTTCCCCAGCCGGGTCGTCACCCGGGTCAGGATCGGCTTCCGGCTCGCGTGGCCCTCGCCCAGCCCCGCCAGGGATCCGGGCGCCGGCATAGGCGGTAATCGCGGTGTCGTCGTGCTCGTAGCCTAAGTCGGGGAGGAACGCACCGAGCAACGCGACGAGGCCGCAGCAAGCCCAGGCGGCGGCGATTTCCCGCTTCGAAACGCTGCCAGCGCCGGATTCGTTTTCTTCGCCCATTCTCCTCACCGAGCGACGCTCGCGCGCCGGCTGAGTTGGCGCAGCGATACCACGTGCAGCAGGATCGAGCTCGGTACTGCGAGCGCCGGGATCAGCACGGTTGGATAAACTCCCGCCGTGGCGTTGGGAACGCTCGGCACGATCAATTGCAGGGGCCCCGGCGAGGTGATAAGTCCGAGCGAGATCGCTACGGCGAAGTCAAGCAATCCGAAGACGTTCCAGGCCACCGCCTCGGCCCGCCGCTGCCCGCCTCCCGACGCGAGCATATAGGCGACCGGCAACGCCATCAGGCCGGTGATCACGTCGCCGATGCCGGCGGGCAGCGCGAAGATGCCCGGTACCAGTCCGAACAGCCAGCCGACTAGAAAGGTCATACCGAACACGCGATAGACCTGCAGCGCGACGAGCCAGGTCGGCGGCATGGCGTCGAGTACCTGCCCGATCCGCTTCGACCGCAGCAGTATCGGGACGCCAATGATGACTGGCAGGAAAATCGCGACCGGCGCAAGCGGTACCGGGCTGGCGCCCGGCCGAAACACGCCATTGATTGCGCCGCTCCAGATTACGCAGACCCACAGCGTCAGCGTGATCATGACCGCGAGCCAGACATTGCGACGTTGCGTCATCGTCAGCTCGGTGCGTTCGAGACCCAGCCATAGCCCCAGCGCAATCAGGACATGGATGGAGACGCGGCTGACAGTGGTCGGTATCCCGCTCGCCTGCAGTCCCGGTACGGCGCAGCTGAGCGCAAACCATGCGCCGGTCAGCGGAACCAGCCATAGCAGTGGTCGCCATGTCCGAGGGCGGGCAGGAACAGATTCGGCATGGATGGCGGCGGCGGTCATGAGCGGTCCTCCGTCGGTCGGTTGGCGAACGATAGTAACTTACGATATAATAGTTACTATCGTCAACACCAACGACGTCGACCAGCGCATTGACCGCGGGCCCGCTGCCTCATATCGCCCTTAGCTCAATGAATTCCACGCCTTATCATATGCGCTGCCCAATCGCCCGCGCGCTCGACCTTGTCGGCGAGCGCTGGACGCTGATCCTGCGCGATCTCGCGGTTGCCGGCGCCCGCAAGTTCCAGGATTTCGAGCGTTCGCTGGCCGCGATCAGCCCCAATACCCTCTCTGCGCGGCTGAAGCGGCTCGAGGATGCCGGGATTGTCGAGCGCCGATTTTATGAGCAGCACCCCCGCCCCCGCGCGGAATACGTGCTGACTGACAAGGGCGGCGAGCTGCGCCCGGTGCTGAAGGCCCTCTTCGAATGGGGCCGCAAGAATACGGCCGCGCCAAACATCGCGCCTTAGGTCCAGATGCCCGCTGCTTGCCGCGCGACGTTCCATGCTATAAGGCCGCTCGCTGCGTCGGAGTTTGTTGATTGCCGACTGTCTTCATTCTTAACGGCCCGAACCTGAACCTGCTCGGGGTGCGCGAGCCAGCGACCTACGGGTACGATACGCTGGCCGATGTCGAGGAGCGCTGCCTGGCGCGGGCTGGGGCGCTCGATCTGACAATCGACTTCCGCCAGACCAACCACGAAGGCCAGCTCGTCGACTGGATTCAGGAGGCGCGCGAGGCGGCCGACGGGATCATTCTCAACGCCGGCGCGCTGACTCATACCTCGGTCGCGATTCTCGATGCGTTGAACGCCGCCGATTTGCCGGTTATCGAGGTCCATCTTTCGAATATCTTCCGGCGCGAACGGTTCCGGCATCATTCATATGTGAGCCTCGCCGCGCGCGGCGTCATTTGCGGGCTCGGACCGCAGGGTTACGAGCTCGCCCTCGAAGCGCTCGCCAGCTTGATCGAGGCCGAATCGGGCGAGGCCGCTCGGTGAAATTCGGAGGGCGCCGCCCGCCGCAGCTTGCGCCAGACCCCGACCTGATCCGCGCGTTGGCTGGGTTATTGGCCGAGACCGGCCTCACCGAAATCGAATACTCGATCGGCGATCACCGTATCCGAGTGGCGCGGGAGGTTGCCGGGACTGTTGCCGCGCCGGCGGCACTCCCCTCCTCTGCCGCGGCGAATAGCGCGATAAGCAACGGCGCCGACCACAGCACGGCGCCTAACGGCGCTGCGCCTGCCGGCGCGGTCACCTCGCCGATCGTCGGGGTCGCCTATCTGGCATCGCAGCCCGGCGACGCACCGTTCGTCCAGCTCGGCGACCAGGTCAGCGAGGGCCAGACGCTGCTCATTATCGAGGCGATGAAGGTAATGAACCAGATCCGCGCGCCGCGCAGCGGCCGGGTCGCTCGTATCTTCATCGATGACGCCGAGCCAGTCGAATACGGCGCCGCGTTGATGCTGATCGAGTGATCGGCGGCTAGGCTGCATGTTCGAGAAGGTGCTGATCGCCAATCGCGGCGAGATCGCGCTGCGCATTCATCGCGCCTGCCACGAGATGGGGATCAAGACCGTGGCGGTGCATTCGACCGCCGACGCGCAGGCGATGCATGTGCGCCTCGCCGACGAGACCGTCTGCATCGGCCCGCCGCCGGCGCGCAGCAGCTACCTCAGTATCCCGGCGATCCTCTCGGCAGCAACGATCACCGGCGCCGACGCGATTCATCCCGGCCTCGGTTTTCTCTCGGAGAACGCCGATTTCGCCGCCGCGGTCGAAGAGCACGGCTTTGTCTTTATCGGACCATCGCCCGAGCATATCCGTCTGATGGGGGACAAGGTACGGGCGAAAGCCGAGGCCAAGCGCCTAGGCATCCCGACCGTGCCGGGGTCGCCGGACGCGGTTCGCACGATCGCCGCGGCCGAGGCGGCGGCGCGCGCGATCGGCTATCCCGTATTGCTGAAAGCCTCCGCGGGTGGCGGCGGTCGCGGCATGAAGCTCGCCCATAACGCAGACGAATTAGCGCGGATGCTGCCATTGGCGCAGAGCGAAGCGAAGGCCGCCTTCGCCGACGACTCGGTCTATCTCGAACGCTATCTCGACCGGCCGCGGCACATCGAGGTGCAACTAATCGGTGATGGTCAGGGCGGCGTCCTTCATCTCGGCGAGCGCGACTGCTCGTTGCAGCGCTCGCATCAGAAGCTCTTGGAGGAAACCCCCTCACCCGCCCTCGATGACGCCGCCCGGCAGCGGCTGACCGCCATCGCCGCCGCGGCCCTCTCCGAGATTGGCTACAAGGGCGTCGGGACGATCGAGTTCCTATATCAGGACGGCGCGTTCTATTTCATCGAGATGAACACGCGTCTGCAGGTCGAGCACCCGATCAGCGAGATGGTCAGCGGCGTCGACATCGTCCGCGAACAGCTGCGCATCGCCGCCGGCGAGCCGCCCGGCTATCGCCAGAGCGATATCCGGCTCTGCGGCCACGCCATCGAATGCCGCATCAATGCCGAGAACCCCGAAAATTTCCGGCCGTCACCGGGGCGGGTTAGCGAGTATCACGCGCCGGGCGGGCTCGGCGTGCGGGTGGAGAGCGCATTGTACCAGGGCTACGAGGTGCCGCCATTCTATGACAGCCTCGTCGCCAAGCTCGTCGTCTACGGCACGAGCCGCGAGGAGTGCCTGATGCGCCTGCGCCGCGCGCTGGAGGAATATGTGATCGGCGGCATTGAGACGACGATCCCGCTGCACCAGCGGCTGGTGGATAACGCCGATTTTCAGGCCGGCGCTTATGACATCCACTGGCTCGAGCGTTTCCTCGGCCATCCGGGCTGAGCGTGCCCCGGTGGCCTTCCGTCTGACACCGGAGATCCTGCTCGAAGCTTACGCTGCCGGGATCTTCCCGATGGCAGAGGCGGCGGACGACCCGGAGGTGTTCTGGGTCGACCCGACCCGCCGCGGCATCCTGCCACTCGACGCCGTCCACGTGCCGCGGCGCCTCGCCCGGCTGGTGCGGCAGGACCGCTTCGTGGTGCGCTGCGACACCGCCTTCGAGGGAGTCATGCTTGGCTGTGGCGAATCGAGCGAGAAACGGCCGAATACCTGGATCAACCGCGAGATCCTGCGGCTTTACCGCGCGCTGTTCGCGCGCGGCGCGGCGCACAGCGTGGAGTGCTGGCTCGATGGCGACCTCGTTGGCGGACTCTACGGCGTCTCGCTCGGCGCGGCGTTTTTCGGCGAGAGCATGTTCAGCCGGGTGACCGACGCCAGCAAGGTGGCGCTCGTGCATCTCGCCGCGCGGCTCCGGCTTGGCGGGTATCGGCTGCTTGATACCCAGTTCCTGACCCCGCATCTGGCGCAATTTGGCGCAATCGAGATTTCCCGCGCACGCTATCATCGTCTTTTGAGCGAGGCGCTGCGCTACCGGGCGGATTTTCCGCGCGACCTGCCGGACGGCGATGGCGGTGGGGGCGCTGGCACCGGCGGTGCGGCGCTCGTCCCCTTGCATTCGAGCAGATTGACGTCATAGACCGGGTGGTCGAGCGCAGACAGCGCCGGGCTCGACGAAAACATCCAGCCGCTGAACAGCTGCACCTTGCCCTCACCGGGGTGGATCTCGCCGATCTCGACAAAGGCGGCGTTTTCAGGCCGCTCCTCCGGTGCGCTCTTTTGGCAGTCGCGCACCACGATCAACAGCGAGCCGAAGGTCACGGGCCGCCCAACCGGCGCCTCGAACCGCGATACGCGCGCGGTGATCTTGTCGAGCCCCTGCATCACTGCGGTCGGTTCTGGGGTCATATCGTCTGCAGCGCTCGCCGCCGACCCCACCAGTACCAACCAGGCCAGCGCCAACCAGGCCAGCCGGGGTTGTGATCTCATCGGCGATAGGGATTGACGAGGCCGGCAACGATCTCGGCGAGCACCGCGCGCACCTGCTGTTCGTCGCAGCCCATCAGGACCGCGTCTTCGAGAGCGTCCTGCGCCAGGCCACGCAGCTCGGCGAGATTTTCGTTCAACACCTTGATCTTCTCTACGCAGGAGACCGGCTCGCCCTCCGGCGTGAGCCAGGCCGGGAAATCGCCGGTTTTCGTGTCAGCCATGACCTCGCCCTGCCTTTAAGACGCGCGACCGAATGCGTCTCGATTCTAACCTGCCGCACTCGCTCATACCTATGCCCGGCTTGACCGGGTACCATCGAGCCGTCGTGCACATTGTCTCCGTCAATGGCTGCGTCAAGCTCGGCGCGGCGATCGGCAGCAAACCCACGCCGCTCTTGGCAACGCCCATAACCAGTTCAGCGGCGGCTTGTCTCACTACCAAAGGTTGGCGCATACTCATGTCTGAAGAAATCGGGTCGTCGAGGTGTTCCCGTGCGTCAGTTCATTATTTCGATCGCCAGTGCGGTTGCACTGTATGCGTTGATGCCGAGTGCGTTGGCCTTTACGTCTCAGCCGGTCAACCCTCAGACACTGACCAATAAGCTGGCCGACCCGGAGGATATCGCCGAGCAAATGTCGAACGGGCAGTCCGTCCTTGAACAGCGGGGCGCGGTACCGCCGTTTTCAGCGCCTTCCTCTTCGACGGGCAGCAACAGCTGGTTCGGCGGCAACCCAAGCACCGTCTTCGTGCCTAACGAACACCGCTGAGGGGACTGCCGAACCGAGGTCCATCTAGCGGGCGGTTGGTGCAGGTCCGGCTGGGGCGGGCGTAACGGGCGCCGATGTTGCGCCGCCGGGCGCCGGGGTTCCGTCCTGCGGCTGCCCCTCGCCGCCCTTCTGCCCGCCCGGCGCCGAAAAGATCATCTGCCCAATCATGTGTTCGAGGCTTACCGAGGACTGGGTGTAGCGGATCTCGCCGCCGGGCGGGATCGTCTTTTCGGAGCCGCCGGGCACCAGCGACAGATATTTGTCGCCGAGCAACCCAGCGGAGACGATTTCTGCGACGGTGTCGTCAGGCACCTTGATCGCTGGATCGATGCTGACCTGGACCTTCGCCAAGAAGGTCTTCGGGTCAAGCGACTCCGATACGACCGAGCCGACCTTGATGCCGCTGATCCGGACATCGCTGCCCTCGCGGATGCCGTCGACCCGCTCGAAATTGGCCGACAGCTCGTAGCCGGAAACGGCGCGGACCTGACTCGTGCTGTAGGCAAAGAACAAGAACACCGCCGCGACGACCAGGACGACCGCGCCCATCACCGCTTCGATCACATTCCCGCGCATCAGCCGGCCTCGGTTGCCGCCTGACCGCGAGTCAGCGCTATTCCGGCCGCCACGGCTCGTAATCGCCGGTGGCGCGGGCGCGATGGCCGCCGAGCAGTACGGAACCCGGCGGGTGGTAGGCCCCCGGCGTGCCGGTCAGGTTCGGCAGGTGCGGCTTTTCCCAGGCGTAGTGCTGACGGGGCTGGGGCACCACGTCGACCATATGATGCAGCCAAGCGTGCCATTCCGACGGCACCTTTGACCCCTCCGGTTCGCCATTGTAGATGACCCAGCGCCGCTCGCGGCTGAACCGGCCGCTGCCGCGCTGTGTCGGTTTGTAGCCCCGGAGCCGGTAATAGCGGTTGCCGTAGGCGTCGGTGCCGACCGGCTCGCCGCGCATCCAGGTCAGCAGCAATGTTCCGATCGGCGTCATCCGGTTCCTTTCTTCGCGCGGGCGCGGACTATCGCACTACCGCCGAACCTCGGTAAAGGCCACAGCGGTGCGGCGGCCTCGGTAGCCGCGACGGTGTCGCAGCACTGCCACGCCGAAAGCTATATTTAGGCGCCTGACATCCCCCACCCACAAAATGATGTTGCTCAAAACGCCCGCTCACATGATGATGTGATCGAAAAGGGGCGAGCTACCAAATGTGGGGCTGCCACAGAATTGGGGGAAGCGAGGGCCATGCATATCGCACGTCGGTTTACCACGGCCGGGCTGGATCCGTATGATTCGGTTGGGTTCCGCACCGCCACCAGCGAGATCCGCAATCCCGATGGATCGGTCGTGTTCGCCGCCGAGGGGGTCGAGGTCCCGGCCGAATGGAGCCAGGTCGCCTGCGACATCCTCGCCCAGAAATACCTGCGCAAGGCCGGGGTGCCAACCCGGCTCGTGCCGGTCGAGGAAGAGGGCGTCCCCGCCTGGCTGTGGCGGCGCGTTTCCGATGAGACCGCGCTCGCCCTGTTGCCGAAAGGCGAGCGCAGCGGTGGCGAGACCAGCGCCAAGGAGTGCTTCGATCGGCTCGCCGGCACCTGGACCTATTGGGGCTGGAAGGGCGGCTATTTCGATGGCGAGGAGGATGCGCGCGCGTTCTATGACGAACTGCGGCTGATGCTGGCGCGCCAGGTCGGCGCGCCGAACTCACCACAATGGTTCAACACCGGGCTCCATTGGGCCTACGGCATCGACGGCCCAGCGCAGGGGCATTACTTTGTCGATCACCGCACCGGCAAGGTGCGCGCCTCGGACAGTGCCTACGAGCATCCACAGCCGCACGCCTGCTTCATCCAGTCGGTCGCCGACGATCTCGTCAACGAGGGCGGGATTATGGATCTGTGGGTGCGGGAGGCGCGGCTGTTCAAATACGGCTCGGGCACCGGCTCCAACTTCTCGAAATTGCGCGGCGACGGCGAGAGGCTGTCCGGCGGCGGCCGCTCCTCCGGGCTGATGAGCTTTCTGAAGATTGGCGACCGCGCCGCTGGCGCGATCAAATCGGGCGGCACCACAAGACGCGCCGCCAAGATGGTCATCGTCGACGCCGACCATCCGGACATCGAGGATTTCATCGACTGGAAGGTCGTCGAAGAACAGAAGGTCGCCGCGCTCGTCGCCGGCTCGAAGCTATCGGCGAAACACCTCAACCTGATCATGGCGGCGTGCCGAGAAGACGTCGAAGATCCGTTCGACCCGGCGAAGAACCCGGCGCTGAAGCGTGAGATCCGCGCCGCCCGCCGCGCGATGATCCCGGAAAACTATGTTCAGCGGGTCATTCAGTTCGCCCGCCAAGGCTTCGCCACGATCGATTTCCGCACTTATGACACCGATTGGGATTCCGAGGCCTATCTGACCGTCGCCGGGCAGAATTCGAACAATTCTATCCGGGTCACCAACGATTTCCTGGAACGCGTCCGCGCCGGTGGCGACTGGCAACTCGGCCGCCGCACCGACGGCAAGGTGTCGAAGACGATGCCGGCGACGGAATTGTGGGACCGCATCGGTTTCGCCGCCTGGGCTTCGGCCGATCCGGGCATCCAGTTCGACACGACGATCAACGACTGGCACACCTGCCCGGAGAGCGGTCGCATCAACGCCTCAAACCCGTGCTCGGAGTACATGTTTCTCGACGATACGGCATGCAATCTCGCCTCGCTGAACCTGCTCACCTTCCGCCGTGAGGACGGCAGCTTCGCGGTCGAGGATTTCCGCCACGCGGTGCGGCTGTGGACGCTGGTCCTCGAAATCTCGGTGATGATGGCGCAGTTCCCGTCGCGGGAGATCGCGCGCCTCTCCTATGCCTACCGCACCCTGGGCCTCGGCTACGCCAATCTCGGCGGCCTCTTGATGGCGATGGGATTGGCCTATGACAGCGATGCCGGCCGCGGCATGGCCGCTGCGATCACCGCGCTGTTGACCGGCACCTGCTACGCTACCTCGGCCGAGATGGCGGGCGAGCTCGGCGCCTTCCCTGGCTTCGCCGCGAACCAGGAGGCGATGCTGCGGGTCATTCGCAACCACCGCCGCGCCGCGCATGACCGGAGCGACGGCTATGAGGGGTTGGCGATCGCGCCGATGCCGCTCGCCCCGGCCGATTGCCCGGACCAGCCGCTCGCGGCCGCCGCCCGCACCGCCTGGGACGCGGCGCTGGCGCTCGGCGACAAGCACGGCTTCCGCAACGCCCAGGTGACGGTGCTGGCGCCGACCGGGACGATCGGCCTTGTAATGGATTGCGACACAACTGGGATCGAGCCAGATTTCGCCCTGGTCAAGTTCAAGAAGCTGGCCGGCGGCGGCTATTTCAAGATCATCAACCGCCTGGTGCCGCAGGCGTTGCGGACCCTCAGCTACAGCCGCGCCGAAATCGTCGAGATCGACCGCTACGCGACTGGCCACGGCACGCTCGCCGGGGCGCCGGCGATCAACCACGACACCCTCGCCTCCAAGGGCTTCGACGAGGCCGCGATTGCGGCGGTCGAGGCCGCGCTCACCTCGGCCTTCGACATCAAGTTCGCCTTCAACAAATGGACCTTGGGCGAGGCGTTCTGCACCGAGAAGCTCGGCATCGCGCCCGAGGCGCTGGCCGACGCCGGCTTCGACCTCCTGCTCGCGCTTGGCTTCTCGCGCGCTGAGATCGAGGCGGCCAACACCTATTGCTGCGGCGCGATGACCCTGGAGGGCGCGCCGCACCTGAAGCCCGAGCACCTGCCCGTCTTCGACTGCGCCAACCCGTGCGGCCGCAGCGGCACCCGCAGCATCGCGGCCGAGGGGCACATCCGCATGATGGCGGCGGCGCAGCCCTTCATCACCGGCGCGATCTCGAAGACGATCAACATGCCGAATTTGGCGACGGTCGAGGATTGCAAGGACGCCTATATGCTGTCCTGGCGCCTCGGCCTGAAGGCGGTGGCGCTGTACCGCGACGGCTCCAAGCTGTCGCAGCCGCTCGCCTCGACCCTGTTCGGCGAAGACGACGAGGAGGCCGATGATCGGGCGGCCGAGCTGTATCAGCTGTCGCCGTCGCAGCGGGCGCCGCTCGTCGCCGAGCGGATCGTCGAGCGGGTCATCGAGCGGGTCGTCGCCCGAAATCGCGCCGAGCGGCGCCCGCTGCCGACCCGCCGCAAGGGATATACGCAAAAGGCCACGGTCGGCGGCCACAAGGTCTATCTGCGCACCGGCGAATACGAGGATGGCGGGCTCGCCGAGATCTTTATCGACATGCACAAGGAAGGCTCGGCCTTCCGCTCGCTGATGAACAATTTCGCGATCGCGATCTCATTGGGGCTGCAATACGGCGTGCCGCTCGAGGAGTTCGTCGAGGCCTTCACCTTCACCCGCTTCGAGCCGGCCGGCATGGTCGAGGGCAACGACGCGATCAAGATGGCGACCTCGATCCTCGACTACATCTTCCGCGAGCTGGCGATCTCCTATCTCGACCGCAATGACCTCGCGCATGTCGAGCCGGCCGATTTGATGCCCGATACGATCGGCAAGGGAGTGGTGGCCGAATCGAATTTGCGCGAACTTGATTCCGACACCGGCGCCGAGGTCGCGGCAATGATGCAGCGCGTCGCCTCGAACGGCTTTGTCCGCAATAAGCTGACCGTGCTGCACGGCGGCAAGCGCTCGGCGCCGCGGACGGAAGCGAGCGCGCGGGGCGAGCCGGAGATGCCGCTGTTCGCCGGCGCCCTCGCGGTTGCCGCCGCCACCACAATCGAGGCGGCCGAAGGCATGAACGCGCCCGACCCGCGGCTCGAACAGATCCGCGCCGCGCGGATGAAGGGCTATGAGGGCGACAGTTGTGAGGAATGCGGCAACTTCACGCTGGTGCGCAACGGCACCTGCCTCAAATGCGACACCTGCGGCGCCACCAGCGGGTGTAGCTGAGAACGTGTGTGTCCTAGAGGATCATGAATCCAACGTCTGAGATCTTCGGCTGGTCGATCTTTGCGGCCACATTCCTGGGCCCGATTGCCGCGGTCCTTGTGACGCGGTCCGTGGACAGGTTACGCGAGAAGGGCGCAAGGCGGCTTTCGATTTTCCGAACGTTGATGGCAACGCGACGCTCTGTCCTCTCGCTAGAGCATATCGCCGCATTGAACCAGGTAGCATTGGATTTCCAGAAAGACGTTCGAGTAATGACCGCATACAAAAACTATATGAGACATGTCAGCACCCCCTTCGATCCTAAAGGAGAATGATCAAATCACACACGAACGCCAATCGCTGCGTACTAAAATCTTATCAGAGATGGCAAAGAGCCTGCATATTCGAGTTGAGCAATTGGATATCTTCGAGGGAGGGTACGTCCCTCAAATGCATGTAGACATTGAGAGGGAACAGGCTGCACCCGACGGAGATCGCCGACGGTAAGCGCTCGTTGCCAATAGAGATCCGGACTGGCGAAGTTCCACAAACGCCCCTGCAGGCGGGGCGGGGTCATAAGGGCGCCAGCGCTGGGTGAGGGGCGCTCATGGCCGCCGGCGCAGGCTGCCTCTCTTTGGTATCCCCGGATTGTGGCGGATCTCGCTTATATCTATTCTCGCATAGGTTGATTCGAGAGGACGCTAGCAATGATCGTCGCTGCTGAACGACAGAAGATTTCGCCATCAACCGGACACTCCTGCGGCTGCGGGGCGGCTCACGAGGCGGGTGCCGTGTGCCTCGGCTGGTCACCCTCGGCTGGTCACGACGCGGGCTCTTACGCTCGGGCCTGGCCGCCGCGGCAAGCCTTTCGTCCGGCCTCGGCGCGACGCTCGCCCTTCCGGCCGCGGCGTGGGCGCAAAACAACATGTCGCCCGACGAAGCGCTGAAACAGATGATGGACGGCAACAAGCGCTTCACCGGGCAGCAGATGACCTCATTCAACGACGATCTGAAGCTGCTGAAGGAGAAGACCGCCGAGGGGCAGGCGCCGTTCGCCGCCCTCCTCTCCTGCGCCGATTCCCGCGTGCCGGTCGAGCTTGTCTTCGACCAGTCGATCGGCAAGCTGTTTGTCTGCCGTGTCGCCGGCAACATCGCCACGGCGGACCTGATCGCCAGCCTTGAATACGGCGCCGCGGTGCTCGGCACGAAGGCGATCATGGTGCTCGGCCACGGCAATTGCGGTGCCGTCAAAGCGACGATCGACGCCAAGGCGGTCCCCGGGCAGATCAGCACGCTTTACCGCTCGATCCGCCCGGCGGTCGACCAGGCCGGGCCGAACCTGGAGGCCGCATCCAAAGCCAACGCCAAGATCCAGGCCGGGCTTTTGCGTACGTCTTCACCGGTGCTGGCGGAGATGATCGGCAAGGGGCAGCTAAAGATCGTCGGGGCCTATTACGACGTGGCGAGCGGCGCCGTCACCATGGTCGAGTGAGGCTACACCGCCTCACTTGCCCAGCAATTTGGCGCCGGGCGGGGTCGGCACCTCGAACACGTTAAGGGTCACCGAGACGAAAGAATAGTAGCCGATCAGCCCGGCGAGATCGACCGCGCCTTTCTCACCGAAGCGTTTGACCACGCGTTCGTAGGTGGCGTCGGAGACGCGGTGGTCGGTGTAGTAGTCCTCGCAGAAATCGTAGACGAGCTGCTCGTCCGGATCGGTGAACTGCGGGGTGCGGCGCTCGGCGATCGCGTCGATCACGTCCTGCGACACGCCGGCCTGCTGCGCCAGGCGCACATGCGCCGCCCATTCGAACTGCGCCGTCCAGTAGCGCGCGGTCATCAGGATCGCGATCTCGGTCAGCTTTTGCGAGAAGTCGGTGCCGAAGCGGACATGCGCGCCCAGCTTGTGCGCGTTGTCGGCGAGGTTGGGGCTCTTCAGCCAGACATGCACCGGAGGCGGCACCGAGCCGCGCGGCCCCGCCTTGCAGTCGTTGAAGACGCGCCGCTGCGCATCGTCGAGCTGGGTTTCCTCCAATTGATACAATCCGGGGATACTTGCGCCGGCTGCGGCGCATAACGATGTGCGCCATCAGAAAAGGAAAAGACCGATGGCCCGCGACGCAAGAGCGGCTGCATTGGCACTGCACCGATTTGGCCTGGGGCCGCGCGCCGGTGCGATCGAGGCGATCGTGTCGGATCCTCAGGGCGCGCTGATGGCCGAACTCGACCGACCGGATGCTGGGCTGGTCGCCACCCCCGATCTGCCGAGCAGCGGTGCCGCCAACCGCGCCGTCTTTGAATTCAATGCCGAGCGCAACGCGAAGGACAAAGTCGAACGGCGGCGCCGCGAGGCTGCGCAGAAGCTCGCGGGAAACGCCGGCATGGAAAACGCTATGGCGGCGCAGTCCGAGGCGCAGCCGGCGACGACGGAGCAGCCCGATCAGGTGCCGCTGCCGCGGCGGATCTTCCTCGACGAAGCGAGAGCACGGTTCGACGCCGCGATCGGGGCCGAGATCGGTTTCGTCGAGCGGTTGGTGTGGTTCTGGTCCAACCATTTTTGCGTCAACGCCGACGCCACGGTGATGGCCGGCAGCTACGAGCGCGAGGCGATCCGCCCTTACGTGCTCGGCCGCTTTGCCGACATGCTGCAGGCCGCCGAAGGCCATCCGGCGATGTTGGTCTACCTCAACAACGTGCTGTCGATCGGTCCGGCCTCGGTCGCCGGCATCAATCGCGACAAGGGGCTCAACGAGAACTTGGCGCGTGAGATTCTGGAATTGCACACGCTCGGCGTGCGTTCCGGGTATTCGCAGGCTGATGTGACCAATTTCGCCAAGATCCTGACCGGCTGGACGATCCGCGAGACCGTTTCCGACCCGGATCACGGCGGCGAGTTCGTGTTTCTGCGGCGCGCCCACGAACCGGGGCCGGAGCGTGTGGTCGGTCACGACTACCCCGATACCGGACTCGACCAAGGGCACGCCGTGCTCGCCGACCTCGCGCGCCATCCGGCGACGGCCCCACATGTCGCGACCAAACTCGCCCGCCACTTCATCGCCGACGAGCCGCCCGCAACTTTGGTTGATCGGCTGGCGAGCCGATTTCTCGAAACGGAAGGTGATCTGAAAGAGATGACGCGGGCACTGGTCTCCGCGCCCGAATCCTGGGCGCCGCAGCAGGCCAAGATCAAGCGCCCGGCCGAGTGGATCGTCGCGGCGCTGCGCGCCGTTGGGCGGAACGGTGACATCCAGCGCATCGTCGGCGGGCTGAACCTGCTCGGCGAGCCGCTGTGGCGGCCTGCCGCGCCGAAGGGTTTCTCCGACGACGATGCGGCGTGGCTCGACGGTCTCGGGCAACGCCTCGACATTGCTAACACCTTCGCGCAACGCGTCGCCGACCAACTCGATCCGCGGGCCATCGCCGAGGCGACGATCGGCCCGCTCGCCTCGGCTGAGACGCGCAGTGCGATCGAGCGCGCGGAGAGCAAGCCGCAAGCACTGACGATGCTGTTGATGGCTCCCGAATTCCTGCGGAGGTGATCATGCAGGCAGACCTCCTGGCTCCGACTCGGCGCGCCCTATTGCGTGGCTCGAGCGCATTGTTCACCGCGGCCTACCTGCCTCGCCTCGCGCGCGCTGAAGGCCGCGATCCGCGTTTCCTGACGATCGTGCTGCGGGGCGGTCTCGACGGCCTCGCCGTAGTTGCGCCGGTCGGCGACCCCGATTGGCGCACTTTGCGCGGCGACAAAGGCTTGGCGCTTGACGGCCAGATCCCGGCATTGCCGCTGGACGATTTCTTCGCACTCAACCCGTCGATGCCGAACCTGCACCGGATCTATCGGGCAGGCCAGGCCCTCTTCGTGCACGCGATGGCGACGCCCTACCGCGAGCGCTCGCATTTCGACGGGCAGGACGTGCTCGAAAGTGGGCTCCCCGGGCCAGGAGCGAGCGATACCGGTTGGCTCAATCGCGCGCTCTCGGCGCTAGCGTCGGACGGGTCCGCTGCGGCGCGTGCCCAGCAAGCGTTTGCGATCGGGCCGATCACACCCCTGGTGATGCGCGGCCCGGCACCAGTGCTATCGTGGATGCCGCCGCGGCTGCCGCCGGTCAGTGACGAGACGGCGATGCGCCTGCTCGATCTTTATCGCCATACCGATCCGGCCTTCGCCGGCGTGCTAGAGGAGCACATTGGCATCGCTGCGATAGCGCGCGCGGGCGGCATGGACGCGAAGCCGGCCGACGGCAGTCCGGCCGTGCAGACTGGCGGCATCGCCCAGGTACGCACCTATTTCGCCGAGGCCGCCGGCGCGGCGGCGAAATTTCTCGCCCGGCCGGACGGCCCGCGCGTCGGCGCACTGGCCCTTGACGGCTGGGACACGCATGTCAACGAGGGTGCGGTGAAGGGCCGGCTCGCCGATCTGCTCGGCGCCCTTGATGGCGCAATCGCCGCGGTCGAAACCAACATGGGCGACGCGTGGCCCGACACCGTCATCGCGCTCGTCACCGAGTTCGGCCGGACCGCGCACATCAACGGCAACGATGGCACCGATCACGGCACCGCGACCGCCGCCCTGTTCGCTGGCGGGGCGCTGAAGGGCGGCCGTGTGGTTGCCGACTGGCCGGGCCTCAAGGACGCCGACCTGCACGACAAGCGCGATCTGAAACCGACAACCGATCTCCGTTCGGTGCTCAAGGGTTTGCTGCGCGACCACTTGCGCGTTGACGAGCACCATCTCGAAACAACCGTCTTCCCCGACAGCGCCACCACCCGACCCATTGAGGGCCTGCTCGCCTGATAGCGGTCTGAATGTTACGCTGACAGTTTACCTCATTCCACCCAGTCGCGCGGGCGCAGCAGCGCTGCACATTGGCGCGCTCTGCGCCAAACGGCGCGCTCTGCGCCAAACGGCGCGCTCGCCCGCCCGATCGCGAGCCGCTCGATCGCGTCCATGACCGCGCCGCCGCCGGAGAAAGAGATCGCCCCGGCGATGCTTTTCCAAGCTCGGCTCCAATGCTGATCGGCGATGCCCGGACCCTGCCGGACAATGCTATCGGGCCCATTCCCGAAACTGGGCGCGGCATTGTGTTTGCGTGACTGCGTCGCCATCATGCGGCACGGTGTCGGCGGCCGCGGACGGCCGCTCACCCCCTAGCGTAGTCGAGGAGGTCAGAATGGGTGTCGATCGTTTTGGCAACCAGTTCGCGCCAAACCTGTCCTACGCCCGCGGCAAGATCCTCCCCAGCACCGCTCATGATTTCCAAAAGCTGGAGCACGCCTGGGCGATTATTCGCAAGCGCGGCCCCGAGCACGTCTTTATCTTCACCGGGCTCGAACACTCGCTGCCGATGGAGCCGGAGGATTTGCGCTTTGCCGATGACGAGATCGGTCCGGCGCTGCATTTCGAGCGGCTGAAGGAGCTGGCTCTCGAGCATTTCGGTGGCTCCAAGAACGAGCACGGCATCGCCGTCTTCAATCGCCTGACCGGGGCGACGATGGCGACGCATCTGACGCTGGTGAAACCGGGTGATGTGGTCATCGGAGTCTCGGCGAGCCACAGCCATCCCTCGGTGCTGCGCGCTGCCGATCATGTCGGCGCGCGCTTCATCGACACCGCCGGGTTGGCGGCGTTCAAGGACGCGCTGATGAGCGAGCCCAGCGTGGCTCTGGTCGACCTGACGCGTCTCGCGGTTACGTACGAGCTGCTGCCGATCGATGCCATACGACAGATCGTGCGAATGGCGCATGACAAGGGCGCGCTCGTCTATGTCGATGACGCCGGCGGCGCGCGTGTCGGCCCGGGCGCCTTCGACCAGCCGCGCATGCTCGAACTCGGAGTCGATGTCGGCGCCACCGGCCTCGACAAATACGGCACGATCGGGCCGCGTTTCGGATTGATGGGAGGCCGCAAGGACATTGTCGACCGCATCCGCGCCAAGGGTTTCGAATTCGGCATGGAAGCGCGGCAGATGCTCTACCCCGCCGTCGTACGGACGCTCGAGCAATACGATCCGCGACGCATCCAGGTACTGATCGACAGCACCAAAAAGATCGCCCAGGAGCTGCGGCCGCTGCTCGGCAACCGCCTACGCGAGACGCCGACAACGGTGCAGTTGTCGGCCGACGACATCCTCGAGATCGCGATGGAGCGCGGCAGCGTGGACCGGCCGCCGATCGTTCCCTACGAGGCGACGGCGGCGCTGTCGATGCTAATGCTGAAGGACCACGATATGCTGATGGTGCATTTCGTCGGGGTCCCGCCGGGCGGCGCCGATCTCTTGATCAAGTTCGTGCCCCCAGAGACGCTGGAGCGGTTCGGCGGCGCCAAGAAATACGCAGACGCCGTCAACAGCTGCCTGACCAAGCTGGGCAAGATGCTGCGCGAACCGGAATCGATACGCGACCTGCTACTCGGGAGCGACGCGGCGCCCTGATCCCGGGGGCACGACAAGAAGGGGACAAGAACATGATGCGATCGATATTGCCGAGGGGGGTGCTGGCACTAGTTATACCGCTGCTCTTCTTGGCGGCTCCGTCCTATGCCGAGGATTCGCGGCTCGACACGGTGATCAAGCGCGACAAACTGATCGTTGGCACGTTCAGCACATCGCCGCCCCTTTCCTATAAGGACGATAACGGCGAGTTCGTCGGCTTCGAAATCGACCTGGTACACCTAATAGCCAAGTACCTTCTCGGCGATCCCAACAAGGTCGAGTTCGTTGCCTTCACTTCAGACGGCCGCTGGCCGGCGGTATTGTCTGGCAAGGTCGATTTCGGCATCGCCGGCACGACGATCTATCCCGACCGCGCAGCGCGCGTGCTGTTCACCTCGCCCTACATGGATTCCGGCATCAGCGTCCTCGTCCGCGACGATGCGCACGTCAATTCCCTTGCCGAGCTCAACGACGAGAAATTCACTTTGGCCGAACTTAACAACCCGCAAATGGCCGATCGCGCCAAGCGCTTCCTGCCCAAGATGAAGACGCTCGATTTCGACCAGCCGAGCTCACTGTTCATCGCGGTCAAGAGCGGCCAGGCGCAGGCGATGCAGATAGACACGCCAATCATCGACTGGTACGCCGCCAACAATCCCGGTTTCCACGAGCTGCCCGAATTGCTCAGCAACGTGCAGAACAATGCGATCTTCATGAAGCCCGGCGATTTCGTCTGGTGGCGCTATCTCGACACCGTGGTGCAAGAGCTGCGCTGGGGCTCCCGCTACGACGAATACACCGCGCTCTACCAGAAATGGTTCAAGAAGAACCCGCCGCCGCAGCGCCCCTATCTAAAGCAAGGGTGAGACGGCCGAATTTTCCGACCGAGCCCCGCGGTCTCAGATTCGGGATCGGGACGCGGTCGGCTGACGGCAGCTGATGCCCTTCGACCTCAACTTCGTCATCCGCAACCTGCCGATCTTTGGCAACGGTCTCGTCGTCACGGTCGAGTTGTCGCTACTGGCGATCTTCTTCGCGATGGTGTGGGGGCTTGTCGTCGCGTTCGGCCGGATCGCGCGCAGCCGCTTACCCCGCACCTTGGCCAGCGCCTATATCGAGCTGGTGCGGGACACCCCGGTACTCGTGCAGATGTATTTCATCTATTTCGGCTTCGCGATGGCAGGGTTCGGGCTGTCCGGGTTCATGTCCGGGCTGTTGGCCCTGTCGTTGCAGAACGGCGGCTACGTCGCCGAGATCTACCGTGCCGGCATCGAGTCGATCAGCGTCAGGCAAATAGAGGGCGGCAAGGCGCTCGGTATGTCGCCCTGGGACGTGATGTCGCTGGTCGTGCTGCCGCAGGCGCTGGTCCGCGTGATCCCGCCCTTGGCCAACCAGCTCATCGTCTTGATAAAGGACACCTCGCTGGTTTCGGCGATCGCGGTGGCGGATTTAACCCAGACCGGCAAGCTGCTGACCGAACGCACCGCCGCCTCCTATGAGGTGTTTCTGACGGTCGCGGTCTTCGACCTGGCGATGACCGGCATCGTCTCAGGGCTGTCGCGCCTCGCTGAGCGCCAATTTGCGATCTACCACTGAGCGATGATCCCGCAAGCGCTGATCAGGAACTTCCCGTACCTCCTCAGGGGCGCGGAGATCACGCTGCTGCTCTCGGCGGCGAGCGTCGCGCTGAGCACAATCGTCGGCATGATCGTCGCGCTCTTGCACGTGTTCGGCGTCGCACCGATCCGCATCGCGGTCGAGATATACCTGTACCTGGTGCGCGGCGTCCCACTGCTGATCCTGCTCTTCGCGATGTACTATGTGCTGCCGTATACCGGGATTGATCTGGACCCGCTGACCGGCGGGATATTGGTGATCGGCGTCTATTACGGCGCCTTCATGAGCCAGGTCTTTCGCGCGGCGATCCTTTCCCTGCCGCAAAGCCAATGGGACGCTGCCCGCAGCCTCGGCATGCGCCGCTTGCTGATGCTGCAGATCGTCGTTTTTCCGCAGGCGTTCCGCATCGCCGCACCGCCGTTTGTCAATACCTGCATGATGCTGATCAAGAGCACCTCGCTGGTGTCGATCATCGGCCTGTGGGAGCTGACAATGGCCGGCAGAGAGGCCGTCGAACGCAGTCTGGCGCCGTTCCAGATCTTCGCCGGCGTCGCGCTGATCTATTTCTGCATGTGCTACAGCCTCGCGTGGTACGGCCGCTATCTGGAGAAGCGGATGCAGTATGTCCATTGACGCACTGCCGGTGGTTGCCGCGCCGATGATCGACATCCGAGGCCTATCGAAGCGCTTCGGGTCCCACGAAGTGCTGCGGCAGGTGTCGCTCACGATTCCCAAAGGGCAGACCTTGGCGGTGATCGGGCCGTCGGGTTCCGGCAAGACGACGATGCTCCGTTGCATCAACCTGCTCGAGGAATTCGACGAAGGCGAAATCGTCTTTGATGGCAGCCCGATCGGCTATCGCCGCGGTCCTGACGGGCGGCGCCGGCGCCTGCCCGAGCGCGAGATCGCCACAACGCGGTCGAGCATCGGGATCGTGTTCCAGAGCTTCAACCTGTTTCCCCACATGACCGTGTTGCGCAACATCATAGCTGCGCCGGTGCGGGTGAAGGGAATGGATCGCACCGCGGCCGAGACACTCGCACGCGATTTGCTCGCCCGGGTCGGGCTTTCCGACAAGGCCAACGAATACCCGCTGCGGCTATCGGGCGGGCAGCAGCAGCGGGTCGCGATCGCGCGGGCCCTCGCGATGCAGCCGAAGGCGATGCTGTTCGACGAGGTCACCTCGGCGCTCGATCCCGAACTTGTCGGCGAGGTGCTCGCGGTCATCAAGCAGCTCGCCGAAGACGGCATGACGATGGTGCTGGTGACGCACGAAATGCAGTTCGCGCGCGACGTCGCCGACACGATCGTCTTCATGGCGGATGGGACGATCGTCGAACAGGGGCCACCGAAAACGCTGTTCGCCAACCCCACATCTGACCGGCTGCGCGCTTTCCTGAAGCGCTACCACGACGCCTATCTGCTGTGAGACGGGCAGCTACTCTGCAGCAATGCCCTTGGCCTCAGCGCGGCCCCGGGCGAGGCTGGCGAATACGTCATCGAGGATTGCCAGCCCCTGGTCGATCTCGCTGTCGCTACTAACCATCGGCGGCACGAGCCGAACCACGTTATTGCGCGAGTGACTGCCGCGAGCCTGCACCAGCAGACCTCGCGCTTCGCATTGCCTTACTGCCTTGCGGGTCATGTCATTGGCCGGCTTGCCGGTCGCCCGATCTTCCACCAGTTCGATGCCGAGCAGCACGCCGCGGCCGCGCACGTCGCCGATAAAGTCGTAGCGCTGCGCCATCGCGCTAATCGCCGTCTTGATGCGCGTTTCGATCGCGGCAGCACGTTCAGGCAGCCGCTCCTCCAGCACAATGTCGATGCTGGCGACACCGGCGGCGCAAGCGATTGGGTCGCAGGCATGCGAGCGGGTCGCGAAATACCCGTTCGCGACGGCGCGGTCCGCGATCTCCGCGGTCGTGCAGATGGCACTGATCGGGAGCCCGGCGCCGAAATGTTTCGACACGGTCATGATGTCAGGGACCACATCCTCATGCAGATGCCCCCACATCTTGCCGGTCTTGCCGAGCCCGGTCTGTGACTCGTCCATGATCAGCAGCATATCGCGATCATGGCAGTACTGCTTCAGCAGCTTCACGTAACCGGGAGGCGGCACGACGATGCCGCCTGCGCTCATCACCGGCTCGATGATCATCGCGGCGGGTTTGCCGGTGAAATTGGCGTCCGCCAGCTCCATGCTCGAGACCAGACATTGCACATCGCAGGACGGGAATGATTTGCCGACGGGGCAGCGATAGCAAAATGGCGACAAGATCGCTGCGGTCGACGGCGCCGCAAGCCCGTGCCTGCTGCGGTTCCAGCCGAAAGTGAGCGAGCGGGTGACGAAGGAGGTCGAGCCATGCAGAGCCATATGCATTCCCAGCACATCGACCCCGCCGGTCGCCTTGCGCGCCAGATCAATCGCCGCCTCGATCGCATCGCTGCCGCTGACCAGAAAGAGCGATTTCTGCAGCGGCGGAGTGAGGATCCGACCGAGGCGCTCGTGCAATTCCAATCTATCGACATTAAGGAACGTCTTGGTCGAGTGACTGATGGTCTTCAAATTACGCTGCACGGCCTCGACGTACCGGGGATGATTGTGGCCGAGCGCCGCCGCCATCTGACCCGAACCGAAATCGAGATATTCCTTGCCCTCGGTGTCGATGACCCAGACGCCGCGGGCAGACGCGATGACGGGCTTTGACTCGATACCAGCCATGTACGCCGTCTTGGATGTCGGGATCATCCATTGGTCTGCGATACTGCTGATACGGGCGCGGTCCATTCGGTAATTCCTCGCGTTCATCCGGCGCTTCGGCCAGTATGATCTAAAGTGCTGGTCGGCCTTGTGCTAGGTCAACTGCAAGATCACGGATCGTCAATTTGATCGCCGACAGGTTGTACATCGGGGTGGGGCATTTCAATCTCAGCGATGGTAAACAGATCTCGCTCGAGTCGCGCGTGGTGCAAGTATCACTCCGCCGCGCCGTGCTCGACGTAGAATTCAAGCGCACGTCACCGCGCGGTTGTTGTCCGAACTCTGCACCTGTTGCAAAGGCCGATGGCTAGATCGAAAGGAGTCAGCATGCGTCCGCAAGCCGCCGCCATGAAAGCGCTGCTCGACCAGCCCGGCCTGCAGATCATGCCCGGCTGCGGCGATGGCATGGGTGCCCGGCTGATCGAGGAGGCCGGCTTCCGTTGCGCCTTCGTCTCCGGCTCAAGTATCTCGGCGATGCGGCTGGCGATGCCCGATATGGACCTGCTGAGCTTTCCGGAGATGGCTGACGCAGTCGAGACTGTCATCGCCGCCGCGCCAAACGTGCTGTGGCTGGCCGACGGCGACACCGGCTACGGCAATGCGCTCGCCGTGCAGAAGGCGATCCGTGCTTATGCCCGCCGCGGCGCCGCCGCAGTGCTGATCGAGGACAAGGCCTGGCCCCGCCCGCTCGGCCATAATGGTGCGAAGCTGGTAGTCGAGCGCGATGCCGCGGTTCTGCGTTGCCGCGCCGCCGTTGAGGCCTGCCGGGAGGAAGGTATTCTGTTGCTTGCGCGCACCGACGCTCGCGTCTCGCGCGGATTCGACGAGGCGTTGGCACGGCTGAAAGCCTTCGTCGCCGAGGGGGCCGACATCCTTTTTCTGGATTCGCCGCAATCGGAGGCCGAGATGCGCGACGCCGTGGCGGCTTGCAACGGCAAACCGGCGCTCGCCGTGACCTCACCCGCCCGGAAGCACTTCATGCCCGGCAATGACGAGCTCGAACGACTCGGCATCAAGATCGTCGTCTATCCGCAAGAGATCCTTGCCGCGACCGTGCACGCGGTGCGCGCGGCGCTCGCCGGGCTGAAGGGCGGCGCCAAGCCGCCGCTGGCGAGCCCGGCGGAACTGGCAACGGCGATCCGCTCGGCAGACTACCTCGCCCAGGACGCACGCTGGCCGGACCCGCGGTGAGCCGCTTGCGTAGCCAATGCGCCTTGCCGTCTGAATTACCTGCAAGGATCGGAGCATGACCACGGTCGATGCACTCCTGACCAACTGCCGCCTTGCCAATGGACGCCTTGTCGATATCGGAATTGCCGGTCGACATATCGCTACCGTAGGCGAGGGCGCCGGACGGACTCTGTCGAACAGCGCTCCAGTGCTCGATATCGGCGGCGACCTTGTGCTTCCCGGACTTGTCGATGGCCACATGCACCTCGACAAGACTTTGATGGGACTGCCCTGGATGGATCATGGCGCCGGGCCGACGCGGATGAGCCGGATCGAGACCGACAAGACGATCCTGCCACATCTGCGGCTCTCGACCGAGGAGCGCGCCGGCAACTTAATCCACGAATGCGTCATCCGCGGCACCACGCATCTGCGCACGCATGTAGACATCGATCTCGAGAGCCGGCTTGCGAAGCTCGAGGGCATACTCGCGGCGCGCGAGCGTCACCGCGAGCACGCGACGGTGCAGATCGTAGCCTTCCCGCAAAGCGGCGTAATGCGCTGTCCGGGAGTGCTAGACCTCCTCGAAGCGGCGGTCCGCGCCGGCGCCGACCTGGTTGGCGGCATAGACCCCTTGGAAATCGACCGCGACCCGAAGGGGCAGCTCGACGGCATCTTTTCCATCGCTGCGCGGCATGGCGTCGGGCTCGATATCCATCTGCACGAGCCGGGCGAAATGGGGTTGTTCAATGTCCATGAGATCTGTGCCCGGACGAAAGCCCTGGGCCTCGGCGGCAAGGTCACGATCAGCCACGGCTTTTGCCTCGGCGATATCACCGAGCGGAAGGCGGCCATTGCCGCCGAGGCAATGGCAGAAGCCGGCGTCGCTCTCGTCACCCACGGCGCGGGCGGTCTTACTTTGCCGCCGGTCGAGATGTTGCGGGCGGCCGGTGTCCTCGTCTTTGCTGGGAACGACGATATCCGGGACACCTGGTCGCCTTATGGCACCGGCGATCTGCTGGAGCGCGCTGCGATCATCGGCTGGAAAAGCGATTTCCGCCGCAACGATCAGGTCGAGATCGCCTTCGATCTGATCAGCGCCGCGGGCGCGCAGGCGCTCGGCGTAAGCGATTACGGCATCGGGGTCGGCGGTGCGGCTAACCTCTTCACCGTCGCGGCCGGCTGTGTTGCGGAAGCGGTCGCCGCACATCCACCGCGCAAGCTGGTGCTATTCGACGGAAGGATCGTTGCCCGCGACGGCGCATTCCTTGCGGACCCGAACCCGATCGGTGGTTGATCCGCAGTCACTTCTACGTTCTCGAGGCTGGATCGTAACCGATTGAGAAAGCATGAACTTATGGAATTCGGCATGTTTCACGAGTTTCCGGCGCTGCCGGGCCGCAGCGAGACTGAAGCCTTCGACGAAGCGATGGAGCAGGTGGACGCGGCCGAGCGCTGGGGGCTCGACGCGATGTGGCTGGCCGAGATCCATTTCGCGCCGGAGCGCACCTACCTCTCGGCGCCGCTGGCGATCGCCAGCGCGATCGCCGCGCGCACCCGCCGCATGAAGATCGGCATCGCCGTGCAGGTGCTGCCATTATGCCATCCGCTGCGACTCGCCGAGGAAGCCGCAACCGTGGACCAGATCAGTCGGGGCCGGCTGATTTTCGGGGTCGGGCGCAGCGGCGTCGTCAGCACCTACGACGCCTATCAGGTGCCGTACGAGGAGAGCCGCGACCGCTTCGCCGAGATCCTCGATATCGTCAAACGCGCCTGGACCGAGCCGCGTTTTTCATATGCCGGCAAGTATCACAGCTTCGACAATGTGGTCTGCGTACCCAAGCCCCATCAGCAGCCGCTGCCCGAGATCCGGGTTGCCGCCAGCACGCCGGACACGTTTCCGGCGATCGGCGCGCTCGGCTATCCGATTTTCGCCAGCACGCGTCACCCGACCTGGTCCGAACTGGCGCCGCACATCAAAAACTACCATGACGCCTACGAGTCGGCCGGGCATCCCGGCGAGGGCCAGGTCTTTGTCTCGGCGCCGATCTATATCGCCGAGACCGAGGAGCAGGCGCGCGCCGAGGCCGAGGAAAGCGTCACCTATTTCTACAAGCTGCAGTACGAGCTGATCGCCGAGTCGGCACGGCGTTCCGGTCGGCAGAACTTCATCGACCGGGCGGAAAAGCTGCGCAATCTGACCTATGCCGACGCGCTGCGCGGCAACGTGCTGGTCGGCACCCCGGACACCATCGCCAAGCGCCTGCGCGAGTTGCGCGATGAGATCGGCTTCCACGGCATCCTCGCCGAACTGAACTGCGGCGGTCTGATCCCGCACGACCGGGTGCTGAACGCGATCCGGCTCTTGTGCCAAGACGTCATGCCGCGGTTCCAAGCGAAAGCCATGGCGGAGGGCTGACCGCCAATCTTTTTTGCCCGCCGTCCGGGCGATGAGATGCGGTACAAGGGCGGTTACAAGCCTGTGACAAAAGCCCGGGAGGAACCGATCGATGCGTGGATTACGCCTGCCGACGACAGTGTCATCGCTCGTTGCTGCTGTACTTCTAATCGCGGCGGCCGGGCTGCCGGCGCGTGCGGCCGAACCGATCAAGATCGGCTTCGGCATGGGGTTGACGGGTGGGCTCGCCGCCAGCGGCAAGGCGGCGTTGCTGGCGATGAAGATCTGGGAGGAGGAAACCAACGCCAAGGGCGGGCTTTTGGGCCGGCCGGTGCAGCTGATCTATTACGACGACCAGAGCAACCCGGCGACGGTGCCCGGCATCTTCACCAAGCTGCTCGACGTCGACAAAATCGACCTCGTCTGCGGCGATTACGGCACCAATCTGTTGGCGCCGGCGATGCCGATCGTGATCCAGCACAAGATGACATTCTTCGGGCTGTTCGGCCTCGACGTGAACCGCGAGTTCCAGTACCCGAAATATTTCTCGATGGTGCCGACCGGTGGGGCGGACCCGCCGGTTAGTTTCTCGAAGGGCTTCTTCGAGATTGCCGCGACGCAGAACCCGAAGCCGAAGACCTTGGCGATCATCGCCGCCGACGCCGAGTTTCCGCACAACGCCGCCGACGGCGCGCGCAAGAATGCCAAGGAAGCCGGGCTGCAGATCGTCTACGACAAGACCTATCCGCCGAACACTACCGATTACACGCCGATCGTGCGCGCGGTCGACTCGGCCAATCCCGATGTCGTGTTCAGCGCCTCCTATCCACCCGACGCGGTCGGCATCGTGCGCTCGGCGAACGAGATCGGGCTCAAGGCGAAGATCTTCGGCGGCGGCCTGGTCGGTCTGCAATATGCTTCGATCAAGCAGCAGCTCGGGTCTCAGCTCAACGGTATCGTCAACTACGATTTCTGGGAGCCGGCAAAGACGCTGCAATTTCCCGGCGTGCTCGACTTCCTGAAAAAATACCAGGCAAAGGCGGGAAGCGAAGGGGTGGATCCGCTCGGCTATTACCTGCCGCCCTTCGCCTACGCCAATCTGCAGGTGCTTGCCGCCGCGGTCGAGGGCACCAAGAGCCTCGACCAGGACAAACTCGCCGATTGGCTGCACCAGAATACGATCCCAACCGTCGTCGGCGACATCAAGTACGGCGCCAATGGCGAGTGGGCCGAGCCGCGCGTCCTGACCGTGCAATTCCACGACGTTCAGGGCAGCGACATCGAGCAGTGGAAGACCGACGAAAGGCAAACGATCTTGTGGCCGGACAAATACGCCACCGGCAAGGCGGCCTACCCGTACGCCGATGCCAAAAAATAAGCTGTGCTAGGAGGAAGTGATGGATCTGGGGTTGCGCGGGCGTAAGGCACTGGTAACGGGCGCCTCTAAGGGGATTGGGCGCGCCTGCGCCGAGATATTGGCCGAGGAGGGTTGCGATGTTGTGCTGGTGTCGCGGACCGCCGCCGATCTCGAGGCCGTGCGGGCAAAGATCGCCGGCGAGCACAACGTCTCGGTGCGCTACTATGCGCTCGATCTGAGCGACAGCAAAAATGTCGACAAGCTCACCGCCGAATGCGCCGACACCGACCTCCTCGTCAACAATGCCGGCGCGATTCCCGGCGGCAATATCGCCCAGATCGACGAGGCGCGCTGGCGCCAGGCCTGGGACCTCAAGGTCTTCGGTTACATCAATATGACCCGGCGCTTCTACACGCTGATGGCCGAGCGCAATCAGGGCGTCATCGTCAATATCCTCGGCGCGGCCGGCGAGAACCCGGATTTCGACTACATCGCCGGCTCGTCGGGGAACGCCTCGCTGATGGCCTTCACCCGGGCGATGGGCGGCACCGCGCCGCGCGACGGCCTCAGGGTCATGGGCATCAACCCCGGCCCGGTCATGACCGAGCGGCTGATCACCCTGACCAAAACCCGCGCACGCGATCACCTCGGCGACGAGAACCGCTGGCAAGAACTTATGCAAGGCTACGCCTTCGGCCGCGCCGCCAAACCGGAGGAGATCGCCTGGATGGCCGCCTTTCTCGCCTCCGACCGCTCGGGCTACACCACCGGCTCGATCGTCACGATCGACGGTGGCGGCGGCAGCCGGCGCAGTGCGCTGTGACCCAGACCCCGCGGCGCTGATTGACGCCGCGGGGCTTGCGCCTTCTTACGCCACCACGCGGATCAGCGTCAGCGCGAGTTGCTGCGCGAGCGCGTCGGCGAGCCAGCCCGTGACTGCGCTCGCAAGGTGATCCGCCCATTCCGGCTCAGCTTGGGTATGTTGCGGAGCAACAGGCCTGATAAAGCCGCGGCATTCGAGGATCTCGGTCAGCTTGCCGGGAGCAACGATGACCGGATCATATTCGAGGAGCAGGCTCCCGGTACACGGATTGGCCGTGACCGAGGTGACCCCTCGAATTTGGCTGAGCCGCAATTTTGCCTTCGCAGCGGCCTGCGGATCGCCCTTCAGCACAGCCGACCGGAGCCGCAAGCGGCCCGGCAGGTGATGCACCAGAGCAGCATTCAGCGCCGCACTGTCATCATCTCTGAAGGCATCATCGTCTCTGAAGGCGAGGATCGGGGCGTCCGCCACCGCCTCGTTCACACGAATTATGTTGCGCATTGTCCGTCTCCAGGCCGGCAGCGTCCGGCTGCCGAGGAGACGGAAAGAACCGGCCTATCGCTTGACCGACCTGCCGCCCGCTCGGAACCGCCGTTTGCCGGCGCAGCTACTAGGTTGCGGTTCCATCGTCATGTCCATTCGTCGAGCCTCCGCGCAAACAGCCGGAGACGTCCAGGGAGGTAGGCCGAGCCCGTCGCCGTGTCAACCCACCCCGTCGGAAGCCCTTGCCTGCTGATTCATCCCGCCTTCAGGCGCTTGGCCACCTCGACCGCGAAATAGGTCAGGACCCCGTCGGCGCCGGCGCGCTTGAAGCAGAGCAGGCTTTCCATCATGGCTCGCTCGCCGTCGAGCCAGCCGCGCTCGGCGGCGGCGCGGATCATCGAATATTCGCCCGAGACCTGGTAGGCGAAGGTCGGCACCCGGAACGCGTCCTTCACCCGATGCACGATGTCGAGATAGGGCAATCCGGGCTTCACCATCACCATGTCGGCGCCCTCGGCGATGTCGAGCGCGACCTCGCGCAAGGCCTCGTCGCCATTGGCCGGGTCCAACTGGTAGGTGCGCTTGTCGGCGCTGCCGAGCGAGGAGGCCGAGCCGATCGCGTCGCGGAACGGCGCGAAAAAGCACGAGGCGTATTTCGCCGCGTAGGACATGATCCTGACACGGTCGAAGCCGGCCTCGTCGAGCGCGCGGCGGACCGCGCCGACCCGGCCGTCCATCATGTCCGAAGGGGCGATGATGTCGCAGCCGGCCTTCGCCTGCACGATCGCTTGCTGCTGCAGGATCGCGACGGTCTCGTCATTGGCGACATAGCCGTCGCGGATGACGCCGTCATGGCCGTGCGAGGTAAACGGGTCGAGGGCCACATCGCACAACACGCCGAGATCTGGCAACGCCTGCTTCAGCGCGGCAGCGGCGCGGCAAACGAGGTTCTCCGGGTTGACCGCTTCGCGGCCATCGGGGTCCTTCAGATCGGGATCGACCGCGGGGAATACCGCGATCGTCGGTATCCCGAGTTCCGCCGCCTCGCCCGCGGCATCGACCAGGGCCGAAATCGAAAGACGATAGGCGCCTGGCATCGCCGGCACCGGCGCGCGTCCGTCCTCGTCGTGCACAAAGACCGGCCAGATGAGATCGCCGGCGCTCAGCACGCTCTCGGCGACGAGCTTCCGTGACCACGGATCGCGGCGGTTGCGGCGCAGCCTCGTGATCGGATACGGGGCGAGCGGCGGCAGAAAAGACTGGGTCACGGGATCACCCGAAAGATGCGGCGAGTGTCGCGAAAATAAGACCGTACGCGGCCCGTTACAACGCGCTACCAGCGGCGGTTTTCGCTTATCGCGTCAGTTAAGCGCTGGTGCCCGCGATAGCGCGGCTTCGGTCTCGGCGACGAGCCGGCGCATGATCTCGGCCACAGGCAAGAGCTCCTTGATGCCTCCCGCAGTCTGCCCGGCCGTGAGCAGTGTCTCGTGCGGCCGGCCGGCCTGGTGCGTGGCCAGGATCTCGCCCCGCAAGCGGTCGCGCTCGCGGCGAGCCTCATCGCGCTTCCCGCTCCATTCCTCAAGAAACGGGGTGGGCAGAGAGCGCAGCACCGTGCCGAACCCGAAGGCGCCGGGAACTGGGCTGATGTCGTTGAGAACCTCGACCTTTTTTGAGTCCTCGGAGCTGGCGCGAAGGATGGCTTGTTTCCACTCTTCCGAGCCGGGCGCTTCCTTCGAAGCAATGAACCGCGTGCCGAGGTTGACGCCAACCGCTCCCAGCATCAGCGCCGCCGCGATGCCGCGTCCATCGAAAATGCCGCCGGAGGCGACGACCGAGATCGGCGACACGGCGTCGACAACCTGCGGCACCAGGGCCATCGTGCTGACATCGCCGCAATAGCCGCCGGACTCGCCGCCTTGTGCGATGATCACGTCGACGCCGCGCTCTGCCGCCTGGATTGCTTGCGCGACGGTCGTTACCTGCACCATCACCCGTGCGCCGACATCGCGCGCCTGCCGGACCAGATCGCCGGGATCGCCGAGCGTGAATGAGATGACGCGCGGTCGCGCTTCCAGCGTGTGGCGAAACGCCTCGGCATCCAGGGCTTGCGGGATGTGGTTGATCGCAAACGCCCGGTTGGTCAGGGTTTTTACCACATCGATGTCGCGCTTGACGGCGGCGGTGGGCCGGAACAGCGATCCGATGCCACCCAACCCGCCCTCGTTGGAGACGGCCGCCGCGAGCTCGGCCGACGTACACGTCCCCATTGGCGCCAGGATGATCGGGACCTCGATGCCGAGCACATCACACAGGCGCGTTTTCAGCATTGCCTCCTCCCACGTTTCTGATCCTTGATAGTTCGCGCGCAAATACGATACGCCGATCGGAATGGACCTCAACCGGCTGACCCGACGATCTCGAATGAGCGACAACGACGATGCTTGCCAGAGCCTGTCCTCGGTGGGCAGCATAAGCGGGCATCAGCGTTTGTAACGAGCCCCGGAGCGGCGCGGAGGCGCGCAATGCTGATCTTTCGTCAACTGTTCGATCCGCAATCCTCGACCTACACCTACCTCTTGGGCGACCGCGGCACAGGCGCGGCGGTGCTGATCGACCCGGTGTTCGAGCAGGTGCGGCGCGATGCGGCGCTGATCGCCGAATTGGGCCTCAGCCTCGTCGCCACGCTCGAAACCCATGTGCATGCCGATCATGTCACCGGCGCCTGGCTGTTGAAGCGGCGCACCGGCAGCCGGATCATGCTGTCGGCGGCGAGCGGCGCGGTCGGCGCTGATCGATATTTGGCGCAGGACGACGTCGTCGCCTTCGGCGGGCGCCGGCTGCTGGTGCGGGCAAGCCCCGGCCACACCAACAGCTGCCTCACCTACGTTCTCGACGACCGCAGCATGGCCTTTACCGGCGATTGCCTGATGATCCGCGGCAGCGGCCGCACCGATTTCCAACAGGGCGACGCGGCGGCCATGTATCGCTCGATCCACGAGCAGATCTTCACGCTGCCCGACGATTGCCTCCTCTACCCGGCGCACGATTATCGGGGCCTGACTGTAACCAGCGTCGCCGAGGAAAAGCGCTTCAACCCGCGGATCGGCGGCGAGATCGGCATCGGCGACTTCACCGGCTACATGAAGAACCTGCGCCTCGCCCATCCGAAGCTGCTCGACATCGCGGTGCCGGCCAATCTGCGCTGCGGCCGCCCGGAAAACGAGGAGGACGATGCGAGCCTGCCCGCGGATCCCGGCTGGGCGCCGTTGCGCTACAGCTTTGCCGGGGTGTGGGAGATCGACCCGCACGCACTCGAGGAGCATGCCCCGGCTGTGCAAATCCTCGATGTGCGCGAGCCCGAGGAGTTCACCGGGCCGCTCGGCCACATTGCCGGCGCGATCCTGATCCCGCTCGGCGAGTTGGCCGAGCGGACGGGTGAGCTGACCAAGGACCGGCCCATCGTCGCGGTCTGCCGCGCCGGCGGCCGTTCGGCCCAGGCTACGATCATCCTGCAGCAGGTCGGGTTTGCCGATGTTGCCAATTTGACCGGCGGCATGCTCCGCTGGCGCGCCGAGGGCCACGCGGTGGAGGGCGGCAGCGCGTAGCCGACCGCTACCGCACCTCGCCGATCGGCATCATCCGCAATACCACGCTATCGCCGGTCAGCGCGTCGATATGCGCCGCGATCATGTCGAGCGCCGCAAACGCGCGCTGCAGGGCACCCGGCTGCCCAACCTCGTCGTCGTTGTCTGTCTTGGCCAGCCGGTCGTAGATCAGTTCGGCCGTGCTCTTTTCGCGCGGAAACACGGCGACCCTGAACGGCTTGTCGGCCGGGACCTTCGCCGCATCCAGGGTGAGCCGGAGCGCGACTGAATAGCCGCCGAGTTCGTCGACGAGACCTTTCGCCTTAGCTTCCTCGCCTGTCCACACCCTTCCCTTGGCAACCGCCTCGACCTGGTCGGGCGACAAATGACGGCCGGCGGCGACATGCTCCTTGAAACCGCGGTAGGTCTGGTCGAGAAAGGCGTCGAGCCGCTGGCGTGCCTCGGGCGAGAAATCCTGCAAGGCGCTGAACATGCCGGCGTTGGCACCGCGCTGGACGGAATCTGTCGTGATGCCGAGCTTCTGCAATAGCTGCTCGACGACCAGCTTGCCGGCGAGGACACCGATGGAGCCGGTCAGGGTCGCCGGCTCGGCGACGATCTTGTCAGCCGGGGCGGCGACGTAATACCCGCCCGAACCGGCGACATCGCCCATCGAGACGATAACCGGCTTGCCGCGCTCGCGCGCGAACACGACCTCGCGCCAGATCGTCTCGGAAGCGACTGCCGAGCCGCCGGGGCTGTCGATCCGGAACAGGATCGCGCGCACCGCACTGTCGCGAACCGCCTGGCGGAAAGCGCGGGTCATCTCGCGCGCACTCATCTCGTTGTCGCCCGCAAGCGAGCCACTGCCGTCGCCGGCGCCGATCAACCCCGTGCCGTAGATCAGTGCTATTTTCGGGCCGCTGTCATCATGCGGCCGGCCGGCGCCGTCGAGGTATCGGGACAACGACACCTCGACGGCGCCTGACCCGGCGCGCTCATGCGTGCGCGTAACCGCCTCGTCGCGATGGCCGATCCGATCGATGAGATGCGCCGCCTTAGCCTCCTCGGCGGAAAACGGGCCGCGATCGATCAGCGAGGCGACCTGGTCCTCAGAGAGATTCCGGGCGTGGGCGATGCCGCGAACGACCTGCCCGGATATCGAACCGAGCAGGTCTTCGAGCTCCTCGCGCTGCGGTGCCGTCATCCCGGTTTCGGTGAGGCTGTTTGCCGCGGTCTTGTATTCTTCGCGGTGCTCGAAGCGCGGCAGGATTCCGAGCTTGTCGAGAGTGCCACGGAAGAAGGCGGCCTCGCTGCGCAGGCCGACGAGGCCGACCTCACCCATCGGCTGCAGCCAGATCTCGTCGAACGCGGTCGCGATGTAATAGGGCCGGGTTCCGCCACCGAACTCGCCGAAGCTGTCGGCAAAGGCGATCGCAAACTTTCCCTTGGCGCGAAAGGCCTCGATCGCGTCCCGCACCTCCTGGCCGGTTGCGACCGCAAGGCTGTCGCCACTGAAGCGGGCGTAGAGGCCCTTGACGCGCGCATCGGCGCCGGCGCGCTCGAGCGCGTCGAGAAAGCCGTGCAGCGTCTGCTTCTTGCCAAAGGCGAGTTCCGATATCGGGCTCTGGTTTGGACCCTCGACAAACCCGCGACCGAAATCGACGCTAAGCACCATCGATCTCGGCAAGGTCGGTCGGCTCGCCACCACCCACCAGACGGCGGCGGAAACGCCGATGATGGCGAGCACGCCGACGACCCCGATCGCGGCAAAAAGACCTAGCACGAAGCGACGCATGGGCGGATCTCGTCCGTTGCCTGGGTTTTGCCGGCGCGATCTTAACCGTCCGCCAGCCGACGCGCGAAGCGTTCAAGATCGCGGCCGGGGATGCTACATAGGGATCGGGAAGTGGAGGTGGAAATGGACGAGAAGACCCGCACTGAACTCGAAGCCGCGACCTTCCGCGCGCTCGTCGCGCATCTGCGCGAGCGTACGGACGTGCAGAACATCGACCTGATGAACCTTGCCGGCTTCTGCCGCAACTGCCTATCGAAATGGTACCGCGCCGCGGCCGAAGAAAACGGCGTCGCGCTATCGGATCCCGAGGCGCGCCAGATCGTCTATGGCATGCCCTACGACGAATGGCGCAAGAAATACCAGAAGGAGGCGACGGCCGAGCAGAAGGCCGCCTTCGCCGAAGCAAATCCGAAACACTGACACGCAGACCGGGGGGATTATGGCGGATATCGGGGGGATTGCCGGCGATCGGCTGCGCTCTTTCATCGAACGCATCGAGCGGCTGGAAGAGGAACGGCGCACCTTGAGCGCCGACATCAAGGAAGTCTACGCCGAGGCCAAGGGCACCGGCTTCGACATCAAGACCATGCGGCAGATTGTCCGCATCCGACGCATAGACAAGGATGACCTCGATGAGCAGGAGACGCTGCTCGACTTGTACAAGCGCGCGCTCGGCATGCTGCCCGAGGCCAGCCCGACCAGCGCAGCCGCGGAGTAGCCCTCGCCTTTTTGCGATCACGCTCGGCCGGCTCAGGTGCGCCCGTATCCGCGCATCGCCACGATTTTGCCGTGCGAGAGGATTGTAATCGCAGCCAACTTCGATAGTGTGCGGGCGCCTTTTGGAGAGCGATTATTATGCGTAAATGGGTAGTTTCGGCCGCCGTGGTAGCGTTTTTGGCGCCGGCTGCGGCACTTCCGCAGGCCAAGAGCGGCAACAGCGGCGTTTACGACCAGCTCAATCTGTTCGGCGAGGCCTTCGAGCGCATCCGCCAGGACGCGGTCGAGCCGGTCGCTGACGACAAGCTGATCCAGACGGCGATCTCGGGAATGCTGTCCGGGCTCGACCCGCATTCGGTCTATATGAATGAAGCCGAGTACAAGGCGCTGCAGAACCCGACGACGGATGAGAGCGCGTCACCCGGGCTCGTAGTGACCCTCGACAACAGCCAGCTGAAGGTCGTCTCGCCCCGCGATGGGTCACCCGCGGCATCGGCGGACATAAAGCCCGGCGACATCATCTTCACGATCGACAAAGAACCGACCTACGACCTGACCCTGCCGGAGATCGAGCAGAAGCTGCGCGGTCCTGCGGATAGCGAAATGGCCCTGATGCTGCGCCGCGGTACCGGCGCCCCGATCGAGATCAAGGTCAAGCGCGCTAATGTCAAACTGCCGACCGTCACCGGCCGCCTCGAAAGCGGCGACATCGGTTATGTCCGCATCGCCGGTTTCGACGATCAGACCGCGAAGACGCTTGCCGACGCGGTCAACCACGTGCGGCAACAAGCCGGCAACAAGCTGATCGGCTTCATCGTCGATCTCCGCAACAATCCGGGCGGCAGCTTCGACGCGGCGGTCGCAGCGGCTGACGCGTTTATCGACAAGGGCGACATCGCAGTGGTCAAAAGCCGCAAATCCGACAATGCCAAGCACATTGCTGCGACGCCCGGCGACGTCGCCAATGGGCTGCCCATCGTCGCATTGGTCAATGGCGGCACTGCACGCGAGGCCGAGCTTGTCGCCGGGGCGCTGCAGGACAACAAGCGCGCCGTGCTGCTCGGCACCAAGACCTATGGCGAGAGCGCGATCGAGACGATCCTCCCGCTCAATGGCAACGGCGCGATCAAGCTGACCACGGCTCGATACCTGACGCCGAGCGGCCGGGCGATCCAGGGCAAGGGGCTCGACCCCGACCTGACCGTCTCCCCGCTGAAGCTGGAGAAGGTTTCGCAAGCCGATCGCCGTCGCGAAGCCGATTTGCGCGGCGCCTTGAAGAACCCCGACGACAAGAGTTCGGCCGCCACCCCGCCGGCTGCGCCCGGCGAGCCCGATAAGGCCGCGCAGGAGAAAGCGACGAACACCACGGCGACCCCACCGAAGGGCGATCAGCCGACGGTCGCGTCGGGCGATATCGGCACGACCAGCGACGAGCAACTGAGCGAAGCGGAGGACGTGCTGCGCGGCCTCGCGCTGGTAAGCGGCCGCACCGCGGCGCGCTGACGCTCCAACCCCGGGACAGGATCTGTGGCCGGTCCGCTGCCTCAATCGATACGCTTTATCGACATGGCCGCGCCGGGCGGCCCCGAGGTGCTGACCCTGGCCACCGGCCCGGTGCCGCGGCCGGGACCGCAGGATGTGCTGATCCGCGTCGCAGCGGCCGGGATCAATCGGCCAGACGTCCTGCAGCGCATGGGCAGCTACCCGCCGCCGCCCGGTGCCTCGCCGGTGCTCGGGCTCGAAGTCGCCGGCACGATCGCCGTTGTTGGCTCGGAAGTGAGTGAGTGGCGCGAGGGCGACGACGCAGTGTGTGCTCTCGTCGCCGGCGGCGGCTATGCCGAATATTGCCTCGCACCGGCGCCGCAATGCCTGCCGGTGCCGAAAGGGCTCTCGCTCATCGAAGCGGCCGGGCTGCCGGAAACCTTCTTCACGGTCTGGAGCAATGTCTTCGATCGCGCCCGGCTCCGGGCCGGCGAGAGCTTCCTCGTGCACGGCGGGTCAAGCGGCATCGGCACCACCGCGATCCAGCTTGCACGCGCCTGCGGCGCCCGCGTTTTTGCCACCGCCGGCAGCCCGGAGAAATGCGCGGTCTGCCATGAGCTCGGCGCCGAACGGGCGATCGATTACCGCCGGGAGGATTTCACGGCCGTCATCAAGGAAGCGACCCTGGGCCGCGGCGTCGACGTGATCCTCGACATGGTCGGTGGCCCCTATGTCGAAAAGAATTTGCGCTCGCTCGCGGTCGAGGGAAGGTTGGTGCAGATCGCGTTCCTTCAGGGCAGCAAGGTAACGCTCGACCTCGTGCATCTGATGGTGCGTCGGCAGACGATCACGGGCTCTACCCTGCGGCCGCGCCCAGTTGCCGACAAGGCAGCGATTGCCTCGGCATTGCGCGAGAAGGTCTGGCCGCTGATCGAAGCGAAACAGATACGGCCGATCATCGACCGCACCTTCCCGCTCGCCGAGGCGGCCGAGGCACACCGGCTGATGGAATCGGGCGCGCATATCGGCAAGATCCTCCTGACCATCGGCTGAGGAGAACCGCATGCGGATACTCGTGCTCGGGGCCGGGGCGGTCGGCGGCTATTTCGGCGGGCGCCTCGCCGAGGCCGGGAAGGACATCACCTTTCTGGTGCGCGGCCCGCGCGCCGCGGTGCTCGCTGAGCATGGGCTCAAGGTCGAAAGCCCGCTCGGTGCCTTTCAGGTGCCAATCAAGGTCGCGACAGCGGACCGGGTCGGCGGCCCCTATGATCTGGTACTCTTGACCGCAAAGCATTACGACCTCGACGCGGCAATCGCCGCTATCCGTCCAGGGGTCGGCGCCGGGACCGCGGTGTTGCCGCTGCTCAACGGCCTCATGCACCTCGATCGGCTCGACAAGGCGTTCGGTCCGGAACGGGTGCTCGGCGGCGTAGCCTATGTCGGCGCCGTGTTGCAACCGGACGGCAGTATCCGCCACGTCAACCGGCTCTCCGGCATCGCCTTCGGCGAGCGTCAGGGCGAGATCACTGAGCGCGCGAAAGCGATCGAACAGCTGTTCGCAAATACCCCAGTCAGCGCCCCGGCGAACGACCAGATCATGCTCGAGATGTGGGAGAAATTCGTGTTCATCAGCGCGATGGCTGGCATGAATTGCCTGATGCGCGGCAATGTCGGCGAGATCATCGCGAGCCAGGACGGCGAGGCGCTGATGCTCGACGCGCTCGCCGAATGCCAGCGCGTCGCCGAGGCGGCGGGCTATCCGCCGCGACCGCAGAGCCGCGAGCGGGTGCGGGCAATCTTGACCGAGCGCGGCGGCATTAACAGCGCCTCGATGCGTCAGGACCTCGAGGCCGGGCGGCGCACCGAAGCCGACGCGATCCTCGGCGATATGCTACGACGTGCCCGCGATTTCGGGATCGACACACCGCTGTTGCGCGCCGCCTATTGCCACCTGCAAGTGCACGAGAACCGGCTCGCGGCGCGGCCAAAAGGATAGCTCAACCGCCCATCATCCGGGGCCGCCACCGCGCGGCAACCGTCCTCTCTCGGTCGATCCGCCTAGGACTCCGCGGCGACTTTTGAGATCGGACGAATACTACACAATAAAGCGTAGTATCGGCCAGACTATTGAGTCGGCAAATTTAACCCGTTAGTCACACAATCTTGGTCAATAATTTTGTGAATGTAATAAGCGCCAAGCCGGCGCAAACGGGCCGCGTCCTGGAGGGAAGGAATAAATGGCGCAAAGGATCGCTCGACCAGCAATATCGCCGCTGGCCGATGACCTGACCGTAAGAAACGTGTTCGCGGACTCGTGTGCCGAGGGGCGGGTGTTTCACGCTGTATCGTAGCGTGCCAGAAAACCAAGCGATCCTAGGGGCTTTGGCAAGATCGCTGTTGCAAGCTGTTTCACGATATGTCAATACATCTCACCCGTTTTGATGGGTAGCTGTGGGGTCAGATTTGGTCTGATCGGCTTACCCATCATCGCGGACACTCGGGAGAACAGGCGATGGCACAGCGCAACCAAGGGTTAACGGCGAAGGGCATCGAGCGGCTTGCGGCCGGCTACCATGCCGACGGCGGCAAGCTCTATTTGCAGGTGACAGCGACGGGCTCGCGTAGCTGGATCTTTCGATATCAGCGCTACGGCCGGCGTCGCGATATGGGCCTCGGTCCTTACCCGTTCGTGGGGCTCGCCGACGCACGCAGGACGGCCAACGAGTGCAGGGAACTCCTTTTCCGCGGCGTTGATCCGCTCGACCGGAAACACGGCCAGCGGGCAGCGGAGAAGGCGGCAGCGGCAAAGCAAATGACCTTCGCCGATTGCGCCGAAGCCTACATCGCTGCCCATCGCTCGGGCTGGCGGAACGCGACACATGCCTCGCAATGGCCGGCGACGTT
>DASYOB010000152.1:0-87660 GCA_036008175.1 Allostellaceae bacterium
TGTGGGCATCACGATCGCCTTCGGCATGCTCGACATCGCCAATATCGCGCAGCCCGCCTTTATCCTCCTGGGCTGCTACGCCGCCTATATGACCAACCTCTATTTCGGCCTCGACCCGATCGTGACTGGGGTCCTTATGACCCCCGCGTTTTTCGTACTGGGGATGCTGGTCTACCGCCTCTACTACTACGCCTTCGAGAAGCGCGGCGATCAGGCGATCCAAGGCCTCGCGTTCTTTTTCGGCCTCCTGTTCGTTGGCGAAGTCTCGCTGGTGCTGATCTTCGGCGTCGACTACCGCTTTGTCGAAGCGAGCTATATCGGCCCGAGCATCCATATCGGCGTCGTCGAGTTGCCGTACCGGATGCTGATCCCCTGCGTGTTCTCGCTGATCATGGTCGGGCTGCTGCAGCTCTATCTGACCCGCAGCTTTATCGGCCGGGCGATCCTCGCCGTTTCGCAAGACGGGCTGGCGCTGCAGCTGATGGCGGCGAGCCCGGTCAAGATCAAGCAGATCGCTTTCGGCATCTCGATCGCGACCTGCGCCGTCGCCGGCTCGTTCCTCATCATCATCCAGCCGGTCGAGCCATCGATCGGCCGCGACTATATCGGCCGCATCTTTGCGATCTGCGTGCTCGGCGGCATGACCAGCATACCGGGGATGCTGGTGGCGGCGATGCTATTGGGCGTCGTCGAGAGCCTCACCGCAACGTTTTACGGCCCCTCCTGGGCGCCGGCGGTGTCGTTCGGCTTTCTCTTGATCGCGCTGGCGGTACGCCCCGCCGGACTGATGGGGCGCTAGCGATGCGCGCGCCCGCCTTCTGGCTCTGCATCGTCGCGGTCGGCATCGCTTTCATCGTGCTGACCCGCACCTTCATGACGAACGAGTATTTCTATTTCGCCGGCTATGTCGTGCTGCAATACATCGTGCTGTCGGAGGCGTGGAACATCCTCGGCGGCTATACCGGCTACACCAATTTCGGCACCGGCGCGTTCTTTGCGCTCGGCGCCTACAGTTCGGTCGTATTGCACAAGATGCCGACGCTGCTGCACGGCAGCTTCGACCTGACGATCCCGCAGATACCGCTGCCGATCATGATCGTCGTCGGAGGTATCGTCTCCGGCACCGTCGGGCTCGGGACCGGATACCTGACATTACGGCTGCGCGGGGTGTTTTTCGCGATCGCGACGCTGGCCTTGGCGATTGTCGTGCAGACCTTGATCGTCAACTGGGACTACGTCGGCGGCTCCCGGGGCATCTACATCATCCGCCCGGCGCTGGCGCCGCTTGGCGGCGGCTACATCCAATACCTCTACACGCTGATGATGGTGCTGGCGGTGATCTCGGTCGGCATCGCCCGCACGATCGAGCGCTCACGGCTCGGGCTCGGCTTTGCCGCGATCCGCGACGACGAACTGGCGGCCGAAGCAGGCGGTGTGCCGACCCTTCGGCTGAAGCTGATCGCGACGACGCTGTCCGGCGCGCTGATGGGCATGGCCGGGGCGCCGCTGCCGTATTACGTGACGTATCTCGACCCGACATCCAGCTTCAATCTCGCCTACGCCGTCAACAGTGTCGCGATGCCGGTGATCGGCGGCATGACCAGCTGGATCGGGCCGGTAATCGGCGCGATTCTGCTCGGTACCATCCAGCAACTCGCGACCGTCACGATATCCTCGGCCCTCAACCTGCTGATCGTGGGCTTGCTGCTGATCGGCTTCGTGATCATCGCCCCGAACGGCATTGTCGGGTTGGTGCAAGCGCGTCGTCGGGCGCGAGGAGCACGGATGCAAACACAGCCGCAAGCGGCGCGGGCGGCGTGACGCCAGCGCCCATTCTAGAAGTCAGCGGCGTCGGCAAGCGCTTCGGCGGCTTCGTTGCGCTCGAGAGCATCGATTTGATAATCGCTCGCGGCGAGCGGCTGGGCCTGATCGGCCCAAACGGCTCCGGCAAGAGCACGCTGGTCAATTGCCTCTGCGGCACCCTGCGCAACGAAACTGGCAGGATCCTGTTCGATGGACACCCGCTTGATGGGCTGATCGCGCACGAGCGCACCCGGCTCGGCCTCGCCCGCAGCTTCCAGCTGCCGAAACCGTTCCACACGCTGAACCTGACCGACAATATTCGCGTGCCGTTGCTGTACACGGTCAATGCCCGGCCGGGGCATCGCCTGTCGGACGAGCAGGTGGAAGCGCGCTGCCGCGAGCTGCTACACGAAGTCGGGCTCGGCGACAAGGCGCGGCGCCTGCCGCGCGACCTGACCCAGGTCGAGATGCGCAAGCTCGAACTCGCTCGCGCTGTTGCCACCGAGCCGCGCCTGCTGTTCGCCGACGAGGCCATGGCGGGCCTCTCACCCTCCGAGATCGAGGAAATTCTCGCCGTGCTGTTCCGGCTCAACGAGCAGGGCATCACGATCGTGCTGATCGAGCACATCATGCGCGCGGTCATGAGCTTTTCGACCCGCCTCGTCGTGCTTGTGGCCGGCCAGAAGATCGCCGACGGGGCACCGCAGGAGGTCGTGCGCAACCCGGAGGTCGAAAGGGCCTACCTTGGGGAATAGCCTGTCGATCACCGGTCTCAACGCCGGCTACGGCTCGGTGCGCGTGCTCGAAGACATCTCGCTGTCGGTATCAAATGCCGAGACGGTGACCCTGCTCGGCACCAATGGCAACGGCAAGAGCACGCTGATGAAATGCGTGATGGGGATGGTGCGACCGAGCTCCGGCAGCATCGTCGCCGAGATCGAGGGCGAGCGGTACGATCTCGTCGGTCGCTCAACCGAAGAAATCGTCGATCTCGGCATCACCCTGGTGCCTGAAGGGCGGCGCCTGTTTCCGAAGTTGAATGTCGAGGAAAACCTGCTGCTCGGCGCGTTCCGGCCGACCGCGCGCAGCGCGATGGACCGCAACCTCGAATCTTCCTACGAGACCTTCCCGCGGCTGCGCGAGCGGCGTCGACAGCTCGCCGGCAGTCTCTCGGGCGGCGAGCAGCAGATGCTGGCGCTGGCGCGCGCGCTGATGTCGGCGCCCCGCATCCTGCTGATCGACGAGCCCTCGGTCGGGCTGGCGCCGATCCTGGTCAGCCGCACGATCGACAAAATCAAGGAGCTGAAGGAGCGGTTTTCGCTGACCGTGCTGATGGCCGAGCAGAACTTCAACCAGGCGGTGCGCATCGCCGATCGCGGCTATGTTATCGTCCACGGCCATATCGCCTTCGAGGGGCGCAACACCGATGAGCTCAACAACAACGAACTGGTGCGGAAATTCTACCTCGGCCTTTAGCCGACCCCCTCTTCGTTGAGGAGCAGGACGGGTTGATAAATCCGGCGGGGGTCAAAGGATTTAGCGAACTGCCGATGGTAGGCGCCGCGGCGGCGGTCGCCAATGCCGTTTACCACGCGACCGGCATCCGCGTGCGCGACCTGCCGATCACGGTGGAGAAAGTGCTGGCGTAAAGAAGAACCTCAAACCGACGAAGGCGAGTGAAACGATACCTTAACGCAATCGCGCCAGAATATACCCGGACCGTTTCGGCCGGGTGCGGATATGAAGATTTTTGGACATTGCGTGGTGTGGTTCCTCGCCTTTTGCGCCGTATTGGTCAGTCCGGTGATCCTGATCTTCGGCGTGCCCCTGGCGGTCGGGATCGGAACCGAGCTGGTCGAGGCCGGCGCCGGCCCGATCCTCGCTGTGCTGATGACGAGCACGGTGGCCACCCTGCTCGTGCGCAGGCAGCCGGTGCGCACCTTTGCCAAGACAATGCTCCGGTCAGCGACATCAGGCCGCGATACCAAGCGGCTGATCGCCGGGACAGCCGCGCGTCAGGCGGCGAAGTCGATCAGCTGACGCACCGGTGCCGCGGATTTGAGCGCGGCGAAGCCTTCGTTGATCTCGGCGAGCTTGATCCTGCCCGAGATCAGGTGATCCAGCTTCAGCCGGCCCTGCCGCCATAGCGACAACAGCCGCGGCATGTCGACCCGGAACCGGTTGCCGCCCATTGAGGTGCCCTGGATCTTGCGGTCGCGCAGGAAATCGAAGCCGTGCAGCTCGATCTTCATGCCGAACGGCACCATGCCGATGATCGTCGCGGTCCCGCCCGGTCGCAGCATCTGAAAGGCCTGCTCGGCGGTGGTCTTGGTGCCTAGCGCCTCGAACGAGTAATGCACGCCGCCCTTGGTCATCTCGCGCACCCGTTCGACCGCGTCGAGATTGCTGGCGTTGATCGTGTCGGTGGCGCCGAGCTCGCGAGCGATATCGAGCTTCGACTGCACCCGGTCGATCGCGATGATCCGCTCGGCGCCGGCGAGCGCCGCGCCATTGACCGCCGATAGCCCGACCCCACCGCAGCCGATCACCGCGACCGTCGCGCCGGGCGCGACCTTGGCGGCGTTGAACACCGCACCGACCCCGGTCATAACGCCGCAGCCAACGAGGGCGGCGCGGTCGAGCGGGATGTCGTCGTCGATCTTCACCATCGAATTTTCGTGCACCAGCATCTGCTCGCCGAACGATGACAGGTTGAAGGCCTGGTTCATCTGCTGGCCCTTCCAGGTCATTCGGCGGGCCTGGCCGGGCATCATCTTGACGTCGGTGTTCTCGCACAGGTTCGGGTGGCCGGTCAGGCATTGCGGGCAGGTCCCGCAGAACACCGACAGGCAGGTGATGACGTGGTCGCCCGGCTTGACGTAGCTCACACCGTCGCCGACCGCCTCGACGACGGCCGAGGATTCATGACCGAGCACGACAGGGACCGGCGTCGGATAGAGCCCCTCGATGAAATGCAGGTCGCTGTGGCAGAGCCCGGCGAACGCGGTGCGCAGCAAGACCTCGCGAGCCTTCGGTTTCTCGACAGCAACGTCCTCGATCGTCAGCGGCTGGTTCGGCTCGTGCAGGACGGCGGCTTTCATCGCGGGCTCCTCCCTCCAGACAGCAGGGATGCTAACCCGCCACAGCCCGCCGGTCACGATCTCGCGAAATGCCGCTTCATCGGCTCGAAATACGAGTTCTGCCAGCCGCCATCGCGATAGCTGGTGTGACCGGTCGGCACATTCCGATGGTGCACGGTCACCCGGGTACCGCCGGCGACCGGCTCCAGCACGACCTCGATCTGCGAGTCGGGGTCAGTCGCGGCGAATTTGGTGGTGCGCCAGGATTGGACGATCCGGCGCCCCGGTTCGAGTTTCAGGTTGCGACCGGTGATGTAGCCGTTCCAAACCGTGAACGCGGCCCCCGGCACAGACAAGATATGCGCCGGCTGCCCGCCGGTGATGTCCGCGTGTCCCTGGCTGTCGAGCCACGCCTCATAGATCGCCTGCGGCGGCGCCGGGATGATATCGCTGACCGAGAACTCGAACGGCATGGCTTAACCCCCCGGCCGCTTCCGATGATTATGGCGCACCCGCCCGCGGCCCCGGTAAGCTTTTGCCATAGGTGACGGGAGCGCGAGGGCGGGCAATGCAGAGATGGCGGATCGGCAGGGTCACCGTGACCAAGATTGTCGAGCTGGAGGTGACCGGCGGCAGCCGGTTCATCCTGCCGCAGGCGACCTATGAGGAGATCCTGCCGATCGGCTGGCTGCAGCCGCATTTCGCCGACGAGCGCGGACGGCTGAAGATGAGCATCCATGCGCTCGTCGTCGAAACCCCGGATCGCCGCATCGTCGTCGATACCTGCCTCGGGAACGATAAGCAAAACCGGCGGATCCCGACCTGGAACAATCTGCAGGGCCCATTCCTCGCCGATCTCGCCGCCGCCGGATATCCGCGCGAGTCGATCGACACGGTGCTGTGCACGCATCTTCACGTCGATCATGTCGGCTGGAATACGATGCTGGTTGATGGCACCAATGGGACTAAGACTTGGGTTCCGACCTTTCCCAAGGCGCGCTATTTGATGGGCCGCATCGAGTTCGCGCATTGGCAGAGCCAGCGCGAGCGCGACGACATGGCAGCCATCTTCGCCGACTCGGTGAAGCCGGTGCACGAAGCCGGGCTCGTCGATCTGGTCGAGAACGATCACCGGGTCTGCGACGAGATCAGCCTTGTGCCGACGATCGGACATACGCCGGGACATGTCAGTGTCCGCATCCGATCGGCGGGCGAAGAGGCGCTGATCACCGGCGATTTCATGCACCACCCTTGCCAGATCGCGCGCCCCGACTGGTCATCGACCGCCGACAGCGATCCGCATCAGGCGCGCCGGACCCGCGAGCGCATGCTGAAGGATTTGTCCGAGCGCCCGGTATTGGTGATCGGCACGCATTTCGCCGGCGCCACCGCCGGCCATATCGTCCGCGACGGCGACGTCTACCGCCTCGCCGTGTGACAGAGGGGTCTGGCAGTGACGGAACGTATCTTCGACGGGCTCAAGGTCATCGACTGCGCCAGCTACATCGCCGGGCCGGCGGCGGCGACGGTGATGTCGGATTTCGGCGCCGAAGTGGTCAAGATCGAGCCGCCCGGCGCCGGCGACGCCTATCGTCGCCGCGCCGTGCCGGTGCCGGGCAAGCCGCTCAATCCGGGCTTCATCCTCGACAGCCGCAACAAGAAGAGCCTCGCGCTCGACCTGCGCGCCGAAGCAGGCCGCGCCGTGCTGTACCGGCTGGTCAGGGGCGCGGACGTCTTCATCACCAATTACCCGCCGCCGGTGCGCCGGCGGCTTGGCATCGCCTACGATGATCTGGCGCCGCTGAACCAGCGGCTGATCTACGCCTCGTTCACCGGCTATGGCGAGACCGGGCCCGAGGCCGACAAGCCCGGTTTCGACGCGACGGCATGGTGGGCGCGAACCGGCCTGATGCATCTGGTGCGCGCCGGGGAAGCGGTCGCGCCGGCGCGCTCGCTGCCGGGCATGGGCGATCATCCCTCGGCCATGGGTACCTATGGCGCGATCGTCACTGCGCTCTATCAGCGCGAGCGCACCGGCAGGGGCAATTACGTCAGCTCGTCGCTGTTGGCGAACGGCCTCTGGGCCAATGGCTGTTCGATCCAGGCCGCCTTGTGCGGCGACAATGTGGTGCCGCAGCCGCCGCGCGAGGCGGCGGTCAACGCGCTGCGCATCCACTATTGCTGCGGCGACGGCCGCTGGCTCTTGTTGTCGATCGCCTCGGACGAGTGGCGTTGGGACAAGTTCAAGGCGTGCCTGCAAGATCCGGCGCTGGAGGAAGCGCGATTTGCGACGACATTGCTGCGCGAGCAGCATGTCCGTGAGTTGGTCGGCATCCTCGATCAGATCTTCGCCACCCGAGACCTCAATGAGTGGCGCCGTCGGCTCGACGCCGCCGGACTGGTCTTCGGCATCGTCGCCGAGCCCGCGGATGTCTGTCAGGACGAACAGGTGCTCGCGGCGGGCTGCCTTGTCCCGTTTGTCGATACCGACCTGACGACGATCGACAGCCCGTTCGCGATCGCCGGCCAGGAGAAGGTGCGGCCGCGCCGCGCTCCAAATCTGGGCGAGCACAGCGAACAGGTGTTGCGCGAGGCCGGCTACGGCGAGATCGAGATCGCCGCTTTGCGCGAAGCGGGCGTGATCGGGTAGATAGCGACGGATCAGCTCCTCAGTCTTCTGTCTCGTCTCTCTCAGCCTGCTCGGCGTGCTCTTCCAATTCCGCCGCCAGCTCCAGCAGCCGCTCGGCAATCTGGCGGTCGGTGGTTTGGTGCGCGAGGCGACGACAGCGGGCGGCATTGTCGCGATAGGTCTTCGCGATTGTCGACCGTTCGACCATGGCGCCGGATATGCCGCAGCGTCCGGCTTTCGTCAATTAAATCAAAAGCTCGCGCGCTAGTAGAGTCCGCCGCTGCCGGGCCCGGGCGCCACGGGCTTCGGCGCCGAACCGGGAACGTCGGCCAGCTCTGGCGTTATCTTGGTCGGCAGCAGCGGTATCGGCTCCGCCGCCATGCCGTGCTTGGTTGCCGGCGGGGTCGAGGCCGCAGTGGCGGCGGGAATCGGCGCCGGCACGGCCGGCGGTGGTGATACGGGAGGCCGTGCCTCGGCATGATCCTCGCCGATGACGGGAAGCTGATCGCCCGCCCAATTGAGCCCCTTCTTGACAGCCCGGTACGGGTGCCACAAATCGCTGAATTCCAGCGAGCCGCGCGGCGGCTCAGCCGCGGCTGGCGGGGGAGGGGGCAGCGCCACGATCTTCGGCGCAGGCGATTCCGGCGGCATCGGCGGCGTCGCCACCTCGATCGCCGGCGCGAGCGGCGGGAGCACCGCGACGGACGCTGATCCGGGGGCAGCCGATTCGGCGCTCGCTGGCACGATCGGTTTTAGCGCGGCTTCACTCGGTGCCGGAACAGGCGGGACGCTGGGCAGCTGCAGTGGCTTCCAGGTTGGCGACGGCAGCGGGGCGGGATCCGGCAGGCTGGCCGTTGGCCGGTCCGGCAGCTGCGCGGCCGGCTTCGGTGGTGGTGCCGGAGGCGGCGTCCAGACGACAGCAGACGGGGCGGGACTCACCGGCTCTGGGATCGTCGCTACCGCCGGCTTCGGCCCGATGACTGCAGTCGCGGCGGGCGTGTTCGGGTGCTTGTCGCTGGGCTGGGACGCCTCGGGCGCCAAAATCGAGGGTATCGGCACCTGCGGCTGGACGAAATGGAACACCAGATTGCCGGCGACGCCGACCGCCACGGCGTAGGAGAACGCCGCGGCCTTGCTGACGGCGAACCGGGCGATTTTGGTTAGCGCGTTGCTGATGAACCCGTTCACGGACTTGCTTCCCCCAAAGCTGCTCCGCGGAATTGCCGGATGGCGTACATATTCTTTACGCGACCTTTACGGCAGCACCAAGTTGATCATTCGGCAAAATAAGGCAACCGGACGCAGCAGATCGCAACTGGATCGGAACATGTACGCGCCATCGGGTGCCGGCATACCCGCCGTGGCGCGTCTTTTGTGGCCGCGTCACGGAGTGCAGCCGCCAGCGAGCGCGGGCAGGTCCGGCGGCGGGCGGCGCGCTTTTGTCGCTTGTTCGAAGGCGTAGGCAAGGCGCAGCAGCGTCGGCTCGCTCCAGGCGCGGCCGGCGAAGGTCGCGCCAAGCGGGTAATCGGGCGTGTCCTTGCCGTTGACGCCGCTGACGAAACCGGCCGGCACCTGGACGCTGGGATAACCCGCCTTGGCGGCGATCGCCGCGCCGGCAGTGCCGGGGAACAGCACCGCGTCGAGCCGGTGGCGGTCCATATAGGCGTCGAGCCCCTGCCCCCGGCTGGCGCGCAGATCCGAGGCGCGCGCCGCGGCGTATTCCGGCTCGGAGAGATCGCCCTTTGTCGCCGCGGCGGCGAGAAAGATGTCCTGGCCGAAGCGCAGCGCCTTGTCGGCATGCGCCTCGTTGAAGGCGATGATGTCGGCGATCGTGCGCATCTCGGTCCCGGCCAACCATTCGGCCAGATAGGCGTCGAGGTCGTGCTTCAGCTCGTAGACGAAGACGATCGACCGCCGCGCTGGCTCGTTGCGGGTCTTGCTCTCGGGATTGCGGTTGAGGATCGCCATGTCGGTCCCGGGCCCGCCGATCCAGCCCTCGGTCGGGATGTTGGCGCGGACGATCGTCGCGCCCTGCGCCTCCAGCGCGGCGACGACCTCGCCCATCGCCGCGGTCGCGCGCGGCCCGAGTTTGCCGTAATAGACATCGTTGGCCGGGTCGGCGGGGTCGCTGGGCACGCCGATGCGCGCGCCCTTCAGCCCGTCCGCGTCCAGAGAGCTCGTGTAATCGTCGGGCCGCTGCAGGTCGGCGGTCGCTGGGTCCTGCGGGTCCTTGGCGGCGAGCACGTTCAACAGGATCGCGGCGTCGCGCACCGTACGGGTCAAGGGGCCCGCGGTATCCTGAGTGTGGGCGATCGGCAGGATGCCGGCGCGGCTGACCAGCCCGACGGTCGGTTTTACGGTCACGAGCCCGTTCTGCGACGCCGGGTTGAGCAGCGAGCCCGAGGTCTCGGTGCCGATCGCGGCCGCGGCCAGACCGGCCGCGACCGCGACCGCCGAACCCGAGCTCGACCCGCCGGGCGACACGATCGGCACGCCTTTCCCGTCGACCGTGGGGGCGTACGGGTTGCGGACCTGGCCGCCGAGCGAGCTGTAGCCCGACGGCATGTCGATCGCGAGGATGTTGGCGAATTCGGTCAGATTGGCCTTGCCGAGAATCACCGCACCAGCGGCGCGCAGCCGGGCGACGAGCGGCGCGTCTCGTTTCGCGCGTGCCTCGGCCAGCGCGAGCGAGCCGGCGGTGGTGTGCTGCTGGTCGCCGGTGGCGATGTTGTCCTTGACGAGGATCGGAATGCCGGCGAGCGGTTGCGCAGGGGTCGGCTTTACCCCATCCGCCTTGGCGGCGAGCGCAAGTGCCTCGGGGTTGACCTCGCGCACCGAATTAAGCTGCTGCCCGGCGCGGTCGTAGGCCTCGATCCGGGCGAGATAGGCGCGGGTCAGCGCGCTCGCGGTGGTGCGGCCTTCGGTAAGCGCCTGCTGCAATTCGGCGATCGTCGCGTTCTCGACGCACATGTTCCCCTCCGCGGCCGCTGCAGGTGCCGCCACCGCCACCAGCAGCGCCATAAGCGGCGCGACGATAGCGGACAGCATGCGCGACCGCGATGCCGTTCGCGGTGGCAGCGGTCTGCGGGACGCTGGAGCAGATCGCCCCGTACCGCAGGTTTCCGCCATGTCCCGCGTTCCAGGCGCGAGACGTTTTCGCCGGTCCAAATTTCAGTCTTCCCTTTTCCGGAACCTAATCTATTGTTTATGCTTGCATATTCCCGCTAAACTCGAGCGGAAAACAGCGACATAACAGCGGGATAGCAGCAGCGAAACAGCGGGATATCGCCGGCAGAAAGTGGCATAACAGCAAATATCAGAGACAGAAATACAACAATAAGCTTTGCCATTTATCGGTTTCGTTCCGCCCCCGGCGAACCGAGTTTCTCCCCTGCCGCCCACAGCAAGCCTCTTTCCGCACCGGTCGTGTGTTGCTTGAGATATAACGCGTTGCTAAATAGTCAAGTACGCAATCAATATTTTCTGCGGCGCCGCAAGCCCGAACCCATAAAGGCCCCTCACCCCGGCCTTCTCCCCGCAAGCGGGGAGAGGGAGAATAGCGGCGGTTCGCGAACCTCAGCGGCGCTGCGCCAGGTACCAGTCGAGGATCTGCTCGCCGGTCCAGAACAGCACGCCCTCATGCCGGCGAATATGAGCGAGGGCGCCGCGGACGTATTTCAGCCGATGCGGCGCGCCCATGATGTAGGGGTGCACGACCAAGGCCATGACCCGCGCCGAATGCCGCGCATCGCTGTAGAGTTGGTCGAACTGGTCGACGGCCCGGTCCTGGTATTCGCTGGCTTTGTGATGCTGGATCAGCATCATCGCGACATCGTTGCACTCCTGGGTATAGGGGAGGTTGACGATCGGCTTGGCGCGCGTTTTCAGCACCACCGGCTCGTCGTCGAGCACCCAATCGCAGACGTAGTCGTATCCCTCTTCGGCCAGGAGGTCCGGGGTTTCCCAGGTCTCGGTCAGACCGGGGCCGAGCCAGCCGCGCGGGTTCTTGCCGGTGGCCTCGCGGATCGCCGCCGAGGTCCGGCGGATGACGTCGCGCTCGTCCGCGACCTTCTGCATGTTTTTCTGGCTGAAGCCGTGGCCAATGAATTCCCAGTTGCGCGCGCGAGCGGCTTCGACGATGGGCTGGTAGCGGGCGATGGCCGAGCCGTTGATCGCCAAGACCGCGGGAATGCGGAAATCGTCGAACACCTCGAGCATGCGCCAGAACCCGACCCGGTTGCCGTATTCGTGCCAGGCCCAGTTCGGGATGTCGGGCATCGGCGCGCCGCCGGCCGGCGGGGTCAAGACGGTGCGCGGCATCGTCTCCTTGATGTTCCATTCCTCGACATTGACGATGACCCACAGCGCCAGGCGCGCCCCGCCGGGCAGCACGAGCGGCTTGCGCTGCGAGATCGGCGAATAATCCAGCCGTTCAATGGGCAGCATCGGATCGGTCCTTCCCTCGTATCGTCATCCCGGCGAAGGCCGGGATCCATTTGTCAGAGGCACCAGCGACTGAAGGATGGGTCCCGGCCTGCGCCGGGATGACGGTTTATAGTTCCCGCGATATCACCCAGCCGGTTTCGCGGACAAATACCAGTCGAGGATCTCGGCTCCGTTCCAATACAACACGCCGGCGTGGCGGCCGATATGGTCGTAGACTTCTTCCAGGTATTTGATGCGGTGCGGCTGACCGGAGATGTAGGGGTGGATCGCGATCGCCATGATCTTGGCGCGCTCCTTGCCCTCCTTGTAGAGCCGCTCGAAAGTGTCGATGCAGCGCCGGGTGAAGTATTCCGACTCGTGGTGCTGCACCAGCATCATCGGGATGTCGTTCAATTCGACCGTATAGGGCAGCGTGACGAGCGGACCGTTGTCGGTGTGGATCTCGGTCGGTTCGTCGTCATAGACCCAGTCGCCGATGTATTTGATGCCGGCGGCGGCGAGCAGTTCCGGGGTGTCGTAGGTCTGCGTCAGGCCGGGGCCGAGCCAGCCGACCGGCTTCTTGCCGGTAAACCGCTCGATGACCGCGACCGAGCGCTCGATCATCGCCTTCTGATCCTCGATCAGATGCATCGGCCCCTGCTCATAGGCGTGGCCCATGAACTCCCAGCCCGCCTCGTGCGCGGCGCGGGCGACGCGCTCGTAATCCTCGCAGACCCGCGCGTTGATCGACAGCGTTGGGCGGATGCGGAGCCGGCGGAACAGCTCGAAGAAACGCCAGACGCCGACCCGCATGCCGTATTCGTGCCAGGCCCAGTTCGGCACGTCGGGCAGCAGCACCTGGCCGGTCGGCGCCGGCAACACCTGCCGCGCCATTGGCCGCGAAATGTCCCAGAATTCGAGATTGACGATCGGCCATACCACGATGCGCGCGCCGCCCGGCAATTTCAGCGGCGGGCGGTCGACAATCGCCGAATAGGGGGCGCGGTCGCGCGGGATCATCCGCCGGTCTCCTTGGCGCGTGGCTTCATCGCTTCGGCGGCGCGCCGGCCGATCTCCTCGGGTGACACATTCTCAACATGGGTCGAGATGTGCCAGAGGTGCCCGAACGGGTCGACGATCGAGCCGAGCCGGTCGCCGTAGAACTGGTTCTCGACGGGCCGTTTCACGGCGGCGCCGGCGGCAATCGCCTTGGCCGCGACCGCATCGACATCCTCGACATAAATGTGAAGTCCGACCGGTGTGCCGCCAATGGTCAGCGGCGCCAGGGCACCCATCGCGGGATGCTCGTCGGCGAGCATGATCAGCGAGTTGCCGATCTCCAATTCGGCATGGCCGATCTTGCCGCCCGGCCCATCGAGCCGCATGCGCAGCTTCGCGCCGAAAACCCGCTGATAGAATGCAATCGCAGCAGCGCCGTCGGTGACGATCAGATACGGAGTGAGGCTCGGATAGCCGTCTGGGACGGGCTTTACCTCAGGCATTAGGACCTCCAGCCAAGTTTGGCACGGGACGATCGGGGCTCGCGCCTGTTCTCTCCACAATGCTGCCCGCCGGCGGATGGTGGCGCAATGGGTCGCATTGCGACCGGCGGATCGCCGTCCTAATTGCAAGGCAGCGTTGCGGCGCGCCGGCACAGGCCGCCGTTGACGGGGTGGATCCGGCGTCGCACCTTGCGGCCACGCTGGAAGGGCGAAAAGCCGGCAGGGGTTGCCGCGAGAGGCGAGTGGATGTGGGTACGCAATAGCAAGGGCAATGTCTTTGTCGGGAATCTTCCGCCCGATTTCTCCGATGAGCGGCTGGCGGAAGCCTTCGACCCGTTCGGCATCGTCCTGAGCGCGGCTGTGGCGCGCGATCCGAACACCGGGGCGCGGCTGCGCTACGGCTTTGTCGACATCGCCACCGAGCGCGCCGCGACAAAGGCGATCACCGCCCTCGACGGGACCGTGGTCGACGGCTGCAAGCTCAACGTTAAGGCGAGCGAAAAAAAGGCCAAGGTGGCAGGCGCCAAGCCGGGGCCCCGGCGGCAGCCGCCACGGCCGCCGGTGCGCCGCATGCTGACGCGGGAGGCGCCGGAAGCGTCGGCGGCGGCGGAGCCCAGGATGGCGCAGAGCGCGATTGCGCGCGAGCAGGTGGATGCGATCGAGCCGCCGCCGCGCCGCAACTTCGAGGTCGTGGTCCGGCCGGCACGACGCAGGGCGACGCCGAATTTCCAGGTCGAGCGCCGCGCCCTGCCGCGCCGCGTCTAACCGGCGGCGCCCTTTCAGGCCGGCATTGACTCGCGCAGTGTGATGCCGGTCTCGCGCATCGTCGCGAGCGCGCGGCCCTGCGAGCCGTCGAGATCGATGCCGCGGCAGGCGTCGAGCGCGACGGCGACCTCGAAGCCGGCCTCGCGGGCATCGACAGCGGAAAAGAACACGCAATAATCGAGCGCCAGACCGCAAATCGTGATCCGCTCGAAGCCGCGTTCGCGCAAATAGCCGGCGAGGCCGGTCGGAGTACGGCGGTCGTTTTCGCGAAATGCCGAATAGGAATCGATCCCGGGCCGGTAGCCTTTGCGGATGATCAGCTCGACCTGCGGTACGGCGAGGCCGGGATGGAACTCGGCGCCTTCGGTACCTTGCACGCAATGGTCGGGCCATAGCGCTTGCCCGCCGTACTCAAACTCAATCGTCTCGAAGGGCTGTCTGCCGGGATGGGCGCTGGCAAAGGAGCGATGCCCAGGCGGGTGCCAGTCCTGGGTCATGACAACATGGGCGAAACGCCGCGCCAGGCGGTTGACGACCGGCACGATCTCATCGCCTTGCGGCACGGCAAGCGCGCCGCCGGGGCAGAAATCGTTCTGCACATCGACGATCAGCAGAAGATCGTGTTCGCCGGGCGAATAGGTCGCGTTCATGCTTGCCTCCGCCGGAGGTGAAGCCTTCGCCCTCATTATCGGCTCGATGGAGCCGTTGCGCCAGTCAGCGCCCTCAGCCCTCCGCCGGGGCGGCGTCGTCGATGATCAGCTGCACCGCGTCGCCGCCGCGGTAGGTGTCGCGGCGCAGATGGCCGGCGAGGTGGATCGCCCGCCCGCGCGCGGCGGCGAGAAATTGCCCGAGCGGGCTATCGGCAACTCGGAAGGCGATCGCGGCCAGCCGGCCTTCACCGAGCACGTCGGCGAGAGCGCAGCGCAGATGTCCGGTTCCAACCGGTTCCACATGCGCCACCCGCACGCCGGGAAAGGCGAAACGCGGCTCGGCATTGGCCGCGCCGAACGGCGCCAGCGCGTCGATATGGCCGATCAGCCCTGCCTGCGCGCCGGCGGCCGACAGCGCACCGTCGATCGCCAGCTCCGGTACCGGCGGCGCGCGGTCGAAGCCGTCGCCCAGCCGCTCGGCGAGGAACTCCCGCAATGTCTCGATCTTGTCGGCGGCGACGGTGAAGCCGGCCGCCATCGCGTGGCCGCCGCCATTGACCAGGAGGCCGGCCTGGCGCGCGGCGATCACAGCAGGCCCGAGCGCCAACCCTGGCACCGACCGGCCCGATCCCTTGCCCGTGCCGTCGGCGATGGCGACGACGCAGGCCGGCCGCTCGTAGCGCTCCTTCAATCGCGCGGCGACGATGCCGATGACGCCGGGATGCCAGCCCTCGGCCGCGACGAACACCAAGGCCGGGGATTGCGGCGCCGCTTCCACAAGCTCGATCGCCGCTTCGAGCGTCCGCGCCTCGATCTCGCGGCGCTCTTGGTTGTAGCCGTCGAGGCGCTGCGCCAACTCGGTGGCGAGGACCGGGTCGTCGGTGGAAAGCAGACGGGCGCCGAGGTCGGCGCCGCCGACCCGGCCGCCGGCGTTGACCCGCGGCCCTAGCACAAAGCCGAGCTGGTAGGCGTCGATCGGGCCATTGGCAGACGCGACCGCGGCGAGAGCTCGAATGCCCGGGTTTGCCATCCGCCGCGCGACGCGTATCCCTTGCGCTACAAGCGCGCGATTGAGCCCGTTTAGCGGCACCACATCGCACACCGTGCCGAGCGCGACCAGATCGAGCCATTGCAGCAGATCCGGCTCGGGACGTGCGCGATACCAGCTGGCCTCGCGCAGGGCGCGGTTCAGCGCGACAACCAGCAGAAACGCTACCCCGACCGCGGCGAGATTGCCGTGCGGGCTCTCTTCGTCGAGCCGGTTCGGGTTGATCAACGCCAGCGCGCGGGGTAGCGACGGCTCGGTGACGTGATGATCGACGACAATCACATCGAGACCCGTGTCGGCCGCGGCGGCGAGCGGCTCGTGCGCGGTGGCGCCGCAATCAACCGTGACGACAACCGCAGCTCCCTCGGCTCTGAGGCGCAGCAACGCCGGCGCGTTCGGGCCGTAGCCCTCGCGCAGCCGATCCGGGACATAGACCGAGGCGCGGGCGCCGACCGCCGCGAAGAAGCGGAACAGCAGCGCCGCCGAGGTGGCGCCGTCGACATCGTAATCGCCAAAGACGACGATCGGCTCGCCATCGCGGACCGCGCGCACGAGCCGCTCGACCGCCGGCGCCATGTCGCGCAGATGCGCCGGGTCGGGCAGCTGCTCGCGCAGGCGCGGGGCGAGAAAAAGCGGCGCCTCGGCGGCGCCGATGCCGCGCTGGGCAAGTAAACGGCCGACGATCTCGGGGAGGCCATGCTGCGCCGCGATGGCCGCCGCTTCACCGATATCGGCGGCGCGCTCGCGCCAGCGCTTGCCGCAAACCGAGCGCTCGACCCCGAGTAACGTGGCGGCCGGCCCGCCTAAACCCACGCCGTCCATGCGCCATCGTCACTGGGGCTGTGGCGGAGGTCCAGGGTGATGGCTGGCGCATTGGCGGCAGCCGGCTTTCGTGTTTGAGAGAACGGCCCGTTTTGTTGGGCCCCGGAGAATCGGTTCCCCGCCGATATGCGCGCCGCGATTTGGTGCTATTCCGGGATCAGGTCCAGAACCGTTTCGCCGTTATGCAACCGTTCCGACAAAACGGTGTGAAATTGCTTCAGCCATTGGGCCATCGCTTCCGGCGTTTTGGTTGGCTTGGCCCCCTCGTATTCGCCGGAAATAAAGTCCATCCGGGCCCGGATGTTTTGCACTTCGACACCGCCGAACGGATAATCGAACAGCGGGTCGAAGTAAAACCTGAAAGAGCCTGTCCCTGTTGTCGGCTTCAGCCGAATTCTTTGGATTTCTTCCAACCAATTCCGCAATTCGCGTTCGAAATGCGCCTGCAACTCGGAGGAGAAATCAAAGCGACTAGCTTGACCAGGTGCTGATTTACCGGCCGCGCCATGCCAATAATGATGTCGCGAGCGACCTTTTGCGGATAGGCCATCTCCATTACGGAATCGAGCCTCATCGAAAAGTCACCATAAGACCCGATTGCAGCTTAGCGACCGAGTGGAGCGAAGGGCTGCTTGCGGGTGAAGTCGTGATCGGCCTCGACCCGGCGCACCGTGCCTGTCTTGGAGCGCATCACCACAGAATGGGTGAAGGCGCCGCCGGGGAACCGACGCACGCCCTTCAGCATGCTGCCGTTGGTGACGCCGGTCGCGGCGAACATGACATCGCCATGCGCCATGTCGAGGAGGTCGTATTTGCGGTTCAGATCGGTGATGCCGAGCCGGTGTGCGCGGCCGCGCTCGTCATCGTTGCGGAACAGCAGGCGTCCCTGCATCTGGCCGCCGATGCAGCGCAACGCCGCCGCGGCGAGCACGCCTTCCGGCGCACCGCCTGATCCCATGTAAATGTCTATGCCGGTCTCGGGGTCAGAGGTCGCGATGACGCCGCTAACATCGCCGTCGCCGATCAGCATGATGCGCGCGCCGGCCTCGCGCACCCCGGCGATCAGCTCGGCATGGCGCGGCCGGTCGAGGATGCACACGACGAGGTCGGCGATGTCGGACTTCTTCGCCTTCGCCAGGTTCTTCAGGTTCTCGGCCGGGGAGGCGTCGATATCGACGACCCCGTTGGGCAGGCCGCCGCCGACTGCGATCTTCTCCATGTAGACATCGGGCGCGTTCAGAAAGCCGCCGTCATCGGCCATCGCCAAAACGGCGAGCGCGTTGGCGCCGCCCTTGGCGGTGATCGTGGTGCCTTCGAGCGGGTCGAGCGCGATGTCGATCTTGGGCCCCTGCCCGGAGCCGACCTTTTCGCCGATAAACAGCATCGGCGCCTCGTCGCGCTCGCCTTCGCCGATCACGACCGTGCCGTCGATCGCGAGGCTGTTCAGCGCCTGCCGCATTGCGTCGACCGCCGCCTGGTCGGCCGCCTTCTCGTCGCCGCGGCCCATCAGGCGCGAGGCCGACAGCGCCGCCGCCTCGGTGACACGAACCGCCTCGAGCGCGAGATTGCGATCCATTCTGGAATTCTCGGCCACGGTCTCCTCCTCCCAGCGACACCAAAAGCTCTAGAAGTCCTCGATGCGGATCATGCGCGGCGGCTCAAGCACCGACTCGAGAGCGGCGATCCGGTCGATCGCGCGGCGCATCGCCGCCTCGACCGTGTCATGGGTCGTCAGCACCACCGGAACCGCCTCGCCCGGCGCGCGGCCGCGCTGGATCATCGATTCCAGCGAGACGTGCTCGTCCCGCAGCGCCGCGGCGACATCGGCGATCACGCCGGGCTGGTCGACCACCATCAGTCGAATGTAATACGCGCCCTGATGCCCCTCCATCGCCCCGCCCGGCAGCTGGCTGAGCGAGGCGGCGGGGACCCCGAACGCCGGCACATGGCGGCCGGTGGCGATGTCGACCAGATCGGATGCGACAGAGGAGGCGGTCGGGAACGCGCCGGCGCCGCGCCCTTCCAGCACCACTCGGCCAACAAAATCGCCCTCGGCGACAACTGCGTTGAAGACGCCCTCGACCGCGGCGATCGGGGTCTTGCGCGGCACCATGCACGGGTGGACGCGCTGCTCCAGCCCGTGATCGGTCAGCCGGGCGATGCCCAATAGCTTGATGCGGTAACCGAGCTCCTCGGCGAAATCGATGTCGAGCCGCGAAACGTGGCGGATGCCCTCGGTGTAGACGCCGGCGAGATCGACCGGCCGGCCGAAGGCGACGCTCGCCAGGATCGCCAGCTTGTGCGCCGCGTCGACGCCGTCGATGTCGAAGCTCGGATCGGCTTCGGCGTAGCCCAGCTTTTGTGCCTCGCCCAGCACCTCGGCGAACTCGCGCCCGCTCTCGCGCATCGTTGTCAGGATGTAGTTCGAGGTGCCGTTGAGGATGCCGTAGACCCGCGACACGCTATTGCCGGCGAGGCTCTCGCGCAGCGTCTTGATGACCGGGATGCCGCCAGCGACCGCCGCCTCGAAGGAGAGCGAGACCCCCGCCTCCTCGGCGCGCGCGGCGAGCCGGGTGCCATGTTCGGCCATCAGCGCCTTGTTGGCGGTGACGACGTGCTTCTTGTGCGCCAGCGCCGCCTCGATGACGGCTGGTGCGACACCCTCGGAACCGCCGATCAGCTCGACGACGACGTCGATTTCCGGATCCGCGGCCATCGCGGCCGCATCCTCGTACCAGCGCGCCGCGGACAGGTCGACGCCGCGGTCACGGCGGCGGTCGCGGGCCGAAACCGCCGAGACGATGATCCGCCGCCCGGCGCGTACGGCGAGCAGCTCAGCCTGGCGATCGAGCAGCTGGATGACCCCGGCGCCGACCGTGCCGAGCCCGGCGATGGCAATTTTCAGCGCTGGTTTCATTGCGCCGGTCCGGCGGTGGTCATCGGCACAAGCTGGATCTCGACGCGACCGTTGCCGGCTCCGGCGCCGGGCGTCGCCTCCGGCTGAACCCGGTTGGCGGGCATCCCCGCCCCACCAAGAATCTTGGCGACCGCCTGCGCCCGGTCGAGCGCGGCACGATAACTGTCGAGCGGGTCCGCTCCGGCGCTCGGTGCGCTGGCGTAGCCGATGACGCGGAGCGTATCGGCTTTTTCCTTGTACAGGACCGCGATCCGCTCGATCAACTCGCGGTCGTTCACGCCCAGTTCGGTGGAATTTCCGGCCAACGCGATGCTGGCGAGAGTGGCGTTGGCCGCAGCAGGTTGCGGTCGGCTCTTGTCGATCGCCGGCGGCGGGGGCGGCGGGGGCATTGCTACCGGCGGCGGCGATGGCGCCGGCTGTGGCGTCCCGGCGGCAACCGCGGCTGGTGGCGGCTGCAGCGGCGCCGCGGCCGATGGGGGCGGGGCCGCTGCCAAACTCGGCGGCGCCGGAGGTGGCCGCACCGTTTCGGGATCGGGCAGAGCCGCGAGCTCCGGTGTTTGTATGTTCGAATTCTGAGGCGCCGGCTCGGGCGGTTCACCCTGCTTGCGGCGACCCGATTCCGGTTGGTTTTTGCCGGGCGATTTCGAGCTCGCGGACGCGTCGGCGACGGCGACGGGCGCTGCCTCCGCGGCCGACGCCGGTTCCGGCGTCGGGGCGGCGTCGGCCAAAGACGCGGCGACCGGCTTTGGACCGACAGGCAATGCCGGGGGCGGTGGCATCGGCGGGGCGACGATCGGGCCTGGCGGCGTCGCCGTCGTATTCGCGTGTACGCTCGCGCCTTCCGAGGTCAGCCTCTCAGTCAGTTTCTCCCGATCGGCTGTCGTCGTGGCTCGGGTGGGCGGCGGTGGAACCGTGGCAAGATTTGGGTAATCAGCACTCTGAGCTTCTGCCATATTGCCGGTGAAGGGCGCCGTCTGCGGGTCGGGGTCGTTTTTGCTGATCCCCTTCATCGAGCGGTAGCTTTCGATCGGGTCGCACCCGAGAAGCGCAATCGCCAAGGCCAATCCGGCGACCCGCACGGCCGGTCGCGATAGGCGGTCGCCGGACCGAAAGGGCGCGCATCGCACCATTCTCATCAACGAAATCCCACCCTTGCCGCGTGGGTGCGCAATCGAGGCGGTGGTGTATTAGATCCGAACCGATGCGTCACTACATTTGATCCGAGGACAAGCCGTACGTCCCCGACCACGGCGAAGCCGCTTCGGCACGCTCGGGAGGCGGAGGACATTTCGATGAAAGAGAGCAAAAGCGGCAGCCGAGCTGGCAACACCTCCTCCCGGAGCGCCGCTGGAACCGGCCAAGCCTCTCGACCTGACGCGATCCCCGACCTGGCAGAGCTGTCGCAACAGATGGCCGGGATCGCCGAAAGGAGCCAGCGTCTCGTCGCCGACTTCCTCTCGCGCCAGGGCGGCGATGGGGGGATCGGCATGGCCGACCCGATGTCGATCGGCGCGGCGTTTTTCGAGATGACCGCGCGGATGATGTCGGACCCGTCGCGGCTGGTGCAGGCCCAGCTGTCGCTGTGGCAGGACTATATGACGCTGTGGCAGCGAACCGCGCAGCGCTTTCTCGGCGGCCAGGCGGAGCCGCCGCTTGTCGAACCGGCGCCCGAAGACCGCCGTTTCCGCGACGAGTCATGGAGCAACAACGCCCTCTTCGACTACGTCAAACAGAGCTATCTGCTCTCCGCCCGCTGGCTGCAGGGCGTGGTAAAGAATGTCGAGGGGCTCGACGAGAGCACCGCGCGCAAGGTCGATTTCTATACGCGGCAGTTTGTCGACGCGATCGCGCCCTCCAACTTCGTAATGACGAACCCGGAGGTGTTGCGCGCGACGATCGAGAGCCGCGGCGAAAACCTGGTGAACGGGCTCAAAAACCTGCTCGACGATCTGGAGCGCGGCAAGGGTCGGCTCGCGATCAGCATGACCGACATGACGGCGTTCAAGATCGGCGAGAACGTCGCCGCGACCCCGGGCAAGGTCGTCTACCAGAACGACCTGATCCAGCTGATCCAGTACGCGCCGACCACCGAGACGGTAAAGCGTCGCCCGCTGCTGATCATCCCGCCCTGGATCAACAAATTCTACGTCCTCGACCTGCGGCCGCAGAACTCGTTCATCCGTTGGGCGGTGACGCAGGGTCACACGGTTTTTGTCATTTCCTGGGTCAACCCGGACGAGCGGCTCGCGCGGAAGAGCTTCGAGGACTACATGCGCGAGGGGCCGCTCGCCGCGCTCGATGCGATGGAACAGGCTACCGGCGAGCGCGAGGCCAACGTCGTCGGCTACTGCCTCGGCGGCACGCTCCTCGCCGCGACGCTCGCCTATATGGCCGCCAAGCGCGACAGCCGCGTCAAGAGCGCGACATTCCTGGTGACCCTGGTCGATTTCAAGGAGGCGGGTGAGCTTTCGGTCTTCATCGACGAGGAGCAGCTGCGCTCGCTCGAAGAGCGTATGGAGAAGAAGGGCTATCTCGAAGCCCGCGACATGCACACGACCTTCAATATGCTGCGCGCCAACGATCTGATCTGGTCTTTCGTCGTCAACAACTACCTGCTCGGCAAGCAGCCCTTCCCGTTCGACCTGCTCTACTGGAACGCCGATTCGACTCGGATGCCGGCGGCGATGCACAGCTTCTACCTGCGCAAGATGTATCAGCAGAATTTGTTGGCGCAGCCGCGCGGCATCACCCTCGGCGGGGTCAAGATCGACCTGCGAAAGGTCAAGACGCCGGCCTTTCTATTGTCGACGCGTGAGGACCATATCGCGCCCTGGCGCTCGACCTATGCGGCGACGCAGCTCTATTCCGGGCCGGTCAAGTTCGCGCTGTCCGCCTCCGGCCATATCGCCGGCGTCATCAACCCGCCGGGCAGCAAATACGGGCATTGGGAGAACGACAAGAACCCGCCCGACGCCGAGGAATGGCTCGCCGGTGCGACCTCTCACCAGGAATCGTGGTGGCCGGTCTGGGAGAAGTGGATCGCGCGCTACGGCGGCGGCGAGGTCCCCGCACGCCAGCCCGGCGACGGCAAGCTGAAGCCGATCGAGGACGCGCCCGGATCCTACGTAAAGGTGCGCGCGGAAGATTGATGCGCGCGGAAGATTGAACGGTGAACGCGAATTGCGGCCGCGTTGCAATCGTGCAAGATTTATGGGCAATTAGCCGGGTTGGAGCCTATCAGGGGAGCTCCGAAAACAAGGGAGACATATGTGAAGCCGATTGCTTTTGCCTTGCTTTTTGCTGCCTCGATGCTGGGGAGCGCGGCCACCTTTGCCGGGCCCGACGACGCCAAATGGGTCGCGCAATGCGTTTCCGACAACAAGGACGAAAAGGCCACAATCGAGGTGATCACCAAATATTGCACCTGCATGAACAACAAGATGAGCGAGAACGAAACCCAGTCGATCACGCAGTGGGAAAAGGCCCATGCGACCGAGCGACAGGCGTGCGACAAGGAAGCGGGCTGGCGCTAGCCACCCTGAGTTTCGCCGAAATCGCGGCAATGCCCGGCCACGCGGCCGGGCATTGCATTTTTGGCTGGTCCCCGACAACGGCCAAGAGCGGTTAAGATCCTTCCTCAATCAGGCCGGCTGCTGACCGGCCCGAAGCAAAAAACCGGAGGGAACGCCATGCTTGCCTGGGCGAAGGACCTGAACGCGCGCGAGCGGAGCACGATGCTGGCCTGCTTCGGCGGCTGGTCGCTCGATGCGTTCGATGTGCAGATGTACAGCTTCGTGATCCCGACGGTGATCGGGCTGTGGGGGCTGTCGCGCGGCGAAGCCGGGCTGATCGGCACCGTGACCTTGCTGATCTCCTCGTTCGGCGGCTGGTTCAGCGGCACCTTGGCCGATCGGTACGGCCGGGTCCGGATGCTGCAGATCACGATACTGTGGTATTCGGTCTTCACCTTCCTCTGCGCCTTTGCCCAGAACTTCGAGCAGTTGTTCATCCTGCGCGCCTTGCACGGGTTCGGCTTCGGCGGCGAATGGGCCGCCGGCGCCGTCTTGATGGGCGAGGTCATCCGCGACAAGTATCGCGGCCGCGGCGTCGGCATCGTGCAAACCGGCTGGGCGGTCGGCTGGGGCGCCTCGGCGCTTGTCTACATCGCTGTGTATTGGCTGTTGCCCGAGGCGCTCGCCTGGCGCGTTCTGTTCGGGATCGGCCTGCTGCCGGCGTTTTTCGTATTCTGGATTCGCCGGCACATCGACGAGCCGGAAATTTACCAGGCGAAACGCAGCGAGCGCGGCGCTGTCGGCCTGTCGCACCTGTTCTCGGCGTTTCGCGGCCCGCATCTGGCAACGACGATCAAGGTCTCGCTGATGGTCGCCGGGGCTCAGGGCGGCGGCTACGCCCTCGGCATCTGGATGCCGACCTATCTGCGCACGGTGCGCCACCTGTCGGCGACCAGCACCGGCGGGTTCCTTTTGGTGCAGATTTTGGGGGCGCTGTTCGGGTTTCTGCTCGGCTCCTATCTCAGCGACGCGATCGGGCGCAAGCAGACCTTTCTGTTGTCGGCGATCGGCTCTTTCGTGTTCATCCTGCTCTTCATGTTCATCCCGATGGGCGATACGGCGCTGCTCTTTGCCGGGGTGCCGCTGTTCATGGTGTTCCTGATGAAGTTCCCGCCGATGGGCCCGTTCATGACCGAGCTGTTTCCGACCGAGGTGCGCGGGACGGCCCAGGGTTTTTGCTACAACGCCGGGCGGGCGATCGGCTCCTTGTTTCCGACTCTGGTCGGTTATGTCAGCGAAGGGTTGCCGCTCGGCGCCACGATCGCCGTTTTCAGCGCCTTCGCCTCCGGGCTGATGATCGTGATGCTGATGCTGCTACCCGAGACTCGCGGCCGCAATCTTGCGGACCTCGAGCGGCCGGCGCCGGCCGCGCTCTCGCGCGAAAGCATCGCGGTCGGACGCGGTTCCGACTGATGGTGAAGACCGCGTCCGGTCCCAACTTTTCGCTTTTTTGGCATTCAGGGGGAACCTTTTCCACCATAAGGGGTTGATCGCAACGCGATATCGAGGCTGTATCTATTCGCCGTTTCGGTAATGACGCCGGCAGCGACACTCGGATGTGAGGGAAACAGGTAAAATGACCAAACTTATGGGGAAGGGCTCAGTCACACTGGCGCGCGCACTCGTGGTCTGCGCCCCGGCATTGGCGCTCGGCGCTTGCGCCGTACCGCCACCGCCGCCACCGCCCCTCGCATGCGATGCGTGCGCGGTCGCCGCGCAGGCGCAGGCGACGGCCAATCAGGCCTTGGCCACTGCGCAGCAAGCGTTGGCCCGCTCCAGCGAGATGTACCAGCGCAGCCTGGTGAAATAGCGAGCGGCGTTCCGGCGCGCCAGGGCGCGCCGGGACCGCGATTTCTGGGGTAGGACAATGATTGATGCGCTGTCGCAACGCCGAGAGCGCCGTTCAAGGTCTGCGCGCTGCTGGTGCTACAGGTGCGCCGCTGCGGTCGTGCTGGTCGCCGCGCTGGCGGCGGGCCCGGCGGCAGCTGCCGAATATGCGCTCGCGCCCGGGCAGAAGGTGGTCGGCGAAATCGGCGAGTATGTCGTCCAGCCGGGCGACGGACTTAACGACATCGCGCGAAAATTCGACCTCGGTTATACCGCCCTCGCGGCGGCAAACCCGGGGGTCGACCAGTTTTCGCCGGCGGTCGGCCGCCGGCTGATCATTCCCGCCCTGTACGTGCTACCCGATGTGCCCCATCGGGGGATCGTCGTCAACCTGGCGCAGTGGCGGCTGTATTATTTCCCGCCCGGCGGCGACCGGGTGGAGACCTATCCGCTCGGGCTCGGGGTGATCAGCGCCAGCACGCCGCTCGGCGCTACCAGCGTGATGTGGAAAGAGCCCAACCCGACCTGGTATCCGCCGCCCTCGATCCGGGCGGAGCGGCCCGAGCTGCCGCCGATGATCCCGCCCGGCCCGGACAATCCGCTCGGCGACTATGCGATGCATCTCGGCTGGAAGAACTACCTGATCCACGGCACCAACAAGCCGGACGGGGTCGGGCGTAACGTCAGCCACGGCTGCATCAGAATGTATCCCGCGGATGTCGAGAGGCTGTTCAACGAAGTCTCGGTCGGGATCCCGGTGCGCACGGTCAGGCAGCCCGTCACCGCCGGCTGGAGCGCCGATGGCGGGCTCTATGTCGAGGCCTTTCCGAGCCGGACGCAGGTCGAAGCGATTGAGATCGATCACCCGGCTCCCGCCGATCCGGCGGACGGGGCGGAGGCCGTGGTGCGGACCGCGGCCGGCAGCTATGCCGGCTCGGTCGATTGGGACCTCGTCCAGCGTGCCGCCGACGGACGAAACGGCGTGCCGGTTCTGATCGCAGACAGATCGGGTATTGCGCGCCAACAGACGCGCCCCGACTACAACCGCGAGGCCACCAGCGCCTCCTACGATCGCGGCGCGGCGGGTTATTCCTATGGTCGGGAGGCGGCAGGGTCGTCCGCCGTGCCCGCGTACGGCCGCGATGCGTCCTACCCCACCTACGGGCAGCCCTCCTCCTATTACGGCGATGGGGTACAGGCCTACCTGCCGCACAATGCTCCGCCGCCGGAGCAATGGGGCCCGCCGCCGGCGGGATACGGAACCCCATACGGCTATCGCCGTTTCGGCCCATACCCCAACAACCCTTGGTAATAGACGCGCTCAACCGGAACCCCGAGTACGCGCACAGCCCGCGCCTCTCCCAGTCACCGAGCGCAGGGCAGGGATGTTCGAGGAAAACAGCGATTCCCGTGCTGCGACGATCTGCGCTATCTTGGCTCCAGGATACGGCGAGATGCCGCCTTGGAGGAGACGCAGCGAATGAGTGGAAACTACGCGCCCCTGGGTTGCCTGAAAGGCGTTCGGGTTGTCGATCTCACCCAATTCGAGGCGGGCCCGACCTGCACCGAAGCCCTGGCCTGGCTCGGCGCGGAAGTGGTCAAGATCGAGAACCCGAGCCGCGGCGATCCCGGCCGTAGGATCGCAAGTACCGATGCGAAGGCCAGCGATTCGTTCTATTTCAAGATCCTCAACGCCAACAAGAAGTCGGCGACCGTCGATCTGAAGACTGAGCGCGGCATTCAGCTCGTGAAGGAGCTGGTCAAGAAGGCCGACGTCTTCGCCGAGAACCTCGCCCCCGGCACGATTGAGCGCCTCGGCCTCGGCTATGATGTGCTGAAGGAGATCAACCCCGGCATTATCTATTGCCAGGTCAAGGGCTTCGGCGAGGGCAGCCCATACGAGAAGAGCCTCGCCTTCGACATGATCGCGCAGGCGGCCGGCGGCACTATGAGCGTGACCGGCTATCCCGGCGAGCCGCCGGCCAAGCCCGGCTGCACGATCGGCGACACCGGCACCGGCATGCTGATGGCGATCAGCGTATTGGGCGCCCTCTACGAGAAGAAAGCGACCGGCAAGGGCCGTCGCCTGCAGCTTGCGATGCAGGATTCGGTCATGCATTACATCCGCACCTCGTTCGCGGTCATGGCGCAGAAAGGCAATAAGGAAGCGGCGCCGCGCATGGGCGCGCAGTCGACTTCGGGCGCCCCGGCGCCGTGCGGCATCTACCCGTGCAAGCCCTTCGGCTACAACGACTATGTCTACGTCTTCTGCAGCCGCGCCAACCCCGAGCACTGGGACCGGCTGCTCAAGGTCATCGGGCGCGAGGAGCTGATCGGCGACCCGCGCTTTGCCACCAACGAGGAGCGCAACAAGCACGAAGGGTTGATCAACGAGATCATCGCCGAGTGGACTAAGCACCACACCAAGGAAGAGGCGATGCAGATCATCGGCGCCGCCGGGGTTCCGGCCGGCGCGGTGCACGACACGCTTGAGCTGCAGAACGACCCCAGCTTCGAGGCGCGCGGCATCATGCAGGTCATGAAGCACCCGGACGGCGACTGGAAATGCGAGACCTGGCCAGTGCGCTTCGACGGCAAGCCGCCCGAGCTGAAGCCGTCGCCGAAGCTCGGCCAGCACACCGAGGAGGTATTCGCCAGTTGGCTCAATCTGAGCAGCAACGACATCGCCGCGCTGCGCTCCGAGAAGGTGATCGGGTAGGCGGAATGCCGACGCGGTGAGTTAGGTGAGCCGGGCGGCGCGGAAACGCGCCGCCCTTTTGTTTTTGCCCCCCCAGGAAGCCTAGGAGAGGAGACCCTCAATGGCGGAAATCAGCGGCAATGAAATCCTCGCCCGCTGCCTGAAGGCGCAGGGCGTCAAAGACCTGTTCTTCATCATGGGCGGGCCGATGCTCGATGCGGAGATGTGCTGCATCAAGGAGGGCATCCGCCTGATCGACACCCGCCACGAGCAGGGCGCTTCCTACATGGCACAGGCCTATTCGCGGGTGACGCAGGGGCCGGGCGTATGCATGGCGGCGAGCGGGCCGGCGACGTTGAATTTCGGCACCGGCCTCGCCAATGCGCTGATCGATTGCTGCCCGGTCGTCGCGCTCGGCGGCTCGAGCCCGGTCAGCCAGTTCGGCCGCCAGGTGTTCCAGGAGATCGACCAGGTCAAATGCCTCGAAGGGCAGGTCAAATACGCCGACCGCGTGCACAATCTGAAGCGCATCCCGCAGCAGGTGAACTTCGCCTTTCAGAAGGCGACGCTCGGCAAGCCCGGGCCGGTCTATCTCGATTTCCCGGGCGATGTGCTTTACGCCAAGACCGAGGAGGACCAGGTCGACTGGAGCTATATGGGCCGGCCGATCCTGAAGCCGCGGCCCTATGCCGAGCCGAAGGCGATCAACGCGCTGGTCGACGCGATCAAGCAGGCCCGGCAGCCGATCATCTGCTCAGGCAGCGGCGTGCTGTGGTCGCAGGCCTGGGACGAGATGCGCCAGTTCGTCGAGAAGGCCGGGATCCCGTTCTACACGACCCCGCAAGGCCGCGGCGTGGTGCCCGACGATCACCCGTATTCCTATCTGACGATGCGCTCGACCGCGTTCCAGGAGGCCGACCTGATCATCGTTCTCGGCACGCGGATGAACTACGTCATCGCCCATGCCGCGCCGCCGCGCTTCAACAAGGACGCCAAGATCGCCCGCATCGAGATCGATGCCGAGGAGCTCGGCATGTCGGCGCGCAATGTCGACATCCCGATCGTCGGCGACTGCAAGTCGGTGTTGCAGCAACTGATCGATGCGGTCGACGGCAAGACCGCCGAGCGCTTCCAGGGCTGGCGCCAGAAGCTCGCCGACGGCGAAGAGGCGAAGCGCACGCGGGCCGGCGGCAACTACCCGACCGATGGCGACATCCACCCGCTGCGGCTGTGCGAGGAGATCAAGAACTTCCAGAAGCGCGACGCGATCCTGTGCGTCGACGGGCAGGAGATCCTGAATTACGGCCGCCAGTCGATCCCGACCTTCACCCCGGGCCATCGCCTCAATTCCGGGCCGTTCGGCACGATGGGCGTTGGGCTGCCGTTCGCGGTCGGGGCCAAGACGGCGAAGCCGAACAACCAGGTGATCTGCCTGCACGGCGACGGCTCGTTCGGGCAGAACGCGATGGAGCTGGACACGGCGGTGCGGCACAAATTGCCGCTGCTCTGCGTAATCAGCCTCAACGGCGGCTGGACCGCCGACCCGCAGCGCAACAAGCCCGGCCGCGACCTCGGCTACACCCGCTACGACATCATGGCCCAGGGCCTCGGCGCCTATGGCGAGTATGTCGAGAAGCCCGAGGAGATCCGCCCGGCCCTGGAGCGCGCGCAGAAGAAGGTCGATGAGGGCATGGTGGCGCTGGTCAACGTCAAGACCGACTATCGCGCCCGCGCCACGACCGTGCGCTTCTCGAACTACGAGACCTGAGCCTCACGGCTTGGTCTGAAACGGAAAGGGGCGGCTCCGGCCGCCCCTTCTTTCTCGTGTGTCGGTTGTCGGTGTTTACCGCTTTGAGTATTGCGGCCGGCGGCGGGCCTTGTGGCGGCCGTATTTCTTGCGCTCGACGACGCGGCTGTCGCGGGTCAGGAAGCCGCCATGCTTCAGCGCCGGGCGCAGCCCCGGCTCGTAGAAGGTCAGCGCCTTGCTGATGCCGTGGCGCACAGCGCCGGCCTGGCCCGAGAGGCCGCCGCCCTTGACCGTGCACCACACGTCGAACTGGCCGAGCCGGTCGGCCACCACAAAAGGCTGGCTGATCAGCATGCGCAGCACCGGTCGGGCGAAATAAATCGGGCTGTCGCGTCCGTTGACCTCGATCTTGCCGTTGCCCGGCTTGATCCAAACGCGAGCGACCGCGTTCTTGCGCTTGCCGGTGGCGTAGGAGCGGCCAAGCTCGTCACGGCGCGGCTGCACGTCTTGGGGAATGGGGGCCATCGCGGCCGGCGCTGCCGGGGTCGGCGCCGTCTGCGCGGTGGCGATCGCCTGCCGCAGGCTCCCCAGGCCCTCGAATGTCTGCGCACCGCGTCGCTGCCCGGTCCGGCGAGCGGCGGGCTGCTCTGGCTGTTCCCTCTCCGGCGTGTTGTCGTCGGCCATGCTCACGCCCTCACATTCTTGCGGTTCATCGCGGCGATATCGAGCCGCTCCGGGTTCTGCGCCGCATGCGGGTGCTCGGGTCCGGGGTAGACCCGCAAATTGCGCATAACGCGACGCCCGAGCGGCCCGCGCGGCACCATCCGCTCGACCGCCTTTTCGATCACCCGCTCCGGGTGCTTGCCGGAGAGGATCGCGCCCTTGCTGCGCCCCTTGATCCCGCCTGGATAGCCGGTGTGCCAGTAGAAGATGCTGTTGGCGGCCTTGTTGCCGGTTAGCTGCACCTTCTCGGCGTTGACCACAACGATATGGTCGCCGCAATCCATGTGCGGGGTGTAACTGGGCTTGTGCTTGCCGCGCAGCCGCAGCGCGATCAGCGAGGCAAGGCGGCCGAGCACCAGCCCGTCGGCGTCGATCAACAGCCACTTCTTGTCGATCTCGGAAGCCTTGGCGGAATAGGTTTTCATCTCTGCGGCCCGTTTATGCCGGGAGCCGGCGTCAGGGGCGCACGGTGTAGGCAAAGGCAGTGCCTCGGTCAAGCAGAAAACCCCATGAAATCAGGGCACTTCCGATAGGGGTATTAGGATACCTCAGCAACGGATGCCAGGGTGCGCAGCGCCCATGCGCGCTCGCCTGTTCCCCTGCGGGCATGATCCCGGCAGAATGACGCGAGGATTTGCATGAGGCGACATGCCGATGGATGCGTTGGAGCCGCGGGGCCGGGAAAAGCTGCGGCAGGATTATCTCGACGGCGCGCGCGAGCTCCAGCCGATGCTGCGCGCCGACGGCGACGAGATCGAGCGCGGGCGCGAGGTGACGCCGGCGGTGGTCGAGGCGCTGATCAAGCGCGGCATCTTCAAGATGCTGCTGCCGCGCTCGATCGGCGGCGCCGAGCTCGATCCGCTGACCTACACGGCCGTGCTCGAATTGCTGGCGCAGGCCGACGGCAGCACGGCCTGGTGCCTCGGGCAGAATTCCGGCTGCTCGATGATCGCGCCTTATCTGGCCCCAGAGATCGCGCGCGAGATGTTCGGTCTGCCGCGCGGCATCCTCGCCTGGGGCCCGGACGTGCCGGGCGCCGGGTGCTGCGTCGCGGTCGAGGGCGGCTATCGCCTGACCGGGCAGTGGGGATTCGCCACCGGCAGTCGGCACGCAACCTGGCTCGGCTGCCACGTGCCGATCTCCGAGGCGGACGGCAGCCAGAGAATGAGCCCGAGCGGCCGGCCGGCGGTGCGCACGATGCTGTTCCCGAAATCCGAGGCGCGCATCATCGACAACTGGCACGTGCTCGGCCTGCGCGGCACCGGCAGCGATAGCTACGCGCTCGAAGATCATTTCGTGCCACAGCGTTATACCGCCGGCCGCGACAACCCGGAGGAACTGCGCGAGCCCGGGCCGCTCTATCAGTTCACATCGGGCATGATCTACGCGATGAGCTTTGCCCATGTGTCGATGGGCATCGCCCGCGGCGCCTACGATGCCTTTATCGAGATCGCGCGCGACAAGGTGCCCCGCGGCGCCAAGGGCACGTTGCGCGAGAACAACGTGATCCAGTCGCAGGTCGCGCAATGCGAGGCGCGGCTCAAATCGGCGCGCGCCTATCTGCGCGGGACCATCGCCGAGATGTGGGAGGAGGCGCAGCAGACCGGCAAGATCGGCGCCGATCATCACCCGCAGCTGCGGCTCGCCGCGACCTGGGCGATCCACCAGGCGCGCGATGTCGTCGCCACGCTGTATCATGCCGCCGGGGCGAGCGCGATTTTCGAGAGCAACCCGCTCGAACGGCGGATGCGCGACATCCACGCCGGGACGCAGCAGGGTCAGGGTCGGCCGGTGCATTTCGAGACAGTCGGACAGATTTTCCTCGGCCTGCCGCCCGAAGGCCGCATGTTCCGTTAACAGCCCCGCGATTGATAACGTGTCATCCCGGCGCAGGCCGGGATCCATCACTCAGCGGCACGAGAGGCGGAACGGTGGATCCCGGCCTTCGCCGGGATGACAATGAAATAACGTGATCGCAGACAGGAGCCGCTCGCTTAAGGGCGGCATCGCCTACGACAGCTGATCAGCGGGAGCGGCCCGCCTCTTCGAGTTCGGTGCGCACGTCCCAAAGTTCGGGGAAGAAGATGCGGCCGGCGATCTGCTCCAGATAGCCGACCCCGGCGGTGCCGCCGGTGCCGCGCTTCTGGCCGATAATGCGGGATACGACCTTGAGGTGCCGGTAGCGCCAGAGCGCGTACGCCTCGTCGAGATCGACAAGTTTCTCGGCCAGTTCGTACGCGTCCCAATGCGTGTCGGGGTTCTCGTAGATCTGCTGGACGGTACCGACGATCGCTGAATGGCGAACATGCGGCTGGGTCACGTCGCGCTCGAGCACTTCCTGCGGGATCGGCAGGCCAGAGCGGGCCAGGAAGCGCAAATATTCGTCATAGAGACTCGGCGCCTCGAACGCGGCCTTTACATGGACATGCGCCTCCGGATCGTGTCGGAACACCGCGAGCATGCTCCTATCCTTGTTGCCGAGCATGAATTCGATGATGCGGTGCTGGACGGATTGGATGCCGCTCGCCGGCCCGAGCACATGGCGGAACTGGACGTACTCGCTCGGGGTCAAGGTCGCCAGCACGGCCCATTGGCTCATCAGCTGGTTCTGGATGTTGGAGACGCGCGCCAGGATCTTGTAGCAGGGCTGCGCCTCGTCCCGCCGCAATGCCGCGATCGCGGCATTCAGCTCGTGAATGACCAGCTTGAACCAGAGCTCGGTCGTCTGGTGCTGGATGATGAACAAGAGCTCGTCATGGTGCTCGGGCGAGGATAGCGGTTGCTGCGCCGATAAAAGCCGGTCGAGCCGCAGATAGGTCTTGTAGTCGAGCCGGCCGTGCAGTTCGGTATGGAGGCCGGCGGCCGGATGCTCCGAGCGCGGCCGGCGCGGCGCGGCCATTACGCCCGGTATTTGTCGACAGCGGCCTGATCGAATTCAAGGCCGAGGCCAGGGGCGGCCGGCATTTCCAGCATCCCGTTCACAGGCTGCGGCACCGCTTTCCACAGCGGGAACAGCCGCGGCATGTATTCGACGGTGAGACCGTTAGGCACCGCGCCGACGAGATGGACGTGAATCTCCGGCACGCCGTGGCTGACGACCGGCACGTTGAAGGCTTCAGCCATGCCGGCGATCTTGAGCCAAGGGGTGATGCCGCCCGAGCGCACCTGGTCGATCATCACGATATCGACCGAGCGCGTCTCAAGCATGTGGTGGAACGGCACGGTGCCCCACAGGTACTCGCCGCCGGCGACCGGGGTCGACAATGCCGCCGCGACCCGCGCGAGGCCGGCGTAATCGTCGTGCGTCGTCACGTCTTCGAGCCAGAACAGGCCGACCCCCGCATCCTCGACCCGCCGGCCGATGTCGATCGCCTGCTCGGGCCGCCAGCGCTGGTTGATGTCGCACATCAAATCCATGTCGGGGCCGACCGCCTCGCGAATGAGCCGCGCCTGCTCGACCTCACGCGCCGGCGAGGTGACGCCGGGCAGCCCAAGTTGCATCTTGGTCTGGCGATAGCCCTTCTCGCGCAGCCGGCCGGCGGCGGTCACCGCCTCTTCGAGCTTGAGGCCACGCCTGAGCGCGCCGCTGGCGTAGGTGGCGATATGGTCGCGCCCGCCGCCGAGCATTTTCCACAGCGGCAGCCCGAGCGCCTTGCCTTTGATGTCCCACAGCGCAACATCGATCGCCGACATCGCCATCGTCAGCATGCCGGCGGGGCCGGCCGAGCCGGCCGCATCGCGCAGCTTTTTGGCGATCGCCTCGACCCGTAGCGGATCCTCGCCGATAACGAGCGCGCCAAGCTCGTCGACCGCATGGCGCAGGGTGCGGGTCAGCGCGCCGCCGAAATAGCTGACCCCGAGCCCCTCTATCCCGTCATCGGTGCGCAGCTTGAGCCAGACGATCGGGTTCTTGGCGTTCGGGTTCTCCGAAAAGCCGGCGAGCGGCTCGTCATTGGGCAGCAGCACGATACCGGTTGCGAGCGAGGCGATCTTCACGAGCTCCCCTTATCTGTAGGTTTTCTTGGCCGCGTCCCAGCGCCAGTCCGTGCGGGTGATCGTGACCTTGGGCTTGCCGGTCGGGGTCCGGCAATCGTCCGCAACCGGCTGGACGGTACTTTTGATATAGCCCGTGATGCGATCAAACGCACCGTAATCAGGCGTGACGACAACGTAAGGAACCTCGCCGGTGCTGCGATGGTGGTCGCAATCCCGCTCGCTCCGCGCATCGACATTGCCGATCAGCGACAGCTTATCGACGGTCGCGAGCACCAGCACGTAATTGTCCGGAGAGCTGCTGGTGGTCGTGTGAAAGCTGTCGGCCACCACGATCTGACCGTCGGCGCCGAGCGGGCGGATAAAGTGGTCGCCGAAGGCATAGTTCGCGTCCTGCTGGATGTTGACGGCATCGAGCAGTTTGGTATCCGCCCCGCCGTCGAACAGCGCGACCACCCCGAAGCAGGCATCGCCCGCAGTGGTAATTCCAATGATCTCGCGCATCTTGCGGGAGATTTCGACCCTGGCGGTTTCGATATATTCGATCTGCAGCGGCTCTTTCGGGCAGTCGTCTTCGAAGGCCTCTTTGTCGATTGACCGAATGGAAACGTCGCCGTGGATGAAATCGCCGGTTTTTCCGTCCTTCCCCGGCTCCTGCCGCAAGTCGGGAAAGATAAGACGGATCATATCCCGCCAGGTCATGTCGTTCGGCAGGCCTGCCTTCTGCCCGAGATCGAATACCTCATCGTGCTCGGCGGCGGCAGGCGACACGGCGCAGGCGACGAGCAGAAGCACCGCGGCGAGCAGCCTCACGGCTACATCCGCTCCATGCCCGCATCCTGCGGCGGCAGATCGATCGCCGGCGGCGGGTCATGCCCGAGCGTCCCCGGATAGACCGCGTCGAGGGTCCCGCCATGACAGCCGGCGAGCACCGTTGTTAGTAGCAGCATCGCCCACGCAAATGTTCGCATCGCTGTTCTCCCCCCCTTCTCCAATCCTCACACCCGATAACGGTCGATCGTCGCCTGGTCGAATTCGAGGCCGAGACCGGGTGCGGTCGGCATCGCCAGCTCGCCGTTCTGCTGCATCGGCACCTCTTTGAACAGCGGCATCAGCCACGGCATGTATTCGACCGTCAGCCCGTTCGGCACCGCGCCGATAAGATGCACATGCACTTCGGGTATCAGGTGGCTGACGACCGGCAGATTAAACGCCTCGGCCATACCGGCGACCTTCAGCCATTGGGTGATGCCGCCGACGCGGACGAGATCGACCATCGGGATATCGACCGAGCGCGCCTCCAGCATGTGGCGGAACGGCACGATGCCCCAGACATATTCGCCGCCCGCAACCGGTGTCGATAGCGCATCGCTGATTCGGGCGAGGCCGGGGAAGTCGTCGGCGGTGGTCACGTCCTCGAGCCAGAAAAGCCCAACTCCGGCGTCCTCGACGCGTTTGCCGATATCGATCGCCTGTTCCGGCCGCCAGCGCTGGTTGATGTCGCACATCAGCTTGATGTCGGGGCCGATCGCCTCGCGAATGAGGCGCATGCGCTCGACCTCCTTGGCCGGGGTCGTCTCGCCGGGCAGGGCGAGCTGGGTCTTCATCTCTCGCCAACCCTTGTCCTTTAGCGTGGCAGCGGCCTTGACCACCTTGTCGAGCGGCAGCCCGCGCATCAATGCCCCCGAGGCATAGGTCGGCACCCGCTCGCGCGCGCCGCCGAGCAGCTTCCACAATGGCAGGTTCACCGATCTGGCGCGGATGTCCCACAGCGCGATGTCGAGCGCCGACAATGCCAGATGGTAGACGCCGCCTGGCCCGGCCGAGCCGCCTGCGGCATTCTTCAGCTTGGCGTGGACGGCCTCGACCCGCACCGGATCTTCGCCGAGGCAAAGGTCGCCCAATTCGTCGATCGCATGCGCGAGGGTCCGCGTCAGCGCGCCGCCGAAATAGGCAACCCCGATCCCCTCCAGCCCGGAATCGGTCTCGACCCGCAAGGTGACGATCGGCCGCTTACCGTTCGGGTTGTCGGGCGCGTTCGCCAGCGGCTCGTCGGCTGGCAATTCGACGATCTCAGTACGGGTACCGGTTATTTTCATGGAGTCCACCTCAGCGAATCCATCTGTGGGCCAGATGCGCTAGGCTCACCGAACTGCGGGGTTTGGGCAATAGAAGATAGCGTGCCTGGCAAGATTACGATGGCGAGGGTCCAAGCATGACAAACGCTCCCTTGCGTCCATCGCGGAAGCTTGCTCGCCGCTGCATTCAAGCGCTGTTGCTTGTGTTGCTGCTCGCACCGGGAAGCGCCAGCGCGCAGCAACCGGGTGGGGTTCTGCGGGTCGGCCATCGCGACAGCCCGGCAACGATGTCGCCGCTCGAAGAGGTAACGATCTCGGCTATCGCCCCGATGATGGCCGTCTTCAACAATCTGGTGCTCTTCGACCAGCAGGTGCCGCAGAACACGATGCGCTCGATCGTGCCCGACCTGGCCACCGCCTGGTCATGGAGCCCCGATGGGACGCAGCTGACGTTTCGGTTGCGCGAAGGCGTCCGCTGGCATGACGGCCAGCCGTTCACCGCGAAGGACGTCGAGTGCACCTGGAACATGCTGCTCGGCACGTCGGCGGCCAAGCTCCGCCTCAACCCGCGCCGATCCTGGTACTGGAATGTCGATCGGGTCACCGCCGACGGCGACTACGCGACGACGTTTCATCTGAAGCAGCCGCAGCCCGCCCTGCTGGCCTTGCTCGCATCCGGCTACTCGCCGGTCTATTCCTGCCATGTGCCGCCACAGGAGATGCGGCAGCATCCGATCGGCACCGGGCCGTTCCGGTTTGTCGCCTACAAGCCGAACGAATCGATCCGGCTCATCCGCAATCCCGATTACTGGAAGCCGGCGCGGCCCTATCTCGACGGCATCGAGTGGCGGATCATCCCGAACCGCTCGACGGCGCTGCTCACCTTTGTCGCGGGACAGCTCGACATGACCTTCCCCTACGAGGTCACGGTGCCGCTGCTGAAGGATATCGCGGCGCAGGCGCCGGAAGCCGTTTGCGAGCAGCGCCCGAGAGGGGTCAGCAGCACATTAATCGTCAACCGCGAGGCGCCTCCGTTCAACAATGCCGATCTGCGGCGGGCGATGGCGCTGACCCTGGATCGCAGGGCCTTTATCGACGTGCTGAGCGGCGGCGAGGGCGACATCGGGGCGGCGATGCTGCCGCCGCCCGAAGGGTTGTGGGGCATGCCGCCGGAGCGGCTGCGCCGCCTGCCCGGCTACGATCCCGATGTGGCGAAGAACCGTGCCGAAGCCCGCACCATCATGCGGCGGCTCGGCTATGAGCAGGACCGTCCGCTCGCGGTCAAGATCGCGACCCGCAACATCCCGTTCTATCGCGACCCGGCCGTCATGCTGATCGATCAGCTAAAGGAAATCGGCATCGCCGGGGAGCTCGATCTCGTCGAGACCGCCAACTGGAATCCGAAGATCACCCGCAAGGATTACGCGGCCGGGCTGGAAAACACCGGCAGCGCGGTTGTCGACGACCCGGACCAGCAATTCTACGAGAGCTTCGCCTGCGATTCGGACCGCAATTTCACGGGATACTGCAATCGCCAGCTGGAAGAGCTGTTCCATCGACAATCGCGCGAGCCAGACCAGGAAACCCGCAAGCAACTGGTCTGGGACATCGACAGCCAATTGCAGGAAGACGGCGCGCGGCCGGTGATTTTCCACACCCGCGGCGCGACTTGCTGGCAGCCGCGGGTCCAGGGACTGACCACAATGGTGAACAGCATGTACAACGGCTGGCGAATGGAGGATGTCTGGTTGAAAAAATGAGACAAAATCGAGCCGCGCCGAGCATTTGAGAAGCGGTCCCGGCAAGGATGCCGCTCTATGCTGACGTGCCGAGGCGCTCGGAAACGCGAGGAGGTATGAGCATGAAACTCGGGGTGCTGCAATTCTTCAGTTGGCCGGAGCGGCGGGTCGAGCTCGCCTCGGTTTATGCCCGCGCCTTGCAGCGGATCGAGATCATGGACCGCACCGGCTTTGACGCGGTGTGGCTCGCCGAGCATCATTTCAGCAGCTTCAGCGTGTGCCCGTCGGTGCACATGGTCGGCGTGCTCGCCGCGGCGCGGACCGAGCGTCTGCGCATCGGCACCGGCGTGTCGTTGGCGCCGTTCTATCATCCGCTGCGGCTCGCCGAGGAAGTGGCGCTGCTAGACCAGCTCTCGGGCGGCCGGGTCAATTGGGGCGCCGGGCGCGGCTTCGCCCGGGTCGAGTTCGAAAATTTCGGGGTACCGCCCGAGGAAAGCACCTCACGATTTCACGAGGCGGTCGAGATCGTGCTGCGGGCCTGGACCGAAGAGCGCCTCACATTCTCCGGCGCGCATTTCCGCTTCGACGGTGTCGAGGTGTTGCCGAAGCCGATGCAGCTTCCGCATCCGCCGGTGTGGATGGCGGCGACTTCGGAATCCGCGATCGAATGGGCCGCCGGTCGCGGTTTCTCGATCCTGATGGACCCGCACGCCGCGCATCGCGATATCGGTCGCAAGCGGCGGTTCTATGCCGAGCGGCTCGCCGCGTCGGGGCATTCGATCGAGGGCCGCGATCTGCCGGTCGCGCGGCTCCTGGCACTTGGCGACACCTCCGCGCAGGCGGCCGAGGTGGCGCGGCGCGGCGCGCAATGGATCGTCGATTCCTATTTCGGCGCCCAGCACAACCCGGTCGGCATCAAGGACCCGGCGGCGCCCGGAAGCGATCCGGTGCAGCGCTATCTCGACGAGGTGATCCTGCACGGCACGCCCGATGCGGTGCTCGACGAGATCCTGCGACTGCATGAGGAGATCGGGCTGGACTACCTCTTATGCGCTCCGCTCAGCCACGAGACCTTCATGATGCTGACCGAGAAAATCCTGCCGCGCCTGCCGTGATGCCGCTAATCTCGCCCCGAGACGGCGGCTCCGGGAGCGCATGGCATGCACTGCTTCAACCTGAAGAACGAAGAGAAATTCGATCCGAAGAAGCATGTCGAGCGGGTGCTCGGCCGGGTCGCCGAGGGCGATGTCACGGTTGCCTGCTGGGAGCCGGGGCAGACAAGTCCCTATCACTGTCATCCGCAGGCGACCGAGATCTATTTCTGTTTCGAGGGCGGCGGCACGATGAAGACGCCAAGCGAGACGGTCGCGGTAACACCGGGCTCCTTTGTCGTGCATCCGCCCGGCGAGCTGCACGAATGGATCACCGGGCCGCAGCGCACGCTCTTGTTCCGGGTGCGCTACGGCAACGACATGACCGGGCGCACCAAGGAGTGGCCAAGCAATCCCGAATGGCGCCCGCGCCTGGCGGATCTCGAGTATTTCAAGGCGGGCTGAAGGAGGCGTTGATGACCGAGCGCGAGGAGGATTTCGGATTCGCCCCGGAGCACGATGCGCCGATCCCCTACATGCAGCGCATCCGCGACTATTATCAGACGCTCGGCTACGGCGCGCCGTATCGCTGGGCGCATTACACCGAAGTACCGTTTGCGCCGCTGCAAAAGCTCCTGGCCGAGAGCCGGATCGGGCTGATCACGACGGCGGCTCCTTATGATCCGGGCAAGGGCAATCAAGGGCCGGGCGCTCCCTACAACGCCGCTGCCAAGTTCTACACGGTCTATTCCGGCGATACCGCGCGTCACCACGATCTGCGCATCTCGCATGTCGGCTACGACCGCACCCACACGACCGCGGATGACAGCAATAGCTGGTTTCCGCTGCCGGCATTGCGGCGCGCCGCGGCATCCGGACGGATCGGCGAGGTGGCGCCGCGCTTTCACGGCGCACCGACGAACCGCAGCCACCGGGTGACCTTGGAACAGGATTGCCCGGAGCTGCTGGCGCGCTGCCGCGAGGACAAGGTAGATGCTGTCGTTCTTGTCGCGGTTTGACCGGTGTGTCACCAGACCGTGAGTCTGGCTGCCCGTCACCTCGAAGCAAACGGCATCCCGACCGTGATCATGGGATGCGCCAAGGACATTATCGAATATGTCGGCGTGCCACGGTTTCTGTTCAGCGATTTCCCGCTCGGCAACCCCGCCGGGCGGCCGCACGATCCGGACTCGCGGGCATCCACGCTTGAACTCGCGTTGCGGGTGCTGGAAGCCGCCCCGGGGCCGCGCGCCACCGTGCAGTCGGCATTGCGCTGGAGCGACAATCCGGACTGGAAGCTGGATTTCTCCAACATCGCCCGGCTGTCGCCGGAGGAGATCGCCCGCCGCCGGGCCGAATTCGATCGCCAGAAGGAGATCGCCAAAACCATCCGCGACAGGCCAGCCGCCGCGGAGTAGCCCATCGTTGTCATTGCGAGCGTCGCGAAGCAATCTCGCGCCGGAGCTTCTCTGATCGACGAGGTTGCTTTGTCACCTTCGGTTCCTTGCAATGACGGGCGTGCAATGACCAAGCCCTTCGCCGGTATTCGCATTCTCGACTTCACCCGCTATCTGGCCGGGCCGTTCGGCACCTATCAGCTGGCGCTGCTCGGCGCCGAGGTGATCAAGATCGAGCCGAAAGCCGGCGACGACATGCGCCATTCGCAGCTGAGCCCGGAATGGGCGGCAAAAGGACTGGGACCGTCCTTTCTCGGCATCAACTCGAACAAGCGCAGCCTGACCCTCGATCTGTCGAAGCCGAAGGCGGTCGAGATCGTCAAACGCCTCGCCGGGCGCGCGGACATCGTCTGGGAGAACTTCCGCCCCGGCGTGATGGAGCGGTTCGGCCTCGGCTACGAGGCGTTGCGCGCGATCAACCCGCGCCTGATCTACTGCGCCGTGTCGGGCTTCGGCCAGAACGGGCCGGAGCGCGGCACCGCCGCCTTCGACGGCAAATTGCAGGCGATGTCCGGCATCATGTCGCTGACCGGGCACGAGGATAAGGGCCCGACCCGCGCCGGCTTCGCGCTCTGCGACACGATCGGCGGCATGACCGCCGCCTTCGCGGTGGCGAGCGCGCTGTACCAGCGCAGCGGCACCGGAGCGGGGCAGTTTGTCGATGTGGCGATGCTCGACGCGGCCTTGAGCTTCCTGTCGCCGCAAGTCGCCGAGTACACGGTTACCGGTCACCAGCACCGCCAGTTCGGCAACCTATCGACCACCGGCAAGGTCACCGGCAACCGCTTCAAAGCCGGCGATGGCGATCTGATGCTGGCGGTCATGACTGAAAAGCAGTTCGCCAACCTGATGCGGGGGCTCGGCCGCGCGGATACGCTCGACGATGCGCGTTTTGTCGATTGGCCGTCGCGCAGCAAGCACGAGCCGGCATTGCGCGCGATCATTGAAGAGGCGCTCGCAAGCGACAGCGCGAAAAACTGGGAGAAGCGGCTGACCGCGGCCGATGTGCCCTGCGCCGCGATCTGGTCGATCGCCGAGATTGTCCGCCATCCGCAACTCGAACACCGCGAGGTGTTGCAGCGGGTCGCATCGCCGGACGGCGAATTGACCCTGATCGGCTCGGGCTTTCGCTATGAGCATGGTGGCGGCGGCATCGACCGCCCGCCGCCGCGCCTCGGCGAGCACACACAGGAGATCCTCGCGGAAGCCGGCTACGCCGCCGACGAGATCGCCGCCTTCCGCGATGAAGGTGTGACCTAGCCAAGGCGGGCGGCGGCGGCTTCGACAGCGGCGCGGCGGCTCGGCGCCGCGGCGGCATTGCGCTCTCGCACCCGCGCCAGGATCGCCGGCGGCGCGCTCTCCGGAGTGCCGGCCTCGAAGGGCGGCGCCGGCGCGTATTCGATCTGTAATTGGATCGCCTGCGCGACCTCCGGCCCGGCCATCTCGGCGACCAGGGTCAGCGCGAAATCGATGCCGGCAGTGACGCCGCCGCCCGTGACAATGTTGCCGTCGCGCACGACCCGGCCGGGATCGGGAATGGCCCCGAACAGCTCGAGCATGTCGCGCCAGGCCCAGTGACAGGCCGCGCGCTTGCCGCGCAGCAGCCCCGCGGCGCCGAGCACCAGCGAGCCGGTGCATACCGAGGTGACGTAGCGCGCGCCGTCGGCGAGCCGGCGCAATTCGGCGAGAAACGCCTCGTCGGCGATCGCGTTGTCGGTCGTCCCATACCCGCCCGGGACGCAGATCACCTCGCATTGCGGAATGTCGGCAAGCCGGCGCAGGCCGGCAAAGACGATGCCGTGGCTGTCGATCGGCTCGCCGCTACGGCTGGCGAGCAGCACCTCGGCGCCGGGGAGGGACGAGAACACCTGGTGCGGCCCGGTGAAATCGAGCTGGGTGACTCCCGGAAACAGGGCGAAGACGATACGGATCGGCTGGTCGGGCATGCGGGCCTCCGTGCGATTGACGCGCCTAGTGTGCCCGCGCTAGGCTCTGGCAGAAATGACCTAGATCCCTCGTTTGATGCCATGACCAGAACAATCGGCCTCCTGATCTTCCCGGATTTTCAGCTGCTCGACGCCGCGGGGCCGATCGCGGCATTCGAGGCGGGCGGTCGCGACACCGTGCCGCCGGCCTATCGGCTGCGGATGATGGCGCGCGACGCCGGTCCGGTGACCAGCTCGTCCGGGGTGCAGCTGGTCGCCGAAGGTTTTAGCGACGAGCCGCTCGACACGCTGATCGTCTCCGGCGGCTGGGGCACGCGCGAGGGATCCTCCAGCGCCGAAACGCTGGCCTTTGTGCGCGCCGCCGCAGGCCGGGCCCGGCGGCTCGCCAGCGTTTGCTCGGGCGCCTTCATCCTCGCCGCGGCCGGTTTGCTCGATGGCCGCCGCGCCACGACGCACTGGGGGCGCGCCGCCGAATTCGCGCGCGCCTATCCGCAGATCCGGGTTGAGCCCGATCGCATCTTCGTGCGCGACGGCAACATCTGGACCTCGGCCGGGATCACCGCCGGCATCGATCTGGCGCTGGCGCTGGTCGCCGACGATCTCGGCGAGGCGGTGGCCAAGCGGGCCGCGCAGCAGCTGGTCGTGCACCATCGCCGGCCCGGCGGGCAGTCGCAATTCTCGGCCCTGCTCGATCTCGGCCGGCCCGATGGCCGCTTCGGCGGCCTGCTCGCCTGGGCGCGGGAACGGCTTGACGAGTCGCTGCCGGTCGAGCGTCTCGCCGATCGCGCAGCGATGAGCCCGCGCAATTTCGCCCGCGCGTTCACCGCCGAGACCGGTGCCACCCCGGCCAAGGCGATTGAGCGCCTGCGCCTCGAAGCGGCGCGCGTGCATGTCGAAAACGGCAGCGAACCGATCGACCGTGTCGCCTCCGCGAGCGGGTTCAGAGACCCGGAACGGATGCGCCGTGCCTTCATCCGCGCGTTCGGCCAACCGCCACAGGCACTGCGCCGCGCGGCCCGGATCTGAGCGGTTAGCCGGTCAGCGCCGTTGGGCGGCTCTAGCCGCCCGCAATGAAACGACGGTCGATGTCGGTTTCCGGTGTGAGGCTTCGCGCAAGGCGCGCTCAACGGTGGAGCCGAGCTCGGACATGCGGAACGGCTTGCAAAGCAGGATCGCGTTCTCGGCGCTCCCATCGAACCCGGTGACGTCGGCATACCCGGTTACGATGATGGCCGGCAGGTCCGGGCACTGGGTCCGAACTGCCTGTGTCAATTCGAGCCCGGACATCTCCGGCATCGCGTAATCCGCGATCAGCAGATCGACGGCGCTGCAATTGCCGCCCAGGATGGCGAGCGCGGTCCGTCCGCTTGAGGCCTGCACGCACTGGTAGCCGAGCGCATCCAGATGCGCGGCGATGACTTCGCGCACTTCCTCGTGATCGTCGACGACGAGCACGCGCGCTTGCGTCCGCGCGACCGCCCGACCGCCGGTTTCCGACAATTCGGCGGCCGGCGTTGCCGCTTCGAGGCTGCGCGGCAGATACAGCTCGACCGTCGTTCCCTGGCCGAGCGCGCTCTTGATCCGGAGGCTGCCGCCGGATTGCCGCGCCAGCCCGTAGACTTGGGCAAGTCCCAGCCCGCTGCCCTTGCCCGGTGCTTTCGTCGTGAAAAACGGCTCACAGGCCCGGGCGAGAACCTCCGGGCTCATTCCGGTGCCGGTATCGCTGACGCTGACCAGCACATAACCACCCGGCGCCAGGTCGATCGACTTGTCGCCCTTGCGGAGCTGCGTATTGCGGGCCGCGATCACCACCCTGCCGCCGAGCGGCATCGCATCGCGCGCATTGATCGCCAGGTTCAAAAGGACAAGCTCGAGCTGGTGCGGATCGACCAGCGCCGGCCACAGATCGGCCGCAAGATGGGTCCCGACCGCCACCGTGCCGCCGAGGGTGCGGCCGAGCAGCATTTCGACGCCGGTGACCAGTGAGTTCAGATCGACCGGCTGAGGCATGAGGTGCTGCTTGCGCGAGAAGGCCAGCATCTGCTCGTTGAGCTTGGCGCCCTGCCGGGCTGAGCGCGTCGCCGCCTGCACCAGCTTGAGCAGGCGCTGGTCGCCGATGCGCATTTCGAGCAGTTCGAGGTTGCCCAGGATCGCGGCCAGGAGATTGTTGAAGTCGTGCGCCACGCCGGAGGCGAGTTGGCCCACGACTTCCATTTTTTGCGCCTGTTGCAACACCGCTTCGGTGCGCTCGCGCTCGGCCACCTCGGTCATCAGCCGCTCGTTCGCCTGGGCCAGCTCGCTTGTCCGCTCGAGGACGCGGCGTTCGAGATTGTCGTTGAGATCGTGCAGCGCCGCTTCGGCGCGCTTTCGCTCCGTAATGTCGCGGGCGATCTTCGAAACGCCGATAATCCGGCCGCTCTCGTCGTGAACAGGAGAGATGGTTAAAGAGACCTCTATGTCGTGCCCATCCTTCCGGCGCCGCACCGTCTCGAAATGGTCGACCTTCTCGCCGCGACGAATTCGCGCCAGGATCAAATCCTCCTCGTCCAGCCTGTCCGGCGGAAACAGCATTGAGATGTGCCGGCCGACAATCTCGTCCGGCCGATAACCGAAAATGGCTTCGGCGCCGCGGTTCCAGCTGGTGACGACCCCGTTCAGATTCTTGCTGACGATCGCGTCATCCGACGTTTCGATGATGGCGGCAAGGTAGGCGCGCGCATTTTCGGCCGTCTTCCGGTCGCCGATATCCACTAGCATGTTGACGGCGCCTACCAGCGCGCCGCTGGCGTCGCGCAACGGGGTCGGATAGGGCAGGAACGGAACCCGCGTGCCGTCCGGCCGCTCCAGGATCGCCTCGACCCCCCGGACTGCCCGGTTCTCCTTCAATGCCACCGCCATCGGGCATCGGTCGTGAGGCAATGGCGTGCCGTCGGGAGTGTAGAGGCGCCATGTCACGCACCACTCGTCTTCCCCGAGCGTCGGCTCGCGCCCGGCCAGATTGGCGGCGGCCCGGTTGTAGTAGTTGATCCGCCCGGCAGCGTCGGTCGTGTAGATGGCCGCCGGAAGCGCGTCGAGCACCGAGCGAAAAAAGCTCTCCTCCTCCTTGTTGCCGAAGAGGATGGCGCCGGCATCGACAAGAGAAGCGGGCCTCGCCCCAACATCGGCGGCCGCAATTGCTTTGGCGAGCCCAGGATTGCCGTCTTCGGACATCAATTCGAACCCACAATGCAGTTTAGAGGAGACCAGCGATGTGATCGATATCAGACGCTCGGCCGTAACCTTGCAACAGCCCGATCACAGATTTGTTCCGTGATTTCACTGTGGCTCCGCCGCTGGAGCTTTCGAGCGGCAAGAGTTCAGCTGCGAGCAACAAGTCATTGTGCCTCTCAATGTTGAGGCGGGCACGAACGCACGAAGAAAGGTGCGGATGAAAATCTTCCGTCGCAGGCACCGTCGAGGATGGCAGGCGCACCGCCGCGCGCCAAGCTCGGACGCTCATCTCGACGCCTATTCAACTGCCCAAGGGGCAATTGTAAATAAAACCTAAGTTGGTGCCGCGATCTCCGCCGTGCTGCCGCCCGCTTGCTTCGACCGACCGCCGCCATTATGGTCCCGCGCTTCCCGATATCCCGGCCGGCGCGCTGGCGCTGCCGCATCCGAAGGCTTGCTGCAATGGCGAAAATCAAGGTGAAGAACCCGGTCGTCGAACTCGACGGCGACGAGATGACCCGCATCATCTGGAGCTTCATCAAGAACAAGCTGATCCTGCCCTATCTCGACATCGACCTGAAATATTACGATCTCGGCATCGAGAGCCGGGACGCGACCGACGACCAGATCACCGTTGACGCCGCCAACGCGATTAAAGAATACGGCGTCGGCGTCAAATGTGCTGGGATCACCCCCGACAAGGGCCGGATGGACGAGTTTCATCTGAAGCGGATGTACCGCTCGCCGAACGGTACGCTGCGCAACATCCTCGGCGGCACGATCTTCCGCGAGCCAATCATCTGCAGGAACGTGCCGCGGCTGGTGCCGAACTGGACACAGCCGATCGTGATTGGTCGCCACGCCTATGGCGACCAGTACGCGGCGACCGATTTCGTCGTCGAGGGGCCTGGCGAGCTGACGATGGTGTTCAAGCCGGCCGGCGGCGGCGAGCCGATCGTCCGCAAGGTGTTCGACTTCAAGGGCGGCGGGGTCGCCATGGGCATGCATAACCTCGACGATTCGATCAAGGGCTTCGCCCAGTCCTGCTTCAACTTCGCGCTGCAGCGCGGCTGGCCGCTCTATCTGTCGAGCAAGGACACGATCTTGAAGGCCTATGACGGCCGCTTCCGCGACATCTTCCAGGCCGTTTACGAGAGCGAGTTCCAGGGCAAGTTCAAGGAACAGAACCTGACCTACGAGCACCGTCTGATCGATGACATGGTCGCGCTGGCGCTGAAGTGGAACGGCGGTTTTGTCTGGGCCTGCAAGAACTACGATGGCGACGTGCAATCCGACACCTTGGCGCAGGGCTTCGGCTCGCTCGGCATGATGACCTCGGTGCTGCTAACGCCGGATGGCAAGACCGTCGAGGCCGAAGCGGCGCACGGCACCGTCACCCGCCACTATCGCCAGCATCAGCAGGGCAAGGAGACTTCGACCAACCCGATCGCCTCGATCTTCGCCTGGACCCGCGGCCTCAAGTACCGCGGCACCTTCGACAACACGCCCGCTGTGGTCAAATTCGGCGAGACGTTGGAAAAAGTCTGCGTCGAGACGGTTGAGAGCGGCGACATGACCCGCGACCTCGCGATTCTGATTCGCGCCGACCATCCCTGGCTGACCACCAACCAATTCCTTGACAAGCTCGACGCCAATCTGCAGCGCGCGATGGGTTGAGGGGGTCGACTCGCCCCCGCACGAACCGGCGATTGTCAATCGCGCCGGGTCGGGTATCGTGCGGTAATTCCTAGCTTTCAGGGAGCCGCCGCATGGATACGAACGCCGTCCCGCCGAACTGCCTCGCCGGCGTTCGCGTGCTCGACCTGTCGCAATTCGAGGCGGGGCCCAGCTGCACCGAGGTGCTGGCGCTGCTCGGCGCCGAGGTGGTCAAGGTCGAGAACCCGAAGGGCGGCGAGCCCGGCCGCTTTCTCGGCACCGGCCCCAAGCCCGGGGCCGACGCCTATTACTTCATGGTCTACAACGCCAACAAGAAATCGGCCACGGTCAATTTGAAGTCGCCGCGCGGTATCGCCATCGTCAAGGAGATGTCGAAAGCAGCCGACGTGTTCGTCGAAAACATGGCGCCCGGCACGATCGAGCGATTGGGGCTCGGCTGGGACGAGCTGCATGCGCTCAACCCGCGGCTGATCTATGCCCAGGTCAAGGGCTTCGGCGAGGGCAGCCCTTACGAGCAGAACCTTGCCTTCGACATGATCGCGCAGGCCTGCGGCGGCACCATGGCGATCACCGGGCAGCGCGACGGGCCGCCCACTAAGCCCGGCCCGACCATCGGCGACACCGGCACCGGCATGCTGATGGCGATCTCGATTGTCAGTGCCCTGTTTCAGCGGCACACGACCGGCATCGGCCGTCGGCTGCAGATCGCGATGCAGGACGCTCAGCTCAATTACATCCGCGGCTCGTTCATGATGCACGCCCGCACCGGCCAGCCACCGCTGCGCAACGGCGCCAAGAGCGCATTCGGCGGCCCGCCGCCGGCGGACATCTATCCGTGCAAGCCGGGCGGCCCGAACGACTGGGTCTATGTGTTCAACAGCCACAACAACCCGGAGCATTGGCGCCGGCTGTGCGGCATCATTGGCCGGCCGGAACTGGCCGACGATCCGGAATATGTCGATCGCGAGAAGCGAGCCGGCCACGCCACCGAGGTCGACGCGATGGTCGTCGCCTGGACCCGCCAACACACCAAGCATGAGGCGATGCAGATCCTGGGCGCGGCAGGCATTCCGGCGGGCGCGGTCATGGATACCGGTGACCTCCTCACCGAGCCTACCTTCGAGACGCGCGGCATAATGCAGACCATGCAACACCCGAACGGCACGATGCGGCGGCCGACCTTTCCGGTGCGGTTCGACGGCAAGCCGCCGAAGATCCAGCCCTCGCCGCTGCTCGGCCAGCACAACGCCGAGGTGTTCGGCAGTTGGCTCGGCATGAGCGCGGGCGACATCGAGGGGCTGAAAGCCGACGACGTGGTCTGACCGTCAACAATCGCGATCGAAGCCCAATTCCTTTGATGGAACCCCGGGCCGATTGCACCGTTCTCAGGCTGGCTGTCCGTGAGGGCACGGTTAACGCCGTGCCAGGAGGTGGGTTTTCGCCGACCCGCCTTCTGCTGCCGTCCCTAATTCCGCGCGGCGGAACGCGATGCCGCGGCCCCGATGCAACCCCGGGTAAAAGCATCGGTGGCGCAGACCGGGAAACATCGGACCACGGGCCGCCGGAGCGGTGTTGATATTGCCGCCGATCTAGGTACGGGTAATCGCGTTCCCGATGCCTCGATCGGCGGCATGTGTCTGTCCGGCGGTGTTGAGATCCGCCGCGAGCTTAACCAAATGGGGGGCGCAACACGCGACGGCGCGATGGGCGAAGGCGTCCGAATCTACAACCTGTTCCCGACCTCGGCGGGGCCGATATCCGGCTGGACCGCCGAGCTGCCGCGCATTGCCGGGATGGCGTTCAATACGGTCTACGTCAATCCGTTCCACTATCCCGGGTTCTCCGGCAGCCTGTACGCCGTCAAGGACTATTACCGGCTGAACCCGCGCTTCCGCGGGAAATCGCGGAAAAGCGACGACGAATTGCTGCGCGGCTTTACCGCGGCGGCGGCCAAACACGGCCTTCGGGTCGTCATGGACCTGGTTGTCAATCACACCGCCAAGGACAGCGAGCTGGTGGCGCGCCGGCCCGAATGGTTTGCGCGCGGCCACGACGGGGAGGTGCTGTCGCCCTTCGCGGTCGATCCCGCCGATCCCAGCCGCAAGACGGTATGGGGCGATCTCGCCGAGCTCGATTATCGACCGCCGCAGCGTGACGAGATCGTCGCCTATTTCGAGGAGCTGGTGCGCCACTACGTCGAGCTCGGCTTTGGCGGGTTTCGCTGCGATGCCGCCTACAAGGTTCCGGCCGGGGTTTGGCGCCGGCTGATCGCCGCCGCGAAAGCCGTAGCTCCCGACACGCTGTTCCTGGCCGAGACGCTGGGCGCTCAGCCAGAGGAAGTCCTGGCGCTTGCGGACGCCGGGTTCGACTACCTGTTCAACAGCGTCAAATGGTGGGATTTCGAGAGCCCGTGGCTGCTCGACCAGTACGAGCAGTTCCGCCACATCGCGCCGTCGATCGGCTTTCCCGAAAGCCACGACACCGAGCGCCTCGTCACCGAGCTGATGGCGGCCGGGTTCCCGGAGCACGAGATCGAGGCGCATTACCGCCAAGCCTATGCCTTCGCCGCGTCATTCTCGGCCGGGGTGATGATGCCGATCGGGTTCGAATACGGCTGGGCGCGTCGACTCTCGGTCATCGCCAATGGCGAGGAGCCGGTCGAGCCCAATCGCTTCGATCTCGGCCCGTTCATCGCCGGCATCAACTTGATGAAGGAAGCGACGCCGGCCCTCAACGAGGAGGGACCACAGCGCGTGTTGAGCCGGCCGGACGACCCGGTCGTCGTGCTGCTGCGACAGAGCGAGAGCGGCGCCGAGCGGGCGCTGACGCTTATCAACACGCAGGAGCGATCGGCGCGCGAGGTCGTCCTCGATGAGCTGCTCGCCGGCGCCGGCCTGATCGATCTCGCCAACCGGCTCGCGATCGGAGAGATGCTGCCGGGCGGAGGCGAGCGGCCGGTGCGCGGCCGGCTGACCGTTGCCCCGCTCGATGTGCGGGTGTTGCGCGTCTCACTGCGCCGGGCGCGGAGCGTGGACATCGGGGCGTGGAACCGGGCGCATCGCGATCCGGCGCACCATCCCGAATGGCGCGCGGATGCCCGCATCCTGATCGAGAATGTCTGGCCGGAGATCAATGGCGGCCGTTATCCGGCAAAGAGGGTGGCCGGCGATGATATCATGGTCTGGGCCGATCTGTTCCGCGACGGCCACGATGTCATCGCCGCGGTGCTCAAATACGCCTTCGAGGACGAGCCGTGGCGGGAAACCCCGTTCGCCTTTCACGATAACGACCGCTGGGTCGCCCGTTTCCGCCCCGACCGGGTCGGCCGCTGGCGTTACACGATCGAGGGCTGGACCGACCAATTCGCCAGCTGGTGCGTGGATGTCGTTAAGAAGCGCGACGCCGGCCAGGATATCGCACTGGAGCTGATCGAGGGTATCGAGCTCGTTGCGGCCGCGGCGGCGCACGCGTCCACGGAGGACGCCGTGCGGCTGCGGGCGCTGCTCGATAAAATCGAGGCGGTCGACGACGTGCCGCGCCGCAGCGGACTCCTGCTGTCGGCCGAGCTGCGCCAGCTAATGGCGCGCGCCGATCCGCGCGCCGATCCGGCGCGTTACGCCCGCGAGTTGGAGTTCGTTGTCGACCGGCCGGAGGCGCGCTTTGCCGCCTGGTACGAAATGTTCCCGCGCAGCCAGGGCAAGGCGCCAGGCAAAAGCGCCTCTTTCGACGATTGCATCGAGAGGTTGGGCGATGTCGCCGCGCTCGGCTTCGATGTCGTCTACCTCGTGCCGATCCATCCGATCGGTCGGGTCAACCGCAAAGGCCGCGACAACAACCCAGCTGCAAAACCGGGAGAGCCCGGCAGTCCCTATGCGATCGGCGCCGCCGAGGGCGGCCACCGCGCGGTCGATCCGGGTCTCGGCACGCTGGCGGAGTTTCGCCGCTTCGTCGCCGCCGCGGCCGAACTTGGCATCGAGGTGGCGCTCGATTTCGCGATCCAATGCGCCCCCGATCATCCGTGGGTGGCCGAGCACAAACAGTGGTTCCGCTTCCGGCCCGACGGCTCGATCAAATACGCCGAGAACCCGCCCAAGAAATACGAGGACATCGTCAACGTCGATTTCGACAACTTGGACCGCGAAGCGCTGTGGGCCGAATTGCGCGACACTGTCCTGTTCTGGATCGATCAGGGCGTGCGCACCTTCCGGGTCGACAACCCGCACACCAAGCCGGTGCCATTCTGGGAATGGCTGATCCGGCAGGTGAAGGCGCGTTGCCCCGAGGCGGTGTTCCTGTCAGAGGCGTTCACCCGACCCAAGATGATGCGGGCGCTGGCCAAGGCGGGCTTCAGCCAGTCCTATACCTATTTCACTTGGCGCAACACCAAGGCAGAACTGGTCGAGTACCTGACCGAGCTGACGCAGGGGCCTTCGAAGGAATATCTGCGCCCCAATTTCTTCACCAATACACCGGACATTCTACCGGTGTTCCTGCAGGAGGGCGGCCGCCCAGCGTTCCGCATTAGGCTGGTGCTGGCCGGCACCTTGTCACCGGCCTACGGCATCTATAACGGCTTCGAGCTGTGCGAAAACGCCGCGATCCCCGGGCGCGAGGAATATCTTCATTCGGAGAAGTACGAGTATAAGGTCTGGGACTGGGACCGCCCCGGCAACATCAAGCGCGACATCGCCATTCTCAACCGCTTCCGGCGGGAAAACCTGGCCTTGCAAGAGTTGACCAACCTGCGCTTCCTCGACTGTGCCGACCCGAACATCCTCGCCTTTGCGAAGGCGACGGCGGACCGCGGCAACATCGTCATCGTCGCGGTGAATCTCGATCCGCATGCCCGGCATGAGGCCGACCTCGACCTGCCGCTCGGCGAATTCGGTCTCGCGCCCGATCGGGAATTTTCGCTGGAGGAGGCGTTTACGGGGCGCGTCGTGTCATGGCGCGGTGTCCATCAGCATCTTGTTCTCGACCCCGAGCGCAATCCCGCATTGCTGTTTCGCCTGCTGTCCGCCAACGCCTCATGACGCTACCTGATAATGCTACGGCTGTGATGCCGGGCGCTGCAGTGTTGCCGCGCCCGGAAACCGCCGATCCGCTTTGGTACAAGGACGCGCTGATCTATCAACTGCACGTCAAGGCGTTCTTCGATGCGAACAATGACGGGGTCGGCGATTTCGAGGGGCTGTCGCGCAAGCTCGACTATCTCCAGGATCTCGGCATCACGGCGCTGTGGCTGCTGCCGTTCTACCCTTCGCCCTTGCGCGACGACGGCTATGACATCGCCGATTACAAGAACATCCACCCGGCCTACGGCCGGATGCAGGACTTCAAGACATTCATACGCGAGGCGCATCGCCGCAACCTGCGCGTCATCACCGAGCTGGTGATCAACCATACCTCAGATCAGCATCCCTGGTTCCAGCGCGCACGTCACGCCGCGCCCGGATCGCCGTGGCGGGACTTCTACGTCTGGAGCGACACCGACCAGAAATTCCTCGCAACCCGGGTCATCTTTCTCGATACCGAAAAGTCGAACTGGAGCTGGGACCCGGTGGCCCAAGCGTATTTCTGGCACCGCTTCTATTCCCACCAGCCCGATCTCAATTTCGACAACCCGCGGGTGTTCCGCGCGATTGCTCACGTCATGCAATTCTGGCTCGATCTTGGGGTCGACGGCATGCGGCTTGACGCCGTCCCGTATTTGATCGAGCGCGAAGGCACGATCAACGAAAACCTTCCAGAAACGCACGAGGTATTAAAGCGGCTGCGCCGGGAAATGGACGGGCATTACGGCGACCGCATGCTGCTCGCCGAGGCCAATCAGTGGCCTGAGGACGTGCTGGACTATTTCGGAGACGGCGACGAATGTCACATGGCGTTTCACTTTCCGCTGATGCCGCGCATCTACATGGCGGTGGCGACCGAGGACCGGCACCCGATCACCGACATCATGCGCCAGACGCCGGAGATCCCGGAGACGTGCCAGTGGGCGGTGTTTCTGCGCAACCATGACGAGCTGACGCTCGAAATGGTGACAGACCGCGAGCGCGACTACCTGTGGAACTACTACGCCGGCGATCGCCGTGCCCGTATAAACCTCGGCATCCGTCGCCGGCTCGCGCCGCTGATGGAGAACGACCGCCGCAAGATCGAGCTGCTGAAAGGGCTCCTCTTTTCCATGCCGGGTACGCCGGTGTTGTATTACGGCGACGAGATCGGCATGGGGGACAATGTCTACCTTGGCGACCGCGACGGTGTGCGAACGCCGATGCAGTGGTCGTTCGATCGCAATGGCGGGTTCTCCCGCGCTGATCCGGCAACGCTGTATCTGCCGCCGATCATGGACCCGGTCTATGGGTTCGAGGCGGTCAATGTCGAGGCGCAGAGCCGCTCGCCCTCGTCGCTCCTGAATTGGACGAAGCGCCTCATCGCCGCGCGGCGGGCGCACCGTGCGCTCGGACGCGGCAGATTGCGGTTCCTCTATCCCTCGAACCGCAAGGTGATCGCATATCTGCGCGAATGGGGGGAGGAGATCATCCTCTGCGTCGCCAATCTGTCGCGCTCGGCTCAGGCGGTAGAACTCGACCTTTCCGAATTGCGCGGCCGGCACGTGATCGAGGTACTGGGCCGCACCGTGTTTCCGACCATCGGCGAACAGCCCTATCTCTTGACCCTGCAGGGCCACAGCTTCTTCTGGTTCGAGCTGACCCCGCCGAGCGCGGCCGAGATCGGTGCTTGGCTGCAAGCGCAATCACCCGAATTCGTGACGCTGGTGATGCCGCAGGGCTGGGCCGATTTGTTCAACGGGCACAATCTGCCGCAGCTCGAGCGCGACGTCATTCCGGTCTTTCTGCCGCGCCAGCGCTGGTTCGGCGCGAAGGACCAGCGGGTGCAGGCGGGTTGGCTGCTGGCACATAGTGAGATCACCGCACCGCCGGAAAGCGCGGAATCGCGGCCGACCAGCTTTCTCGCGGGGATTGTCGAAGCGCAATTTGCCGGGGGCGACCGCAGCCGCTATTTCCTGCCCTTGGGCGCGCTGTGGTCGCCAGACGGCAGCGAGCCGCGACAAGGTCTAATCCCGGCGACGCTCGCCGAACTCCGCCAGTCCCGCCGCGAGGGCGCGCTGGTCGATGCGATCACGCAGGACGCCTTTGCCGTGGCGCTGGCGGACGCCATTCAGCGCGAGGCCAGCCTGCTGCTGAAGGACGCGGGGGGCGCGCCTCTCGGCGAAATGCGCTTTTGTCACACTCCGGTTTTCGATCGAGTCCCGGCTCCCGAGCGCCTCGTCGTGCGCCGGCTCGGCGCCGAGCAATCGAACAGCTCCGTGCTGCTCGAGGATTACGCGGTACTCAAGCTGTATCGGCGTCTGCAGCCGGGGCCGCATCCGGAAATCGAGATGGGCCGGTTTCTGGTGGAGCGCGCGGGCTTCGCCAATACGCCACCGCTTCTCGCCACGCTGGAGGTGAGCCTGCCGGGTGATGCCGGCACGGAAACGAGTGCGCTGGGCGTGCTGTTTGGCTTTGTCCGCAACCAGGGCGATGGCTGGACGTTGGCTCTTGATTACCTGCTGCGCTATCTTGACGACGCGCTCAATGAGGCGGCGCCTGGCGCGACACCGCCCGGGCGCCCCGCCGACCTGCCCGATCCCGATCACTTCTTCCTGGCGCTCGCCCGCCAGCTCGGTCTGCGCACCGCACAAATGCACCGCGCGCTTGCCGAGTGCGCGGGCGACGATCCCGCCTTCAAGCCTGAGCCGATCACTTCAGCGGATCTGACCCAATGGCGCGGGGAGTTGCAGGAATCGGCCGAGGCAATGCTGGCCCGGCTCGAGCGTGCCCACGCTACCACCATGCCCGAGGAGGCGCGCGGTCTCGCCGAGCGGATCCTTGCCCGAAGCGAGCATCTGTTCGACGGCATCCGACGGCTGGCACCGCGCGAGATCGACGGCGTCAAGACCCGCTTCCACGGCGATTTCCATCTGGGCCAGGTGATCGCCGTGCAAAATGATTTCTACATCATCGATTTCGAAGGCGAGCCGGGGCGCCCGCTTGCGGCGCGGCGGCGCAAGAGCTCGCCGCTGCGAGACGTCGCCGGCATGATCCGCTCGTTCGACTACGCGGCGACCGCGGCGGTACGGCAGATCAACGAAACGCGCCCCGCGGCGGCGCCGCGTTTGTCCGTACTCGCCGATGCATGGCGGCAGCGCGCGGTGGATGGTTTCCGCGCAGCCTACCGCAAGGCGATGCGCGGGTGTACCGCCTATCCGGCGAGCAAGTTGCAGGCGCGGGCGCTGGTCGATTTCTTCACCCTCGAAAAAGCCGTCTACGAGGTGTCGTACGAGCTCGCCAACCGGCCGGAATGGGTGGCGATCCCGCTCGCCGGCGTCTTGCGCGTGTTGGCAAAGGTGAGCGGGGAGGGGAATGCCGCATCGCCGTAGCCCGGACGTCGAGGCTGTCGCCGCCGGAACGCATAGCGACCCCTTCGCCTTTCTCGGCATGCACAAGACCTCGGTCGGCGTGTATGTGCGAGCCATGCTGCCCGATGCCGAGGCGATGTCCGTGGTCGACGCGGCGAGCGGGACGATCGTGGTGCATGGGGAGCGCATTCACCCCGCCGGAGTTTTCGTCGCCAGCATGCCCGGCCGCCGCGAGACGTTTCGCTATCGGCTGCGGGTTCTGTGGGGTGGTTATTGGCACGAGTTCGACGACGTCTATCGCTTCGGGCCAATGCTGGGCGAGCTCGATATTCATCTGCTGATCGAAGGCAATCACCTCGCCAGCTATCAGAAGCTCGGGGTGCATCCGATCCAGCACGAGGGGGTCGAGGGGGTTGCGTTCGCGGTTTGGGCGCCCAATGCGCGCCGGGTCAGCGTCGTCGGCGATTTCAACGGCTGGGACGGCCGCCGCATGCCGATGCGCAAAATTCTCGGTGGCGGCTTCTGGGAGATTTTCGTCCCCGGGCTCCGTCCGGGCCATCTCTATAAGTACGAGCTTCTCGGCCCGGACGGCGCCTTGCTGCCGCTAAAGGCCGACCCGCATGCCGAGCAGGCAGAGCACCCCCCGGGAACCGCTTCGGTCATCGCAGCGCCATCGCGTCACCTGTGGCGGGACGGCGGATGGATGGGCGAGCGCGCGCAGCACAACGATCGCGAGGCGCCGATCTCGATCTACGAGGTGCATCTCGGCTCATGGAGCCGCAATGTCGATCAGGACTTTCGCTACCTGACCTATCGCGAGCTCGCCGATGAGCTTGTGCCCTATGTCGTCGATCTCGGTTTCACCCATATCGAGGTGATGCCGGTCACGGAATTTCCATTCGATGGCTCCTGGGGCTACCAGCCGATCTCGCTGTTTGCGCCCACCTCGCGGTATGGCACGCCCGACGATCTGCGCGGCTTTATCGATGCCTGCCATCGCGCCGGTATTGGGCTTTGGCTCGACTGGGTGCCGGGGCACTTCCCGAGCGACGCGCACGGGCTCGGCCGGTTCGACGGCACGGCGCTTTACGAGCACATGGACCCACGCCAGGGACTGCACCGCGACTGGAACACGCTGATCTACAACTACGGTCGCCGCGAGGTGACGAATTTCCTGCTGTCCAGCGCGCTCTACTGGTTGCACGAGTACCACATCGACGGGATCAGGGTCGATGCGGTCGCCTCGATGCTGTATCTCGATTACAGCCGCAATGAGGGAGACTGGATCCCCAATGCGTTCGGCGGCCGGGAGAACCTCGACGCGATCGCCTTCATCCGTCGCATGAACGAGCTGGTGTATGGGGAAGCCAGCGGCGCCACGACCGCGGCCGAGGAGTCGACCGCCTGGCCGATGGTGTCGCGGCCGACCTATGTCGGCGGGCTCGGCTTCGGCTTCAAATGGAACATGGGCTGGATGCACGACACGCTCTCCTACATGTCGCGCGAACCGATCCATCGCAAATACCACCACAACGATCTGACCTTCGGCCTCCTCTATGCCTATCACGAGAATTTCATCCTGCCGCTCAGCCATGACGAGGTCGTGCACGGCAAAGGCTCACTGATCGGCAGGATGCCGGGCGACCGCTGGCAGCGTTTTGCCAATCTGCGGGCCTATTTCGCCTTCATGTGGACGCATCCCGGCAAGAAGCTGCTGTTCATGGGCGGCGAGTTCGCGCAGGAGCGCGAGTGGAACCACGATGTCGGGCTCGACTGGCATCTGCTCGCGGATTCCTTCCACGCCGGTGTGCAGAGCCTGGTCCGCGACCTCAACCGGTTGTACCGCACGACACCCGCGCTCTACCGGCTCGACTGCGATCCGGAGGGCTTTGCCTGGATCGATGCCGCTAATGGCAACGAGAGCGTGCTGTCCTATCTCAGGCGCGGCCGCGCGCCCCATGAGCTGGCGGTGATCGTCTGCAATTTCACCCCGGTGCCGCGACATGATTACCGGATCGGCGTGCCTCGCCCCGGCCGCTATATCGAGCGCATCAATACCGACGCGCAGGTCTATGGCGGCAGCGGCGTCGGCAATGCGGGCGAGGTTCACGCCGACCCGCATCCAATGCACGGCCACGCCTATTCGCTGCGCCTGCAGCTGCCGCCACTCGGTGTCCTGATTTTCACCGCCGAGGGGTAGGGATCGGTTTATGCCAACCAGCAGGGTCTGGCCGGGGCTTCCCTACCCGCTTGGGGCGACGTGGGACGGCAAGGGGGTCAACTTCGCGTTGTTCTCGGCGCATGCCGAAAAGGTCGAATTGTGCCTGTTCGAGCGCTCGGGCCAGCACGAGGAGGGACGCGTCGTGCTGCCCGAATACACCGACGAGGTCTGGCATTGCTATCTGCCGGACGTGCGGCCCGATCAGCTTTATGGCTATCGCGTCTACGGGCCATACGATCCCGCCGCAGGTCACCGATTTAATCACAACAAGTTGCTGCTCGATCCTTATGCGAAGGCGCTGTCGGGCCAGCTTCGCTGGAGCGATTCGGTGTTCGGCTACCGGCTCGGCAGCCCCCGGGAGGATCTCGCCTTCGACCGCCGCGACAGCGCTCGACAGATGCCTAAGTGTCGGGTCGTCGAAAGCGCCTTTTCTTGGGATGGCGATCGCCATCCCCGCACCTCATGGGAAGAGACGATCATCCTTGAGATGCATGTCCGGGGGTTCACGGTCAGGCACCCGCGGGTGGATGCGCACGAGCGTGGCAGCTTCGCCGCGCTCGCCTCTCCGGCAGTCATTGACTATCTCATCGAGCTTGGCGCCACCGCCATCGAGCTGTTGCCGGTGCATGCGGCGGCTACCGAGCGCCACGTTGCCGGTCAAGGCCTGACGAATTACTGGGGCTACAACACGATCGGCTTTTTCGCGCCCGACCCGCGCTTTCTGGCAGCGGGGGCTGTCGCCGAGTTCAAGACCGCCGTCAAAAGACTGCACGACGCCGGCATCGAGGTCATTCTCGATGTCGTCTACAACCACACCGGCGAAGGCAGCCACCTTGGCCCGACGCTGTTCCTCCGCGGCATCGACAATCTTTCCTACTACCGCCTGCAGGAGAACCGCCGCTACTACCAGGACGTTACCGGTACCGGCAACACGCTCAATCTCGAACACCCGCGCGTGTTGCAGATGGTCATGGATTCCTTGCGGTACTGGGTCACCGAGATGCATGTCGACGGGTTCCGCTTCGATCTGTGCACCACCCTCGGCCGCGAAAACGGCGAGTTCAGTCAAGGCAGCGCCTTCTTCGATGCGATCCGGCAGGACCCGGTCATGGCGCGGGTCAAGCTGATTGCCGAGCCGTGGGATGTCGGACCCTACGGTTACCAGCTCGGCAATTTCCCGCCGGGCTGGGCGGAATGGAACGGGCAGTACCGCGACTCGGTCCGCCGATTTTGGAAGGGCGATGAGGGGATGGTTCCGGAGCTGGCTTCGCGGGTCGCGGGCTCCGCCGACATTTTCGGCTATCGCGGGCGTCGGCCCTGGACGAGCATCAATTTCATCACCGCCCATGACGGCTTCACGCTGCAGGACCTCGTCAGCTACAACGAAAAGCACAACGAGCCCAATGGCGAGGGGAATCGCGACGGACACGAACCCAATTACAGCTGGAACCATGGGGTCGAAGGCGCGACCGACGATCCCGCGATCGTGAAACTGCGCGACCAGCAGAAACGCAACCTGCTCGCCACGCTGTTGTTGTCGCTTGGTGTGCCGATGTTGCTCGCCGGAGACGAATTCGGGCGCACGCAGAATGGCAACAACAACGCGTATTGCCAGGACAACGAAATCTCCTGGCTGAACTGGGAAAGCATTCGGCCGGAAGACGAGGCGCTGCTCGGGTTCGTGCGCTACCTAGTGCGTTTGCGGCGGCAGCACAGGGTGTTCTCGCGGCCGCGATTTTTCCGCGGTGAGGTCGCGTCGGAGGCCGGGCTGAAAGACATCACCTGGGTTACCCCAGCCGGGGTCGAGACGACCGCCGAGGATTGGGCCAACTCCCATGCCTCGTCGCTCGGTTACGTCCTCTGTGGCGCCGCCGGTGAGTTCTTTACCCGCGGTGGGCAGCGCGATATCGACGAGAGCTTTCTCGTAATGATGAACACCTACCACGGCGATCTCGACTTTCACTTTCCGCAGCTGGCGCCGCCGATGATTTGGGAAGCGCTGGTCGATACCGCCGAAGCGACCGGGCTGGCCCAAGACGGGCGGCAGTGGGCGGCGGGCGAAGCCTATCGGCTGCGCGCACACTCCTTCGCGCTGTTCGTGAACCGCGCCCCGGAATCGCCGCCAGGGCGGGCGGCCGAACCGGGCTCGGCAGAGTCGTCTGCCGGCATTGACACTGGTGCCGAGAGCGAGCCAGCACAGCCGGACGACCCAGAGTCATTGGAACCCGAGGATTATCTCGGGCATGACGGTTTCTGATGCGCCCCGATAAGGCAATTGTGTCGTCGCGGCACCATGAACTGCCCTTTGGCGCGGAGGTGTGCGCGGACGGGGTTCGGTTTCGGCTCTGGGCGCCACGTGCCCGTAACGTCCTGTTGTCGATCGAAGGGCCGGAGCCTGAACGGGCCGAGATCCCGATGGTGCCGGAGCCGGGAGGCTGGTTTTCACTGTCCACCGACCGTGCGGCAGCGGGCATGCGCTATCGGTATGTTGTCGAAGGTAGGACTGTCCCCGACCCCGCGTCACGGTGTCAGCCCGAGGGCGTGCATGGCGCCAGCGAGGTGATCGACCCGGCCTATTACCGCTGGCACGATGCCGGCTGGCGCGGCCGTGCCTGGGAGGAAATCGTCGTCTACGAGGTGCATGTAGGTACCTTTTCGTCGGGTGGTGATTTCGCCGGCGCGATCGACCATCTCGATCACCTGCGCGCGCTTGGCGTGACCGCAGTCGAGCTGATGCCGATTGCCCAATTCGCCGGTCGGCGCAACTGGGGCTATGACGGGGCGCAGCTCTATGCCCCGGCTTTCTGCTACGGTAGGCCGGACGCATTGAAGGCTCTGGTCGAGGCCTGCCACGCGCGGGGACTCGCGATCCTGCTCGACGTCGTCTACAACCATTTCGGGCCGGAGGGGAATTACCTGCCGGCGATTGCGCCCGACTTCTTTACCGAGCGGCACCACACGCCATGGGGCGCGGCGATCGGCTATGACGGTGCCCGGAGCCGGCCAGTGCGTGATTTCGTCATTCATAACGCGCTTTACTGGCTCGAGGAGTTTCATTTCGACGGCCTGCGTCTCGACGCCGTCCATGCGATTGCGGACGACAGCAACCCCGACATCCTGACCGAACTCGCCGAAACCGTGCGCCGGCGGGTGACCGGACGCGAAGTTCACCTCATCTTGGAAAACGACCGTAACGAGGCACGTCGACTGACGCGGCGTAATGGTAGGCCTTTCCTCTACAGCGCGCAGTGGAGCGACGATCTGCACCATGCATTGCACGTGCTGGTCACCGGCCAGGCCATTGGCTATTACGCCGACTACGCCGATCGACCGGTAGCGCATCTGGGACGCGCTCTCGCCACCGGGTTTGCCTTTCAGGGCGAAGCGTCGCCCTCCCGCGGCGGGACGCCGCGCGGGGAGCCGTCGCAGGATTTGCCGGCAACGGCATTTGTCTCGTTCCTGCAAAACCACGACCAGATCGGCAATACCCCGTTCGGCACCCGCATCAGCGCGCGCGCCGCCGAACCGCTTCTGCATGCGGCGGTCGCGATCGTGCTCTTGGCGCCGCAGATCCCGCTGCTGTTCATGGGTGAGGAATGGGCAAGCACGCGGCCATTCCAGTTTTTCTGCGACTTCGCGCCGCCACTCGACGAGGCCGTGCGGCAGGGTCGGCGCCGCGAATTCGCGCAATTCCCGGAATTCAGCGATCCCGCGGCGCGCGAGAGCATTCCCGATCCGACCGACGAGGCCACCTTTGCCGCCTCGCGGCTGGACTGGTCGGAACCCCGCGGGGCGCAGCATACGCGCTGGCTCGACCGCTACCGTCACCTCCTTGAGCTGCGCTCGCGGTTGATCGTTCCCAGGCTCCCGGACATGAAGCCAGGGGGCTCTTGCGAGCTGCTGGGGCCGGCGGCGCTGCGCGTCGATTGGCGCCTTGGTGACGGCTGCTCGTTGCGCCTGCTGGCCAATTTCGCGGAAGCTCCGGTTGCGCTTGCCGACCAGGCGGATCCAGACAGCATGATCTACTGCTCCGGTCCGGCGCCGCCTGAAACCGAGCTTGCGCCCTGCTGTGCAGCGTTTTTCTTGCTGCCGGCAAGCGTCGTGTGATGGACCGGTTGGACGAGCTTCGTCGGATTGCTGATTCTGTCGGCATCGCGGCCCGTCACGTTGATGCGCTCGGCATCGTGCACGAGCCCGGCGAGGAAACGCTGGCACAGCTGATCGCTGCTTTCGGGCTGCCCTCGGATCCCAAACAAGCAGCCGATGCGCTCGCCGACGAAAGCCGGACGGCGCCCTTCGGGCTCGGTTCCGTTCATGTCGTAGCACATGAGACGCCCAATCCGGTGTTGCAGTTGCGAGCGCCATTCCCTGGCGCTGCGATCGAATGGCACTGCCGGCTCGAGGACGGCACCGAGCTCTCCGGTCGCGGCGAGGCGCTTCCTGCCGACAGCGATCGAGCCAACTCGGCTGTTTTGCCGCTGCCGGCGCCGTTGCCGCTCGGCTATCACCGCCTCGATCTTGCGGCCGGGGCGGTAGCCGCACAAATTGGTCTCATCGTCGCGCCGGCTTTCTGCTATCTGCATCCCGAGCTGCAGCCGGGATCGCGCAGCTGGGGGCTGACCGCCCAGCTTTACGGCCTGCGCAGCCGCCGCAATTGGGGAATCGGCGATTTTAGCGATCTCGCGCATATTTGCCGCGATGCCGCGCCGGTAGGGGCCGCCGCAATCGGCGTCAATCCGCTGCACGCGCTGTTTGCTGCCGAGCCGCGGCACTGCAGTCCCTATTCCCCGTCAAGCCGGGTCCACCTCGACTACCTATATATCAACGTGACCGAAGTGCCCGGTTTTGCCGAGGATGACGCGGCCCGAGCGCTGGCGCCGGTCGAGGCGATTGCTGCGGCCCGGAGCGCGGATTTGGTAGATTACGCCGCCGTCGCTGCGGTGAAGCGTCCCGTGCTGGAGGCGCTGTTCCGGCGGTTTCGAGGGGAGCAGCTGGCGCCAAACGGCGCGCCGCGTGGCGCACTGGGCTCGTCATTTCGGCTGTTTCAGCAGGAAGGCGGGCAAGCGCTAGCGGCTTTTGCGATCTTCGAAGCATTGCATGAGCATTTCAGCCGCGATGGCGGTGAATTCTCCTGGCGACACTGGCCTGCGCCGATGCGCGACCCAAACTCGGCCGAAGTCGCTCAATTCGCTCGTGAGAACGTCGATCGGGTCGAGTTTTTTCAATTTTTGCAATGGGAGGCGGACAGGCAACTGGGTGAGGCCGCTGCTGCCGGCAGTCGCAGCGGGCTCTCGATCGGGCTCTATCGGGATCTCGCCGTCGGGGTCAATCCGAACGGCGCCGAGGCTTGGGCCGACCAGGAGCTGGTGGCCCCGGGCGCGGCGATCGGCGCCCCGCCCGATCCGCTCAGCCGTGCCGGGCAGAATTGGGGGCTCGCACCGATAAACCCGCTGGCCCTCCGCCGTCGCGGCTTTGCCCCAATCATCTCCGCGTTGCGCGCCAACATGTGCCATGCCGGGATCCTGCGGATCGACCACGTCATGGGATTGCAGCGACTCTATTGGATTCCGAGCGGCAGCCCCGCGCCCGCCGGCGCCTACGTCAATTATCCTTTCGATGCGCTGCTGCGCATCGTTGCGTTGGAGAGCCAACGCCAGCGTTGTGCCGTTGTCGGCGAGGACCTCGGCACCGTGCCCGAGGGATTTCGCGAGACAATGCGCGCCGCCAACGTGCTCTCCTACCGCGTATTCGCCTTTGAGCGGCGTCAAGACGGGCGTTTTCTCCCCCCCGGCGAGTACCCGGCGCTTAGCGCGGCGTCGGCGGCGACGCACGATCTCGCCACACTGAAGGGTTTTTGGCTCGGCCGCGATATCGAGTGGCGCCGCCGCCTCGGGCTGTACCCCGATGCCGCCGCCGAGGTGACGGAGGCCGCAGAGCGCCGCCGTGATCGCAAGTTTCTGCTGGAGGCGCTGATCGCGGAGAGCTTGCTTGCGCCGGAACGCCGGGATGAATTTCTCGGGGCTGACGGTGAGCCCACCTATACTGCGGAGCTCGGTGCGGCAATCCACGCCTATCTCGGCCATTCGCAGGCTCGGCTGATGCTCGTGCAAATCGAGGATGTCGCCGGCGAGAGCGAGCAAGCCAATCTGCCGGGGACGACCGACGACCACCCGAACTGGCGCCGCCGCCTTTCCTGCCAAATCGAAGATCTTGTCGCCGGGCCCGAGATGGCGCGCATCGCCGCTGTGGTGAATGCGGCCCGACAGCAGGCGGCGACCGGGTAGACCGGGCATGGATGATCAAGGATTCGGCTTTGCCGCGATCCGCGCCACCTACCGGCTGCAATTCCATAAGGAATTCACGTTTCGTGACGCCGAGGCGATCGTCCCTTATCTCGCCGGGCTTGGGGTCAGCCATGTCTACGCTTCGCCGCTGATGGAGGCGCGCCCCGGCTCGACCCACGGCTACGACATCGTCAATCACAACCGGCTCAACCCGGAAATCGGCACGCCGGAGGAGTTCGACGCGCTGATCGCCGCGCTCAGAGCGCACGGTATGGGCCTCATTCTCGACATCGTCCCGAACCACATGGGGATAGGCGGCTCCGATAACGCGTGGTGGCTCGATGTGCTGGAATGGGGCCAGGCGTCGCCCTACGCCGCCTATTTCGACATCAACTGGGATCCGCTGCGCGAGGATCTGAAGGACCGGGTCCTGCTGCCGGTGCTCGGCGACCAGTACGGCGCGGTGCTGGAGAGTGGCGAGATCGTGCTACGCTTCGATCCGCGCGAGGGCAGCTTCAGCGCCTGGTACTACAATCATCGTTTCCCGATTTCGCCGCACTCCTACCCAGCAATCCTGCGGCGCGCCGGGCCGGCACTAGCCGATCTCGAACGCGAGTTCGCGGGTTTGCGTCGGCTTCCGCCAGGATCGGTGCGGTGTCGCGCGGCCGCGTTAAAGCGCTTGCTGGCCGAAGCCCGCGCGGTTCCGACCATCGGCGAGGCCATCACGGCCGCGCTCGGCGCCTTTGCCGGAACCTCGGGCCGGCTTGCGAGTTTCCGCCGCCTGCACCGGCTTCTGGAGGAGCAGGCTTATCGGGTGGCGAACTGGCGCGTCGCCGCTGAAGAGATCAATTACCGCCGCTTTTTCAACATCAACGATCTGGCTGGGCTGCGCATCGAACTGCCCGATTTGTTTGCTGCGACCCACCGGCTGGTGTTCGACATGGTCGACCGCGATCAGATCGACGGGCTGCGGATCGACCATATCGACGGGTTGTTCGATCCCGCGGCCTACTGCGCGGCGCTTAACGAGCACGCCGGAAAGCCGCTCTATATCCTCGTCGAAAAGATCCTTGCCCGCTACGAGCGCATGCCGGATTGGCCGATTGCCGGCAGCACCGGCTACGACTTCGCCAATCAGGTACTGGCGCTGTTCGTCGATCCCGGTGCTGAGGCGGCGATGACGCGCCTCTATCGCCGGCTGACCGGCCGGACGGAGAGCTTCGACGAGGTGCTGTACGCCTCGAAGATGCGGATCATGCAGGTCAATCTGGCGAGCGAAATGAACGTGCTCGCCCGCCGCTTCCACCGTCTGTCGATCAGCGATTGGCGGACGCGCGACTTTACCTTCAAGGGCATGCTGACCGCGCTCGATGAGGTCATCGCGGCTTTCCCGGTCTATCGCACATACATCTCGGAGCGGGGCTGCGGCGCGGATGATCGCCGCTATATCGACTGGGCGATCGCGTTGGCGGAGACACGCTGGCGCTCCGGTGACACAACGATCCTCGATTTCATTCGCGGCGTACTGACCACGGATCTGCCGGCGCATTCGCGCTCGCCGGACGCGCTGCGCACGGCAATGCAATTCCAGCAGGTGACCGGGCCGGTCATGGCCAAGGCAATGGAGGATACCGCCTTCTATCGCTATTTCCGTCTGCTGGCGTTGAACGAGGTCGGCGGGGACCCGCGCCGGTTTGGCATGTCGTCGGCGGCCTTCCATCATCTGACGCTGGAGCACGCGCGGCGCTGGCCGCGCGCAATGCTCGCGACGGCGACACACGACACCAAGCGCGGCGAAGACGCGCGTCTGCGGATTGCGCTGTTGTCGGAGATGCCGCGTGAGTGGGGCCGCCGCGTCGCGCACTGGCTTCGCCTCAATCGCCGCCATCGCAGTGAGATCGACGAGCAGCCGGTGCCTGACCGCAACGTCGAATACCTGTTCTACCAGATGCTGGTCGGAGCCTGGCCTCCGGCTCTCGATGCCGCCGAGCCAGAGGCGGTCGGATTGCTTGCCGAGCGGGTCGAGGCGGCGATGGTCAAATCAGTGCGCGAAGGCAAGGAGCAGTCGGGTTGGAGCTATCCGGACGAGGAGTACGAGGCCGGGTTGCGGCGCTTCGTCCGCGGCACCCTTGACGCGGCGCGGCCCAACCCGTTCCTCGCCGATTTTGCCGGCTTCGTCGCGATGCTGGCGCGCCCGGCGGCGATCGCCTCGTTCGCCCAGCTCGTGCTCAAGCTGACCGCGCCCGGAGTGCCCGATATCTATCGAGGTTGCGAGCTTTGGGATTTCAGCCTGGTCGATCCGGATAACCGGCGGCCGGTCGATTTCGCGCAGCGCCGCGCTCTGCTCGACGAGACCGCGAGGGCCACCGTCGCCGATCTCGCCGGCAATTGGCAGGACGGGCGCGAGAAACTATTCGTTGCCGCGTGCCTGCTCCGGCTGCGACGCGAGCATGCCGACCTCTTCGCCTCTGGCGACTACCAGCCGCTCGACATCGGCGAAGGCCGCAACTCGGACCGCCTCTGCGCCTTCGCCCGCCGCCTCGGCGAGGCAGCGGTGGTCGCGGTGGTGCCGCGACTGGTCTATGGCCTTTATCGTGATGGCGCGCCGGCCGATTGGGGCGCCACAGAGATCGGCTTGCCGAGCGCCGGTCCGTGGCGCAACGTCTTCACTGATGAGGTCCTGAGCGGCCGCGAGCGGATCCTCGCCGGCGACCTGTTCCACGACTTTCCCGTGGCGGTGCTGATCGGTCCGGTAGCGGCTTGGGCGTGAACCCGACCGCGACGCAACTTTCGTGCTACGACACGGGGCGTGCTACGTCGGGGTAATATTGCGGTGCCTCGCGCCGGTCGAACATGCCGTAATCCCGAACGATACGGACGCGGCGCAGCCTCGCGCCGTCCGGCAGGCGGGTCGAGGCCTCGAAGGCTTCGGCGGCGTCCTGGTCGCGCCAGGACATGAGCAGAATGACATCGCCGGGTGTGAGCACGGCGTCGAAAACATCCCACTCAACGAGGCCTGCAGCTTCGGGCGCGAGCCCCAGCCATTTCGCGATTTCTTCCGGACTGATGTTATTGACCCACTCGGCCGGCCGCCTGGCATCGATCAGGATGATCGTGGTGGCGGCGCCGGTTTCCGTCTCGTCCAGTCTCTGTTCGCGCAGGGCCTGGCCGTCGGGCAGCCTGGTGTCGCGCATTAGCTGGCCAACCCTCAGATGATAGTCGAGCAGGACTTCCGAGCGGCCTTTCTCCTGCACGCGGTGATGGTTAGCCTTGGTGCGCCAGCGGACGAGCGCCTTCTCATCGCGCCAGCCGGAGAGCGACACGATCCATCCCTCTCTGGTCAGGCTGCGATAGCGGACGTTGTCGACAAACCCGTCGATCTGCTCCAGTTCCGGCCGCAGCATTTTGGCGTAGCCCAGATAGGCATCCCACTGGTCGGATTTGGGACGGACCTCGAAAATAACCGAGAACATGGTGCGCCTCCGTGCTGGCGAAGCCGAATGCAGTGCGCCTAGATCGCGGCGATGCAGTCGATTTTGATGTCGAAATTTCCAGGCCATGCGGGAACGCAGACGAAGATTCGGGCGGGCGGATCGTTCGGAAAATAACGTGCATAGACTGCGTTGACCGCTGAAAATCTCTCAACGGAGGTACAGTACACGTTGCATTTCAACACATTTGCCAAAGACGATCCCGCGGTCTCCACGCAAAGTTTCATCTGCTCCAAGACAAGTTCGGTTTGGCGCTCGATCGGCGCGTCAACGATTTCTCCGGTGTCGGGGTCGAACGGCGGAAATCCCGAGACGTAGACCGTGTCGCCGCTGCGGGTGACGGCCGAGGTCGGCGCCTTCCACCGTTCCAGGTAGGTGGACAAGGGTTCGGCGCGGACGACTTCTCGTTTCATCGGATTTCCTTCGTGCTCTGACGGGTGAACGCTCGCGATCCCATTCATCCTAGAGAAGCAAATGGGCGATCCGGAAAGCTACGATTTCGGCCGAACCGAGGGGGCGCTTAGCAATCGAGGCCGCGCCGCTCCCCGGTCGTCTGCGAGTGCACGACATGATCTCGGAAGCTCGGGCTTGTGGCGATGATCACAGCGGTCTAGCGTCCGCCGGTCCACCCCCCAGAGAGGATACGCCCGTGATTGTCGAAATTCGCACGTACACCCTGCAACCCGGCACGGTCGCGACGTTCGAGGACCGGTTCGCGCAAGCCTTGCCAATTCGAGCGAAAGTGTCGCCGCTCGCCGCCTTCTGGCACACCGAAGTGGGGCCGCTGAACCAGGTCATCCACGTCTGGCCCTATGAGAACCTGGAGGAACGCACCCGGCTCCGCGCCGAGGCCACAAAGCTTGAAGGCTGGCCGCCCAACACCCGCGAATTCGTCGTCGACCAGAAGAGCCAGATCTTCATTCCGGCGCCGTTTTCGCCGAAGCTCGAGCCGCGCCAGCTCGGCGGGCTTTACGAGATCCGTATGTACACGCTGAGGCCGGGCGCGATTCCGAGCCAGATCGAGCGCTGGTCGGGAGCAATCGGCGAGCGGGTCAAGCTCTCGCCGCTGGCGTTTGCCGGGCATTCCGAGCTGGGCGAGCTCAACCTGTGGTGCCACATCTGGGCGTACAAGGATGCGCAGGCCCGCTTCGAGATCCGCGAAAAGGCGCGCCGCGAAGGCATCTGGCCGCCGAAGGGCGGGCAGCCGGGCACCATGATCAAGCAGGAAAACATGCTGGTCATACCGGCTACCTTCTCACCGCTGCGGTAGCAGCCGGTCCCGCTGCCGCCGATTTTACAAGCAGCCGCCTTTCCCCATACACGAGCGGGAGAGGCGGCGCAGCCGTGGTAAGATGCAACGCGCCCGGTTTGCCGCTTTCGCGAGGACCTGACGGGCTATAAGTTTGGCCGATGCGCGGCTCTGCCCGGCGGAGCCGCGCTGTCCCGATTCCCCGAAGCGGCGCCAGCTCCGATCATGGACGTCTACTTGCCGATCGCCGAGGTCTCGCTCAACGTGTTCGTCCTGTTGGGTCTCGGCGGGGTAATCGGCTTTCTCTCTGGCGTATTCGGCGTCGGCGGGGGATTTCTGCTGACCCCGCTGCTGATCTTTATCGGCGTGCCGCCGGCAGTCGCCGTCGCGTCCTCGGCCAACCAGCTTGTCGGCGCTTCGTTGTCGGGCGTCATCGCCCATTGGCGCCGCGGCAACGTCGATTTCAAGATGGGGTTCACCCTGCTGCTGGGCGGGCTTGCGGGCTCGGCGCTCGGGGTTTGGCTGTTCACGGCACTGCGGCGGTTGGGCCAGATCGAGCTGACCATCTCGCTGTGCTACGTGGTGATGCTGGGCGTCCTCGGCGGGTTGATGGCGATCGAGAGCGTGCGCTCGATGCTGCGCCAGCGCCGTCCCGGGGGCTTCCCGCGCAAGCTGCACCAGCACAATTGGCTGCAGGGGCTGCCGCTGAAGACGCGTTTTCGCCGGTCGAAGCTTTATATCAGCGCCCTGTTGCCGACTGGCCTAGGCTTTGTCGTCGGAGTGCTGAGCGCGGTGCTCGGGATTGGCGGCGGTTTCCTGTTGGTGCCGGCGATGATCTATACGCTCGGCATGCCGACCGCGATGGTGCCGGGCACATCGTTGCTGCAGATCATTTTCGTTGCGGCGAATGTGACCTTTCTCCAGGCATACACCAACCGTACCGTCGACGCAGTGCTGGCGGTGCTGTTGCTGATCGGGGGCGTCATCGGCGCCCAACTCGGCACCCGGTTCGGCACTCGGCTTCGCGGTGAGCAGCTACGCTTCCTGCTGTCGCTCCTGGTGCTGGCTGTTGCCGCCAAGCTGGCGCAGGAGCTGACCCTGCGGCCGCACGATCTCTTCGCCATCACGCCGGAAGTTGGATGAGACGCCGATCAGGGCGGCGCAGGCCGAACCCGCTGTTGCCGTTCGCTTTGCCGTTGTGTTTGATCTGCGCTGTACCGCAAGCGCGCTCGGCTGAGATCGTCGCTGACCTCACCAGTCACCTGATCGCGATCGGCAGCGGCTTCACCGGCGCTTCTGTCGTGCTGTTCGGCGCCATCGAAGGTCCGGCCGATGTGATAGTCGTGGTGCGCGGTCCAGCCCGCGACACGACCATCTGGCGCAAGGGTAAGGTCGCCGGCATCTGGGTCAATGCCCAGTCCGTCACCTTCAACAATGTGCCGAGCTTTTATGCGGTCGCGGCGAGCCGGCCCATCGATGAGGTATTGGCTCCGAATGCCGCCGCGCTTTATCGCATCGGCACCGCCAATCTGAAGCTGGAGGTGAAGCCGCCGGAAACCCCAGAGACTGGACGCCGTTTCGCCGACGCCCTGATCACCGAGCAGCAGCGGGCCGGGCTATTCGGCGAGAGCCCGCTCAAGATCAGCTTTCTCGGCGAGCGCCTGTTCCGAACCACGATCGCTTTCCCAGCCAACGTGCCGACCGGAAGCTATCTCGTCGAGGTGTTCCTCGTGCGCGACCGCGATGTCGTCGGCGGGCAGACGACACCGCTCGTGGTTTCCAAGGTCGGCCTCGACGCCGCGGTATCGGATTTCGCGACCCGCCAGTCGGCGGCATACGGTGCGATTGCAGTCGTGACCGCGCTGGTGGCAGGATGGCTGGCGAGCCTGCCCTTCCGTGGTGTCTGACCACAAGGACGCCCTGAGTAAATGCCGGTAAATGCGCAATCGCGTGTCTTCCTCGTCGTCGTTGACGAGACTGAGGAGCATCGTCTCGCGGTTCACTACGCCGCGCGCCGCGCCGCGCATACCGGCGGCAAGCTGGCGTTGCTCTACGTCATTGAGCCGGCCGAGTTGCAGCATTGGCTGGCGATCGAGGAGCTGGCCCGGGCCGAGCGTCGGGAAGCCGCCGAGGACCTGCTGCGCAAGCTTTGCGAGGAGATCGGTCCGATCGCCGGCTCGATGCCGGTGGTCTATATCCGCGAAGGGCGAGCCCGCGACGAGCTTCTTGCGTTGATCAATGAAGACCCGACGATCTCGATCCTGGTGCTTGCGGCCGGCACCGGCGCCGAGGGCCCGGGACCGCTGGTCTCGCATCTGACCGGCAAGACCGCCGCCCGGCTGCGCATCCCGATCACGATCATTCCTGGCGGGCTTACCGTCGAGGAGGTCGAGGCGCTGAGCTGACGCCGGCGCGAACTTACGCCGCCTCGCCGCTGATCACCTCTTTGACCTTGCCGGCGAGCTGCTTCAGGCTGAACGGCTTCGGCAAGAAATGGATTTCACTGTCGCTGTCGAGGCGCTGCCGGAAAGAGTCCTCGGTGTAGCCGGAAATGAAGATCACCTTCAGGTCGGGATGGCTCTCCCGCACCTCGCGGATCAGCGCCGGCCCGTCCATGCGCGGCATCACGACGTCGGTAATCAACAAATCGATCTTCTCGCCGCCGTCGCGGATCCTTGCGAGCGCGTCTTCACCGCTTTTGGCCTCGAGCACCTGGTAGCCTTTGTTGCGCAAGGCGCGGGCGCCGAAAATCCTGACCGGGTCGTCGTCCTCGACGAGCAGTACGGTGCCGATTCCGGTCAGGTCCTTTGCCGGCAATACTTCGATGCTGTCGGCTTCCTGCCGGCTATCGAGCACACCCTCTGCCGCGTAATGACGCGGCAGATAGATCTGGAATACCGCGCCGTGACCCGGCTCGCTGTCGACGAAAATGAAGCCGCCCGTCTGCTTGACGATGCCGTAGACTGTCGACAAGCCAAGCCCAGTCCCGGAACCGATCTCCTTTGTCGAAAAGAACGGCTCGAAAATGCGCGCGAGGTTCGTCTTAGGGATCCCGACGCCCGTATCGGCGACCTCGATCAGGACGTAATCGCCGGCCGACATGACCTCGTGCTCTCGTCGGACCGCACCCGTCTGGGTGACGTTCGAGGTCCGAATCGTCAGCGTTCCGGCCCCAACCATCGCGTCCCGAGCGTTGACTGCAAGATTGATGATGACCTGCTCGAGTTGGCCCTGATCGACCTTGGCAAGTCCCAGATCGCGTCCGTGCACCATCTTCAGCTCGATGTTCTCGCCGATCAGGCGCCGCAGCAGATGCGACAGTTCTACCAGCACGTCGGTGATGTCGATGATGCGGGGTTGCAGCGTCTGCTGGCGCGAGAAGGCCAACAGCTGCCGCACGAGGTTCGCGGCGCGGTTGGCGTTTTGCTTGATCTGCATGATGTCGGCGAAAGAGGGATCGCCCGGCCGGAACCGCATCAGCAAAAGGTCGCAGAACCCGATCATTGCGGTGAGCAGATTGTTGAAATCGTGCGCGACCCCGCCGGCAAGCTGGCCGACTGCCTGCATCTTTTGCGACTGCGCGAATTGCACCTCGAGATTCTTCTGCTCGGTGACATCGATGAAGTGCAGCATCAGACCGCCGTCGCCGCCCGCAGCACCGTCTATCCGGCTAAGAAACACCACGCAGGCCTTGTCGCGTGGTCCCTTTAGACGCAGCTCGATCGGGCCGGGATGAGCCGGCGCCTCTACCGCTGCCGCAAGTGTCGGGGCAATCTCACGGCTGTCCTCGTCGTTGACGAATTCGATCAGCGGCTGTCCGATTAGATTTTGCTGCGAGGTGCCGAACAGTTCACCCAATGCCGCATTGGCCTCCTCCAACCGGCCGGAACGGTCGATCAGCGCGATACCAACGGGAGCACTAGCGAAAAATCGCTGGAACCGCTCGCGCGACAGGCGTAACGCTGCTTCCCACTCGCGCTCCGGGGTCAGGTCGCGGACGACCGAGCGGGTGCGCAGTTCGGTGCCCGAGCCGACGACGCTCTGACCGATCCAGGCATGGACGGTGCGCCCGTCGCGGCTCTTCAACACCACCTCGCCGCGTTGCCCGCCACCATCGCCGCCACCGAACGGGTCGAAGGCCGAACCTCCCGCGGCCCCGGGCAGCGCAAGGAAATCATGCAAGCGAGCGCCGCTGCTGACGATCTCCGCGGCTGTGCTGCCGAGCCATTTCGCTAGCGTCTGATTGACGAACAGAAAGCGGCCGCCGCCGTCCACTGAATAGAACCCGATCGGGGCGTCATCGAGAAAATCGAGCAGCTTGTTTCGCTCGTCCCGAATCACCGCTTCCATTTCATGCCGCGCGGTGATGTCCTGGATGTTCCAAAAACTGTAGCCGGGGCGGCCGGCGATCGGGTTGACAGAGATATTGAACCAGCCGGCAGCCGCACCCCGCGCGTCACGCAAGGGCAGGGCCGCGATCGCCCGCGCGCCGGCGACGGCTCGGCTGCGCAGCCGTTCGAAATCGGCTCCGGACTCGGTATCGGCAAGAGCCGCCGCAATCCGCGCCAGTGGTGCATTGCCGGATTGCGGGAACAGGCCGTGGAAAGCGGTATTCGCGTAGGCGGTTCGGCCGTCCGCGGTCAGGATCAGTTGCGCATCGGGAGAGGCTTCCAGCGCCTGGCTCAGAATGTCGACCCTTGCGGCTAACGCGGCGTGCATCCAGCGGGCCGCCCCGGCGACAGCGCCGACGACCGCGGCCAGCGCAAGAATTGCGGTCGCGGTCAGCGCAATGCCCGGCCCTGAAACGATTTGTGCGAAATAGAGTGAGCCTAGCCCCGCGCCGCCGGCCGCCAGCAGCATGGCAAGATTGCCCAGGACGCCGATCCAGCCAGGCTGCGCGCGGCCCGCTTCCGAACCGGTCCAGCGACGGGCACCTCCGATGTCGGCTACCATGATCTCTGTCCTGCCCCGTTCCGGCTCGGGCAAAAATGCTGTGCGATCGTATCACGCCGCGTCGTCGGCGGGGCGCAATACGCCGCGAAGGGGATTGACGGACATCCCGGCGGCACGCCGCTCCGAACCCGTCCTATCAAATTCTGCGCGCCGGAAATTCTCCGCCCTGGGCCCTAACGTTCGCTTAACCGTGCGCGGCAGCGCCTCGGGCCGTCTTTAGCTCCCGTCTTTAGATAATGAACCCTTACCGCAAAATATAGGACCGCTGTGGTGAAGCTCGGCTTTGGCGATTTTTGCAGCGGGCTCTTCCCGCAATCCCGGCTCTATTCATCGCGATAGGTGCGCTCCATCCGCTCATGGCGCTCCTGCGCCTCGATCGAGAGTGTCGCGATCGGCCGAGCCTCGAGCCGGCGGATCCCGATCGGCTGATCGGTCTCCTCGCAAAAACCATAGGTTCCGCTGTCGATGCGGTGCAGGGCGGAGTCGATCTTGGAGATCAGCTTGCGTTCGCGGTCGCGGGTGCGCAATTCGATCGCCCGCTCGGTCTCAAGCGAGGCGCGATCGGTCAGATCAGGCTTCAATAGGCTCTCTTCCTTGAGGTGCCGCAAAGTGTCCGACGAGTCGGAAAGGAGTTCGGCGCGCCAGCGCAGCAGCTTCTGCCGGAAATACTCTATCTGCAGTGGGTTCATGAACTCTTCGTCTTCGGAGGGACGATAATCGGGCGGCAAGGACGTACGCATAAGTCTCCCCAAACCCCTTTGCTCGACGGGCGCGGAGTATATGAATCGAGGCGGCCCATTTCAACCTTCAGAATTGCAGGTCACGATATTGATTCCGCTTGTGTTTCGCGGCGCAGCGGGTGAACCGGAGGGGAGGTGTTTGCGAGCCGCGCGGCTCTCTCTTTGTTTCGTCTCGAATTGTGTGGCTCCCGGATGCTCAGCCAATTCGACGATGGTTAACAGAATTCGACAGCATGATTTTGGGATTTTTCTACAAATTGTCCTTATGGATGCAGTGATTGTTAATGAGCGGATAAACCTTTCTTTAAGCGCTGCTCGCTAACTTGCGGAGTGCGAGCAACCAGCCCGACTTGATCAATATGTCCCTAACCGAATCCTTCGCCGATACCGAGTTCCTGGTCGATGCTTCTGCTTCTGCCGTGGACCTGCCGTCGCCGGATACGAAGCGATGGGTGGTCCGCCGCAAGGCCATCGTCGTTGCCGCCGTCCGCAATGGCTCGCTGAGCCTCCAAGAGGCCTGCCGACGCTATCAGCTGTCGGTCGAGGAATTTCTCGCCTGGCAGCGCGCAATCGACCGACACGGCGTCCCGGGGCTGCGAGTTACCCGGTTGCAGGTGTATCGCGACACAGCCGAGTTGCGCGCCAAATAGCCCGAGGCCTGCCGGCCGCCTCTCCACGATCACAAATTTTTGCGTTCTCGCGGTTGTGCCCCCATCTAATCGGGCGCCGCGATGCGCTTTGCCGCGGTGCGCGCGGCGCGATGGATGCGCCGCTTTGGGGCCGCGGGAGTTCGCTTTTGATGACCATTGAGCGCTGTATTGAGGCGTTGCGGCCAGTCGCGGCCGCCCTCACGCTGGTTGTGCCCACGCTTGTTTTGATCGGGTCCGCGGGCGCGGCGGAGATTGCGCCGCACCGTGCGCTTTACACGATGAGCCTCGATACGACACATGGCGATGCCGGGGTCACCGGAGCGAGCGGAACGATGGCTTATCAATGGGGCGAGACCTGCGACGGCTGGACCGTCGAGCAGCGCTATCGGCTGAAGATGGGCTACGCCGAGACGCCCGATGTCAGCGTTTCCTCGAATTTCGTGACCTGGGAGGCGAAGGACGGTCAGCATTATCGCTTCAACCAGAAGGAGACGCGCAACGGCAGCGCGGATGACGAAATCCGCGGCGAGGCTAAGCTCAACGGCGCAGGCAAGGATGGCACGGTCGAGTTCGAGAAGCCGGAAATAAAAACCCTGAAGCTTCCGGCCGGCGTGTTGTTTCCGAGCGCGCACACGATTTTCCTGATCGACAAGGCCCAGGCCGGTGAGAATTTCGTCTCGCGGCAGATCTTCGACGGTGCCACTGCGGACGGCGCGGTTCTGGTCTCGGCGGTGATCGGCCCCAAGGTCGAGCCTGATGCGGATGCCGCGAAGAAGAGCCCGCTGCTGAACCGGCCGGGCTGGCGCGTGCGGCTCGCCTTCTTCCCGGCCGACCAGAAGGCGGAAAAGCCGGATTACGAACTCGGCATGCTGCTGCTCGACAACGGCGTGTCGCGCGACATGGTGATCGATTACGGCGACTATTCGATCCGCGCCAAGCTCGACGACATCGAGGCGTTGCCGAAACCGGGCTGCTGAGCGCGGCCAACCAGTCCCGCCGAAATTTACGGGGGCTTCGGTTCAGTTGTCTGACAACGCGCGGCCGCGTCGCAGCACACCCTCGCCGTGGCGTTCGCGCAAATCCTCGATAGCCTCGGCGAGGCGGCGAGGCCGGGCCCCGACATCATCGAACAATGTCGGCATATCGGCCGCGCCCCCGTTGACCAGCGCGTCGGCGCCGATCCCGATCAGGCGGAACCGGGTGGCGCCATCGGCCTCGCTCTCGAGCAGATGGCGCGCGGTCTGGAACATCGTCTCGGCCAGCCGGCTCGGATCGGCGAGGCGGCGGGATCGCGTGCGCAGGCGAAAATCCGCTGTCTTCAGCTTGAGCGTCACCGTGCCGGTGGCGAGCCCCGCTTCCTTCAGCCGGGAAGCGACCCGCTCGCAAAGCGGCCATAAGGCGCGGGCCAGCGCCTCGGCGTCGGCTTCGTCATGGGCAAAGGTCGTCTCGGCCGAGATCGAGCGCGCCCGCCCGTCCGGCTCCACTCGGCGCTCGTCCTCGCCGCGCGCGAGATGGAAAAGGCGCCGGCCGAAGCGTCCGTAGCGCGCGATCAGTTCGCGCTCGTCGAGCGTCCGGATCTGGCCGATCTTGGTGATGCCGTCCGCCGCGAGGCGGCGCTGCATCGCGCCGCCGACGCCCCACAGCCAGCCGACCGGTTTGTCGGTGAGAAATCCTGCGGCCTCGACGCGGCCGAGCACGGCGAAGCCGCGCGGCTTGTCGAGATCGGAGGCGAGCTTCGCCAGGAATTTGTTGTAACTGAGCCCGATCGAGACGGTGACGCCGTGCACCGCCTCGACCCGCCGCGCCAGCGCCGCCAGCAGCTGCGCCGGCGCGGCACCATGCAGGTTTTCGGTGCCGGACAGATCAAGAAACGCCTCATCGATCGACAGCGGCTCGACCAGCGGCGTCAGCCGCAGCATCTCGGCCCGTACCGCACGTCCGACCTCGCGGTATTTCGCCATGTCGGGGCGGATCACGACGGCGTCGGGACAGGCGGCGAGTGCCTTGAACATGGGCATCGCCGAGCGCACCCCGTAGAGCCGCGCGACATAGCAGCAGGCGAGCACGACGCCGCGCGCACCGCCGCCCACGATGACCGGGCGTTCGGCGAGCTCCGGCCGGTCGCGCTTCTCAACCGTCGCGTAGAATGCGTCGCAATCTATATGGGCAATCGCGAGGTCGCCGAGTTCGGGGTGGGCGACAAGCCGGGGCGAGCTGCAATGCGGGCAGCGCTCCGGCGGCGCCGGGGCGGAGGCGAGCGCCGCGCAATCGCGGCACAGCACGGCGGTCACGGCATTTCCTCCGGTCGCCACAGCCAGGCGGCGCCGCGCACTCCGCTCGAATCGCCATGGCGCGGCGGCAGCAGCCGGGTGACGATCGAATTGGAGAGGATGTGACGTTCCCAGCGTCGCGGCACCTCTTCGTACAGAAAGGCAAGGCGGGAGAGACCACCGCCAAGCACGATCGCGTCCGGGTCGAGAATGTTGATAACGACCGCGAGGGCTCGGGCGAGGCGTTCGGCATAGCGGTATAGCGACGCCTGGCAGTCGGCATCGCCGGCCGAGGCACCGACGGCGATTTCGGGCCCGGCGAGCGCGCGCCCACAATGCCTGAAGTGATCTGCGGCAATTCCCGGGCCCGACAGAAACGTCTCGATGCAGCCTCGCCGGCCGCAATAGCAGAGCGGCCCGGGCAGCTCGTCGGCTTGCGGCGCCGGCAGCGGATTGTGGCCCCATTCGCCGGCGATCGCGTTGGCGCCGACGACGATGCGGCCGTCGATGACCACGCCGCCGCCAACCCCGGTCCCCAGAATGACACCGAATACGCAAGCGCAGCCGGCCGCGGCGCCATCGACCGCCTCCGACAGCACGAAGCAATTGGCGTCATTGGCAAAGCGGACCGGCCGGCCGAGTGCGCGGTCGACATCGCGAGCGAGAGGCTGGCCGATCAACCAAGTCGAGTTGGCGTTTTTGACAAGGCCCGTGGCGGCAACGATGGTCCCCGGTATCCCGATCCCGACCGTGGTGCGGCCACCGAGCTCGCGTTCGATCGCATCGACCAGGCTTTTGATCGCGGCGATCGTGGCGGCGTAGTCGCCAGTCGGCGTCGCGATTCGCCGACGCAGACGGACGTCGCCGGCATGGTCGAGCGCCGCGGCCTCTATCTTGGTGCCGCCCAGATCGACGCCGATACGAAACGTCGCGCTCATCGACCGTGCCCCGGGAATTCGTGCCGATTAGAGCGGATTTCCGCCGCTATCGCACGTTATCTCCAGTGTTCCAGGCGACGCCATCGCCGGGATGCTGCTGATTCCGCGAAGGGCATGGGGAATGCGCGATATTTAAACCGCAGAAAAATCTCTTTTTTGCGCGATCGGGGGTGACGGTTACCAATTGTTAAATTCCCTTGCCCTAGAACTGCAACGCGCGATTGCAGAAGGCCGGCCGAGCAGCGACTCCACGCGGCGCGCGCCGTGCTCGGCAAAATCAGGGCGAGGCGGACATGGCGCTGGAAGCGATAATGGAAAATGGCAAAATCGATGAGCCATTGCCGAAAAAGGTCCTGATCGTCGAGGACAACGAGCTCAATATGAAGCTCTTCAACGATTTGCTAGAAGCCCACGGGTATTTTACGCTGCAGACGAAAGACGGCATGGACGCATTGCGCATTGCCCGACAGCACCATCCCGATCTGATCCTGATGGACATTCAGCTGCCCGAGGTATCCGGCCTCGAAGTGATCAAATGGCTCAAGGAGGACGACAATCTGGCCGCGATCCCGGTGATCGCCGTAACCGCCTTCGCCATGAAGGGCGATGAAGAAAAGATTCGCAATGGCGGGTGCGAGGCGTATATCGCCAAGCCGATATCGGTGGCGAGCTTCATGCGCACCGTCGAGCGCTTTCTCTCCTAACGGGTTTTGCGGCATGACCGCCCGTATCCTTGTCGTCGACGATGTCGAGCTGAACGTAAGGCTCCTCGAAGCCAAGCTGTCGAACGAGTATTTCGAGGTGCTCGCGGCCGATAACGGCCCGAACGCCTTGGAGCTCGCCGAAAGCGAGATGCCGGACATCATTCTTCTGGACGTCATGATGCCGCGGATGGACGGGCTCGAGGTCTGCCGTCGGCTCAAGGCGAACCCGCGCACGACCGATATCCCGGTTGTGATGGTCACGGCGTTGTCCGATATCGCCGATCGGTTGCGCGGCCTGGAGGCGGGTGCAGACGATTTTCTGACAAAGCCGGTCAATGATATTGCCCTGTTCGCGCGCGTGCGTTCGCTCGTCCGCCTGAAACGCATGATGGAGGAGCTGCGGCTGCGCGAAGAGGTATGCGGTCGTTTCAGCAGCACCGGCGACGCGGAAGCCATCGAGGATACCAGCGGGGCCCGCATCGTGCTGCTGAAGGAGCCGGGGTCTGCTGCATCGCGTATCTGCGATACCCTGGCGCCCATCGCCGAATCGGTGGTGCACGTGACGAGCTGTACCGAGGCGCTGATGCTGGTCGATGACTCGGTCGAACTGGTCATCGCCAGCCTGTCGATGCCGGATGGCGACCCGCTGCGCCTCGTTTCGCAATGGCGCGCGACCGAGGCTACCCGCCAGGTGCCGATCCTGCTGATCGCCGGTGAGAGCGAGCTGCCGCGGCTCGCCAAAGGCCTCGATCTTGGTGCCACCGACTATCTGATCCAGCCGGTCGACCGCAACGAGCTGCTCGCCCGAACACGAACGCAGATCCGCCGCAAGCGCCTGCAGGACCGCCTGCGCGAAAATTACCGGCGCAGCCTGTCGCTGGCCCTGACCGATGAGCTCACCGGGCTCTACAATCGCCGCTATGTGATCGCCCATCTGAACGAGCTGCTGGCGCGCATGCCCGAGGGCGGCACCGCCACCGCGGTGATGATCTTCGACATCGACCATTTCAAGCAGGTCAATGACCGCTACGGCCACCCGGCGGGCGACGACGTGCTTCGCGAGCTTGCCGAGCGAACCTTGCGGCAGGTCCGCAGCGTCGATCTCGTGGCGCGCGTGGGCGGCGAGGAATTCGTCGTCGTCATGCCGGAAACCAATCTGGCCGGCGCCGCCGTCGTCGCCGATCGCCTCCGCCTCGCCGTCGCCGACCAGCCATTCCCGCTGCACTCCAGTGGCGAGAGCTTGCCGGTGACGATAAGCATTGGCGTCGCGATCACGGCAGACAACGCCGAGAGCCTGGAAGCGCTGTTGAAGCGCGCCGACGATGCGCTTTACGCCGCCAAGAATGGTGGGCGCAACCGGGTGGTGGCGGCACCACCATCCTTGCCCCGGATGCCGGTCGCCATCGCCTCCTGAAAGGGAAAACCCTTTCCACCCAAGGGCGGAGAGGGTCGTTAGCGGCGCCCCGATTGTCTAGCTGTGGCTCGCCTGATAGCGCGAATTGCGCAGCACGCGGCCGGGCAGGTTGCCGGTGTGCTGGCCTTCTTTCATCAGCATCTGGCCGTTGACGAACGTGGCGTAGATCCCGGCCGCCGGCTCCTTGAAGCGCCACCCGCCAGCCGGGAAGTCGTGCACAATGAATTCCGGCAACGGCTTCACCGTATCGGGATCGAAGATCGTGATGTCGGCGGCCATGCCGGGGCGCAACAGCCCGCGGTCGTAGAGCCCGAAGGTCGAGGCCGAGTCGAAGGTCAGCCGGCGCACCGCCTGTTCGAGGCTCATGATCTGCTTCTCGCGCACCCATTCGCCGAGGAAGCGCGTTGAGAACCCGTAGCCGCCGTGGAACTGCACATGCGCGCCGCCATCCGATAGCCCGATCAGGGCGTTCGGATAATTGAGGATCTGGCGCATCGCCTCCACATCGACGTTGTTCTCGGCCTGCATGAAAATCGTTTCGAGCTTCTCCTCGACGACGAGATCGAGGAAGGCGTCAATGATGCCCTTGTTCTGGGTCTTGGCGATCTCGTGCAGGGTCTTGCCAACCATCCACTTATTCTTGTCGAGTTTTGCTTCCTCGACCCAGATATAATTGTACCATTCGCGCGAAATGGTGCCGCCCGGGATCTCCACCTTCCACTCGATCATCTCTTCGTGAAGCTTCGCTCGCACCGATGGAGCGGCATAGGCGCGTAGCTTCTCCTCGTCCGAGGCGAGCAGGATCGGGTGCCAGGTCGGGGAGCCGCGGAACACTTGCGTGTTCCCCATATTGAAGGTCTGCGTCGTGGTGTTCGGCGAGCACAGCGGATAGGCGCGGATGCCCTGTGCCGCCGTCTCGTTGACGCGATCCATGTGCTTCTGCCACTCGCCCGGCCGGCGCACGCTCTGGCCGAGATTGTTATAGACGACCGGCCGGCCAGTCGCCTCCGACAGGCGCGCCATCAGCCCATCGCGCATTTCCGCTTCGCGGCCGCCGCCCGACTGGATGATGCCGGTGCCCATTTCGCGCAGTACATCGGCGAGCGCAAAAATCTCCTTCTCGTCCGCCCACAGGGCCGGTATGTGCACCCCCTGCGGGTCGTAATGGCCGCGGTTGCGGGACACCGACAGTCCCAGCGCGCCGCCCTCGATGCCCTCGCGAACGACGCCCTGCATCGCCTTCAGCTCGGCGTCGGTGGCGCCGCGCTTCTGGCACTCGTCGTCCATCACGTAATAGCGCACGGCGGTGTGGCCGATCAGGGTGCCGACATTGACGCCGAGATTGCGGTCGAGCCGGTCCATGTATTGGGGGAAGGATTCCCAATCGACCTCGACAGTGCCCAATACCTCCATCGGGATGGCTTCGACATAAGAGAGGAACTCAGCCATCCGCTTTTCCTTGCCGCGGCGCACCGGCGCCAGCGACAGGGAGCAATTGCCGATCACGACGGAGGTAGCGCCGTGGTCGCAAGAGAACGAGCAGAGCGGGTCCCAGGTGACCTGGGCGTCGTAGTGGCAGTGGTTGTCAATGAAACCGGGCGATACCGCTCGGCCCTCGGCGTCGACGGTCCGGTCGGCCGGCCCGGACAATTTGCCGAGCTCGACGATTTTGCCGTTCTTGACTGCGACATCGCCGTGGAAGGACGGCATTCCCGAGCCGTCGACGATGCGGCCGTTGCGGATCAAGAGATCGTATGCCATCGGTGTCCCTCCACGATTGCCTCGGTCAGCCTGTTGGCAGGCTGTTATTTATTGTCGCGTTTATAACATGAGCGTACCCGGCAGCGCCCGGATTCTCTCCGGCGGCGGCGCGGGGCGGATATGCGCCGACCGAATTCAGCGCAAGATGAGCGCGTCGCCGACAGCGATCTCGCCGCCCTCGATCACCTCTGCGTAGATGCCCATCAGATTGTGACCGAAGGTGCGCTGCAGCGCACCGACGATATCGAGGTCGCGCTTGGCGGTCGTCGGATTGACCTGGGTAGCGGCGCAGCGGGTGATCGCCGCGATCACCCTGAGCCGCGCATTGCCGATAGCGATCTCGGAGCCGAGCCAATCGAGCTCGTGCCAGGTCGGCGTTCCCTCAAAATAAACATTGGCGCGGAAACGCAGCGGATCGACCGGCTCGCCGATCGCGGCTTCCAGCGCGGCGATGCTTGCCAGGTTGATCAGCGAGACGTACTGGTCGGTCGAGGCGTTCGGCTTCGGGCGCGCATCGGCGAAGGCGTGGCCCGCCGCTTCGACGATCCGCAGCGGCCCCTCGACCGCGCCGGCGAGAAAATCGGTGAAGAACGCGCAGGTCTTGCGGCCGCCTTCGGCCTCGGTCAGCCGCTCCCGCAGCAGCTGGGTGCCGTCGCTTTCGATACTTAGAAGCCCGCTCTCGGGGTCGAAACGGGTGTGCAGCTGCGCCAGCTTCTCGTCACGCATCAGCATCGCGAAATGCGTCTTCGCCAGCCATTTCGGATGCTCCGGATCGAACTCGGTCGAGGGCAGTGCGATCGCAAAACGGCGGTCATGCGGCAGGCACTGGCCGGCCGAAAGAGCGACCCGATCAAGCGGCTCGGCGCTCAGCCCCTTAACCGGGTAACGGTACAGTCGCGCGATCCGGATCGTCATCGCTCTTGCTCCTTCGGGCGCCACAGCCCCCCGCACAAACCACCACCAACTCTCGCGCGATCGACCGGTGTACACGTCACGGGATTGATTTTCGTGCCGATACCCGGATACGTTGTAATGTCGATTGTCCTCCCAAGCCCGCGAGCACGGGAAGGACGCGCAGCTGGCAACATACTACGGCAAAGACACCATGCACCTTGAAGCCAAGCCCGGCGAGTCGGTCGCCACGCTCGTCGTCGATTTCGGCGTCGCGGGAAACGGCGCCGATTACCGCCGTACCGGCTGGGCCGATCCGGAACCCTGGCACACTTGGACGATCGGCGCCGAAAGCCGTCTTGAACTGCCCCGTCCCGCGATGCCCGGAACCTATCGCCTGGTGCTCGATCTTGGGCCGTTCGTCTGGAAGCAGAAGCTGCCGGTGCAACGCTTGTCGATCCTGGTGAATGACTGCGAGGTCGGCACTTTCTTCGTTCGCGAGGTCACCAGGATAGAATGCCCTGTTCCCTGGAACGCGATCGGGCAGACGAGTCGGGTCGCGGTCACTTTCCGTCACCGCGATGCGGCAAGACCGCGCGACGTCAGCGGCGCCCCGGACGATCGCGAAATCGCCCTCGCATTCCGGCGGCTTAGCCTTTTTCGTCAGACCGATGTGTCTGCGACCGGCGAGCTGCCACTCGACCGGCTGATGCTGCAATTCGAAAGCCTCGGCGAGAATTGCGAATTCGGCCTGGCGCAGCGCCGCTGCGGCGCCGATCCGCTGGGCCTCCTGCGTTTCGCCAGCGCGCCAATTCCGGCGCTACTGTCGGGGCTGAAGGCGCGCTTCGAGGGGATCGGTGACTGGGATCAGCTCGAAGTTCGAATCTCCGAGAACCAGCTGGAATACCTCGTCTTCGATAAGCGCTTCGGTTTCCTTTATCACCCTTGGGTATTGATCGGCGAAGCGTCGGCCGAAAGCATCCATCAGCGCGAGGTGAAACAGCTGCCGCGGTTGCGGCGGAAGTTGGTCGATGACCTCATGGAGGCGCGCAAGATCTTCGTCTACCACAGTATGCAGCCGCTGCCGCAGCCCCTGGTCCGGCGGCTCCTGGCAGCAATGCGCGCCTACGGCCCGTCGACGCTGCTATGGGTCGAATTACAGGACAGGGGTCACCCGGCCGGTACGGTCGAGAGGATCGGCGCAGGCTTGCTCAAAGGTTATATCGATCGCTTCGCCCCGGGCGAAAACGCCCATGATTTGTCGCTCGAAGGCTGGGTTGCGCTGTGCCGGAGCGCATGGGCGCTCGCGCCGCAAAGCGTCAAATGAGGAAACGGATCCCGCGGGGATGTCGCCGCTCCGGGGGCCGGGCGGTGCCCTGCCCGGTACAGAAGTGAAGTCCCGGATCCAACGCGCTGTTCTTTCTTGCTTTCCAGCGGCGGTATCGGAAACAGGGTTGTCTTCGTTGGAAGACCCGGATAAGTTGTTTATAATCTTATCATGCTCGGAATGAGAGATCGACTGCGACCGCTGCGAGCGGGCGGTAAAAACGTATGAGAAAATCGGGATCCTTGGGCGACTCGCGGCCCGAGACTGAAGATAGGCCGGCCAGCCGACCGCATGCGGAAAGCGGCGATCGTTTCGAACATTTCAAGGCGAGGTGGCCGGAGCCCATGGCTAGAACGTCGCGGAAGAGAGAGGAATTGACGGCAGCCGCGCATGCCTTCGAGGTCCACGAGAGGCCGGGGACTTCGGCCGTTTCCGCAAGACCGGCGATGACCGCCACGGCGCCGGCGGCATCGGCATTGAGGCCGAAGGTGGTGAATGACGAGCTCGGTGAAGTGCCGCATCAGGTCTCCGCCGAGCGGGTTCTGAAAGGTCACATCGACTTGGCGAGATGGCCGCGCGTCAAGGGCTGGGTCTGGGACTTCGCTAACGATAGCCAAAATCCAAGGAATCCGCCACTTTGTAGAGGTGGCCCGCATCGCGTTTTGTCCCCAACTTTGACCTCCTGCGCATCGGCAAATACCGGGCGGATACGTCTTACCGCCGAAGTGGATTCGAACTAGTCAAGCCGCAAACACCCACCATCGCCCTCACATAGTTATGTACAAGACCGTCCTGTTGAAATCGGTCTAGCCGCTCCCCGCTTGTTCCGATTCGCACCTTCCTCCAGGCCATTGGCACGGTAGGATGGGAACCCGCACGAGATAGTCGAGGCGTTCGAGAAGATCTCCGATCCGACGCGGAAGATTGCATCGTGAAACCAGGATTCGTGTGCGCACGTACAGCCGATAACGACAGACCCGTCACCGAAAAAGCGGCCCGAAGGTCGCTTCTCGTCGGGGCGGTAAGCCCACAGTCATTCCATTCGCTCCGCCGGTATCAGCCGATCAGCCTCGGTGTACAGGTAGATCGGCCGATCCGGGAAGTCAGGCCGGGTCGGATTGCCCCCCATTCCGATCCGGCCTTTTACCTTCGTCGCCCTGTTCGGATCGGTTGGACAATCAGCGGTCAGTGAGCCGCTTGTCGCTCCCGCTCCGTGTTGCCCGTCCGGCGCAGTCGTTCGTTGCGACGAAGCTCAATCTCGATACTTGCCGCCCAGGCGTCATACTGGTCGGCAATCGATAGAAGTTGTTCCTGGAAACGTTCATCACGGATGATCGCTGCGGCTTGCCTAATGTCCGCCGCTTCAAGCCGATATTTGTCAGCCCCTGCGAAGCCCGGAACGGCTTCACCGGCTCTCGACCGATCTTCCGACATGGGGGGTGCTGAGTCGTGAGAAAGGTTCCGTAAATTCTAGCTTAATACAAGTTAATAAAATCTTAATTCAAAGTCCGAAATGTGGGATCGTCTCGAAACCGACCCACTCCGGGCGGGAACTACGGTGGTTTCAGCGCAGATCCGCCGCAAAAATAACACCGAAAATAAAGTTGAGTTTTTAACCAGTTTCGGCTTTCCTCTCGCCTCTGCTGCTGGGGAACGATTCATGCGTCGGTTGTTCAGCACCAATCCGCGCCGACGCGCCAGGGCAACCGCGCGCTGCATCCTCGTTTTCGGCGGCTTGATCATTGTGGCTATGTGGGCAGTGGTCGCAGCGTCGATTGTGGCGGCGCGACAGACCGCGATGGATCGCACACGGGTCGGCACACAACCTTGCTGTAAGTTTCTCGGATGAAGTAGCCCATGTCATTCAGGGCGTGGATGGCGCGATGGAACTGGTGGCCAACCGGATGCACGCCCAGCATGGCCCGTTCGACATTCATGCCTGGGCAAGAGACGTTCCGCTGCTCTCCTGGGCGACAGTCCAAGCTGCGATTGTCGGGCCGGACGGTCATCTCGTCTCGACCACGCTCGATGCCAACGCGAAACCAATCAATCTCCGCGACCGGGAGCATATTCGCATTCACCTAGATGGACGTGTACAGGGGTTATTCGTCGGGAAGCCAGTAATAGGAAGGCTTTCCGGTCAGACCACGATTCAGATCACTCGACGCGTTGATTCGACGGACGGAAGACTGCTCGGGATTATTGTCTTCTCGCTTTCTCCCGCACAACTTACAGGTCTACCCCGATCAATCGACCTGGGCGCACGCGGGGTGATCACGCTGGTCGGCTTTGACGGTGTCATTCGCGCCCGGTTCACTCGTGATGGGCCGGATGGACTTTCGGGGATTGGGGAAACGGTCAACAACGGCCCACATCGGCTGGTGAGCCTCGAAGATGGTGATGGCTTCTTTGTCCGGCACAGCGTCGTCGATGGGGTGAGGCGACTATACAGCTACCACCGTGTTGCCGATCAGCCGCTCGATGTCATCGTGGGCCTCGACCTCGACGAGGCCCTGGTCATCGCCAATTCCCATGCCGTGATGATCGCCTCGATCACCGGGGCGGCGACGCTCCTGCTGGTCGTGCTCGCCGCCTATCTGATATGCGAGATCAACCGCCGCACGGCAAATGAGATCCGATTGGCCGGAGAGCGGCAGAAGCTCGAAGACACGACCATCGAGCTTGCCGCGAGCAAAGCGGATGCGGAAGCCGCTAACCGTGCCAAGTCGATGTTCCTGGCCAGTATGAGCCATGAACTACGCACCCCTCTCAACGCCGTCATTGGCTTCGCCCAACTGATCAAAGCACAAGACATAGGCAAAATCAGAACCTCGCGGGATGTCGAGTATGCCCGGCATATAGAGACTGCCGGAGAACACCTTCTCGGCATCATCAATAGCATCCTCGATATAATAAAACTCGAATCCGAGAATCTGAAGCTCA
>DASYOB010000153.1:0-3561 GCA_036008175.1 Allostellaceae bacterium
GCTCGGCGAGATTATCGAGCGCGGCTGGCTCACGCTCGGTGATCCCAGGCTCACAATAATTGAGACGGGCTTGCAATCATCGGCACCGGCTCACGCTATTTGAGACGGATGGCGCGGCAGGAAAAGGAGGGGTTTTCAGCCCGACAGCTGGCGCGAGTCGGTAGAACGTTTTTGCTGGTTCTCAACGGGTAGGAAATTCGTATAGGGTTTCAACGTCTGCAAACCTGAAGCCTGAACGGATTTCCTGCCGCGATGCCGACCGCCGTCATCGGCTATGCCCGCGTATCGACCGAGGACCAGAACCTCGATCTGCAGCGTGACGCGCTGAACCGGGCCGGGTGCTCCCGCATCTACGAGGATCGGCTCAGCGGTGCCAAGGCGGCGCGGCCGGGTTTGGCGCTCGCGCTGGAGGTGACGCGTGGCGGGGATCAGCTGGTGGTGTGGCGGCTCGACCGGCTCGGCCGCTCGATGTCTGACCTGATCGCGCTGACGCGCACCCTGCAAGAACGCGGCGTCGAGCTGCGGTCGCTGACCGAAGGGATCGACACCAGTACGATCAACGGCAAGTTCGCCTTTCACCTGTTCGCGGCGCTGGCGGAATTCGAGCGCGCCCTGATCCGCGAGCGCACCCAGGCCGGTCTTGCCGCCGCCCGTGCGCGCGGCCGCAAAGGTGGCCGTCCCAAACTGCTCGATCCCGAGAAGCGCCGGCACGTGGTCGCGCTTTACAACGACAAGCAGCACAGCATCGCCGAAATCTGCCGGATCATGGGAATCTCGAAGCCGACGCTCTACAGCTATCTGGCAGAGGCCAATGGCTGAGGCGGGGTCGCGCATTCCTCACGAGGCGCTGATCAGCTTGCGCCATCGGCTGGAAACGCTGCCGGCGCGGCATGCTGATCGCAAGAGCATGGTCGCGGCCGCCGCGGCCCTCTATGGCGTGTCGCGCGCGACCCTCTATCGCGGCCTGCGGCGGCAGCTTCATCCGCGCCCGCTGCATCGCTCGGATCGCGGCAAGCCGAAGGTCATCCCGGCAGCGGAGCTCGAACGCTATTGCGAGACGATCGCAGCCATGAAATTGCGGACCCTTAACGGCAAGGGCCGGCATCTCTCGACCACGCAGGCGATCCGCATCCTGGAGGCGCACGGGGTCGAGACACCCGATGGCCCGGTCCGCCTGCCACCCGGTTTGTTGAGCAAGGCGACTGCCAACCGCTATCTCAAGGAGTGGGGCTACGATCACGACCGAATGACGCGCCCGCCGGCGGCGGTGCGCTTTCAGGCGGAGCACAGCAACGCGCTGTGGCATTTCGACCTGAGCCCGTCCGACCTGAAGCAGGTGGAGTGCCCCTCCTGGGTCGAGCCGGGGCGCGGCGCGCCGACCCTGATGATCTACAGCGTCGTCGATGACCGCAGCGGCGTCGCGTATCAGGAATATCACGGGGTTTACGGCGAGGATGTCGAGGCGGCGCTGCGCTTTCTGTTCAACGCCATGGCGCCGAAGCCGGAGGAGGACGGCTCACCCTTTCAGGGCATCCCCAGAGCGATCTACGAGGACAACGGCTCGATCGCCAAGAGCGCCGTCTACCGCCGGGCGATGGAGCATCTCGGCGTGGCAGTGCTGACTCATCTGCCCGCCGGCAAGGACGGCCGGCGCCCGACCGCACGCTCGAAAGGCAAGGTCGAGCGCCCGTTCCGCACGGTCAAGGAAGCGCACGAAACCCTCTATCACTTCCACAAGCCCGAGACCGAGGCGGAGGCCAATCGCTGGCTCAAGCGCTACCTCGCGCAATACAATGCACAGCATCATCGCTCGGAAGCACATTCGCGGATCGAGGATTGGCTCAAAAACCTGCCGACCGACGGCGTGCGCGAAATGTGCAGTTGGGAGCGGTTCTGCGCCTTTGCACGCGAACCGGAACGGCGCCAGGTCGGCGGCGACGCGCGGATCAGTGTCGGCGGCACCCTCTACGAGGTGGACGCCGATCTGGCCGGCGAAACCGTGCTTTTGTGGTGGGGGTTGTTCGACCAGGATCTCTATGTCGAATTCGGCGACGAGCGTTATGGCCCCTACCATCCGGTCGGCGGCCCGATCCCGCTGCATCATTACCGGCAGCATCGCAAGGGTCGGCGCGAACAGCGCGCCGATCGCGTCGCACTCCTCGCTCGCGCGCTGCAGGTGCCGAAGGCGGTGCTGGAGGGATGCCCGGCGCTCGCGCCCGAGCCGGCGCCGGCTCGCCGGGCCTTTGTCGACCCCGACCCGTTCCGCGAGTTCACCTTCTCCAATCGCATTACCGCCAAGCTGGCGATCGCCGAGGCATTGGGCATGCCGCTGGCCCGTCTCCCGGAGGAGGAGCGCGCCTTTATCGATGCGGTCGTGGCCGAGACGCTCGAACGCCGGGCCGTGATGGAGCGAGTGATGGCACGGCTGCGGCCGGCGAAAGGAACCCCATGCTGAGCGAGGTCCTCGACCATTTTGGGTTTGCCCGCGACTTCTACGGGGCGGGCTATCACGAGACGCCCTATCACCGGCAGGTTTTGCAGAACCTGCGCGGCGCCATCCATGCTGGCCGGCTGATCGCCTTCACCGGACTGGTCGGCTCCGGCAAGACCCTGGTGCTCCGCCAGTTGCGGGACATCCTCGTCGCGGAGAAGCGCGTCACTGTGTCGAAATCGCTCGCCGTCGACAAGGAACGCAGCAGCCTGGCGACGCTGATCACCGCGCTTTTCTATGATCTCTCCCCGGACAAAGAGCCCAAGATCCCGACCCAGAGCGAATTCCGGGAACGCGCGCTGCGCGAACTCGTCCGCAAGAGCAAGAAGCCGGTCGTGCTTTTTGTCGACGAGGCCCACGACCTCCATTTCCGGACGCTGCGAGGCCTGAAGCGGCTCTGCGAGGTGGTGGCTGACGGCGGCACCGTGCTGTCGATCGTGCTGGCGGGCCACCCCAAGCTGCGCAACGCCCTGCTGCGGCCGAATATGGAGGAGATCGGCTCCCGTTTCGCCGTCTTTCCGTTCGAGGGCATGGCCGGCCACCAGGCCGACTATATCGCCTGGCTGCTCGAACGCTGCCGGGCGGAGAACGCCGTACCGGCGACGATCATCGAGCCGGCGGCAGTCGATCTGCTCGCCGCACGGCTGCGCACACCGCTGCAGATCGAGCAATATCTGACGCGCGTTTTCGAGAAGACCTTCGAAGCCGGCGAGAAGGTCGTCACCGCCACCCTGGCCGAAACCGTGCTCTCGCCTCGGATCGACGATCTCGAGCCGAGGCTTACCCGCTACGGCTACGACGTGAAGACCATTGCCGAGGAATTCCACATCAAGCCGGCCGATGTCCGCCTTTTTCTGCAAGGCCAGCTCGACCTCGCCCGCTCGCGCGAACTTACCGAGCAGATGCTCGTCGCCGGTCTCCCGGTTTGAGGCTGAAAACCCCTCCTTTTCCTGCCGCGCCATCCGTCTCAAATAGCGTGAGCCGGTGCCGATGATTGCAAGCCCGTCTCAATTATTGTGAGCCTGGGATCACCGAGCGTGAGCCAGCCGCGCTCGATAATCTCGCCGAGC
>DASYOB010000154.1:0-16902 GCA_036008175.1 Allostellaceae bacterium
GCCGGCGAAGACGAGGATCTTCTGACGGCCGGTCACCGCGCGCGCGAGGCTCACCGCCATCAGGTTCGCCTCGGTGCCGCTATTGGTGAAGCGTACGAGGTCGATCGAGGGAAAGCGCGCGCAGATCGCCGCCGCAAACCGCGCCTCGGAGGGGCCATGCGCGCCGAAATTGACCCCGCTGTCGAGGGCCTGGTCGAGCGCCCGGCGGATCAGCGGATGCGAGTGGCCATAGAGCCCGGCGGTGAACTCGCTAAGGAAATCGACGTATTCATGACCGTCCGCGTCCCACAGACGCGAGCCCTCGCCCCGCACCATGGTCAGCGGGAACGGCTCGACAAAGATCGCCGAGCGGGTGTTGCCGCCGGGCAGCGCGGCGCAGGCCTCTTCATATTGCCTAAGGCTCTTCGGGTTGCGCGCGCGATACTCTGCCTGGGCCTCGGCCAGCGCGGCGGCGATGTCGATATTGGCGGGATGCGTGCTCATCGGGCCTCCTCTGGACCACCCGGTTTTAGCATAGACTCGTACCTGCTCACCTGCTTCTGCAGTAAATCAGCAGGCTGTTTTCAGGGCGACGCTTTGCGCGCCGCGGCAGCCCGTTCGCTGCTTCTGCAAGGAATCTGCAGCGAATCAACAGCTAGCCCCGAGGTCGGAAGCCTGAGACGGTGCAAGCGCAATCCGGATTGATGCATAAGGGCACACTACCACTCATTTGCAGCAATTTTATGGCAATGTGGATTTCGCAACGAATCGACACCGCGCGACGGTAGAGTGGCGCATGTACGGCAGCGTATGATGGGGCCATGCCTAAGCCGGGCGGAACGAGGACCGATGAACGTGTGGAACGACGATTGGCGGCGATCCTCGCCGCCGATGTAGCCGGCTATTCGCGGCTTGTCGGCGCTGACGAGGAAGGGACGCTCGCTGCGCTGAAAGCGCTGCGCCGCGAGCTGATCGATCCGAGCGTCGCCGAGCATCGCGGCCGCATCGTCAAGACGACCGGGGATGGTCTGCTGGTCGAGTTCGCCAGCGTGGTCGACGCCTTGCGCTGCGCGACGCATTTCCAGCCCTTAATAAGGGAACGCAACGCGGGGACCGCGGCGGATCGCCGGATCGAATTCCGGATTGGCATCCATCAGGGCGATGTCGTCGTCGAGGAGGGCGACATCTTCGGCGACGGGGTGAATGTCGCGGCGCGGCTCGAAGCGTTGGCCGAGCCGGGCGGGATCTGCGTCTCGGCCCGGGTTCACGAGGACGCCGCCGGCAAGCTCGATATCGCCTTCGAGGATCTCGGAGACCAGGCGCTGAAAAACATCGCCCGGCCGGTGCGCGTTTATCAAGTACGGCGCGATGATGCACTCTCCACCATCTCTCGGCCGCAGCTAACCTTGCCCGACAAGCCGTCGATCGCGGTGTTGCCGTTCGCGAATATGAGTGGCGACCCCGAGCAGGAGTATTTCGCCGACGGCATGGTCGAGGAGATCATCACCGCGTTCAGCCGGATTCATTGGCTGTTCGTGATCGCGCGAAACTCGAGCTTCACCTACAAGGGTCAAGCTGTCGATGTGAAGCAAGTCGGACGTGAGCTCGGCGTGCGTTATGTCCTCGAAGGCTCGGTCCGCAAGGGTGGCAACCGGGTGCGCATCACGGCGCAACTGATCGAGGCGGAAAGCGGCGCGCACCTCTGGGCCGATCGCTTCGACGGCTCGCTGGAAGACATATTCGAGTTGCAAGAGAAGGTCGCGGTCAGCGTCGCCGGGATCATCGAGCCGACGTTGCAGGCGGCTGAAATCCGGCGCTCGGCCAATCGCGCGACCCGTGACCTGACCGCCTACGATCTCTACCTGCGCGCGCTCGCCGAGGTTACGGCCTGCGAGAAGGACCGCATGATTCAGGCGCTGGCGATGCTCGACGAGGCGATTGCGCGCGAGCCGCGCTACGGCCGCGCTCTGGCATTGGCGGCCGTTTATCGAGTCGATTTGGAAAACCACAGCTGGGCTGACGATATCGAGCAAAATCGTTTGGAAGCGATCGACCTTGCACGTCGGGCCCTGCGTGACGGCGCCGACGACCCGACCGTGCTCGGCCGCGCCGCCTTGGTGCTCGGGCGTCTGGGCGAGGACATCGATGCCGCCATCGCCCTGATCGATCGCGCCCTGGCGCTCAATCCGAGCTTTGCCAACGGCTGGTACTGGAGCGGCTGGCTGCGCCTGATCGCCGGGCAAGCCGATTTGGCGATCGAGCATTTCGAGACCTCGCTGCGCCTCAGTCCGCGCGATCAGCAAGGCTTTCATCTGGCCGGCATCGGCACGGCGCTGTTCGCCAACGAGCGCTTCGCCGATGCCGCCGCAACCCTCAGGGTCGCGCTGGAGGCGCTGCCAAGCTTCACTGTGACCTACCGCACCTTGGCGTCATGCTATGCTCATATGGACCGCATCGATGACGCGCGGGAGATTGTTCGCCGGCTGCGGCTTCTGACCCCCGCGGTGGTGCCGACGATACGGTTTTTGCGCGACCCGAAGCAGCTGGAGCTATACCTGTCGGGCCTGCGCCTAGCGATCGGCGAGACTAGCTGAGAATCTATCCTGGATAGGCGCGGCGGCCGTGGTCACGCAGCCAAAGACGCACGAGGTGGCGGCGCTGCTCGGGTTCGGGATAGTCCTCGAACTCGGTTCGGCTGTGGCCGAGGGTGCGGTTGTCGACGAACTGGATTTCGCCCGGCTTGAACTCGAAATCGATCGCGATGTCCGGCTGCTCGAAAATGTCGAGGGCCGCGGCGAGCGCGGCGGCGCCCTCATTGTCGATCGGCTCGCCGCGCAGCGCATAGCCCGAATTGATCTGGTGGACGCTGAAGCGGGCGCGCAGCTCCTCGCCGTCATCTTCGAAAACCGATGCCGAGAAGGTGTCGGGCTCTCCGGGGAAGAATTCGCGCTGACGATCGAACCAGAACGGCCGGTAGAGCCGCAGCAGCAGCTCTGGGTGCCGCGCCAGGAGCTCATTGTAGACGGTGTGAAAGCTCAACACGCGGCTTACCCCGCCTGATTTCGCGGTGCGCAGACAGAGGAGCCCGACGATCTCGGGCGGCGTGGTGTTGTAGGCGTTGTCGATGTGGAAGCGGATCTCGATGTTGGTCTTGTCGGGCCGGATACCGGAGCCGGGCAGCGCTTGCTGGCCGGTGTCATGGACATCGTAGATCATAGTGCCGTCGAGCTTTTGCGCGACTGGGCGCGCGACCATCGACGCGAGCAGCCAATAGATTGCTTCCGCCTCGTGCTTCGACAGCTCCTCGACCGGCAGGCGGTCGACGACCGCGAAACGCACCCCCTGCTTCAGGACGCGGCGCACTTCCGCCATTGCCGCGCGGCAGTTGGTCAGGTCGAAATCGGCGGGGGTTCTGAGGATGGTCGGCAGCGGATGCGTGCGGATCTCGTCGACCGCGCGGCGGATCTCGTCGAGACAGGCTGCCGACAGCTCTATCCGATAGTCCTCGCGGCGGATATCGCGGCGACGCCAGGCGCTTGGTCGCTCGATCGGGCCAGATAGGGTGATCTCAGTCACTGACCTTGGTCCTTGCCGATGGATTATCTGGATAAGACTATGCGAGCGGTGCTTCTGCAAGAGGTGCGCCGGAACGGAGGCGGGCGATGGATGCTCTGGAGCGGATCGAGCAGGAGATGCTGCCCTTCGCTAAGCTGCTCGGGATCGAATTCGTCTCGGCCGCGCCCGACCGGATCGTCGCCGAGCTGACGGTGCGTGAGGAGCTGTGCACGCGGCCGGCGGTGTTGCACGGCGGCGCGATCATGGCATTCGCCGATACGCTCGGCGGCGTCGGCACGATGCTGAACCTGCCCGAGGGCGCTGGCACGACGACGATCGAGAGCAAGACCAATTTCATCGCCGCCGCGCCGGTCGGGACGCGAGTCACTGCCGAGGCGACGCCGCTGCACCGCGGCCGCCGTACGATGGTCTGGCAGACCCGGATCGCCACCCCCGAAGGCAAGCTCGTCGCGCTCGTCACACAGACCCAGCTGGTGCTCGAGTCGCCGCGAAGATAGTTGACTCCGTCAACTATCTGAACGATTGTTGAAAGCCCACGTGCCGCTCGAAAGAGGGTTCGATGTGCGCCACCGCGATCGACGGCCGCATCTCCTCGGTGCGCCGGTTCAACCGGTTCTACACAGAGAAGATCGGCGTGCTCGATGAGGGCCTGCTGCATAGCCCGTTCTCACTGGCCGAGGCGCGGGTGCTGTACGAGTTGGCGCACCGCGATCGGCCAACGGCGAGCCAGATCGCCCGGGACCTGCACCTCGATCCCGGCTACCTGAGCCGCATGCTGCGCGGCTTTCGCCGCCGCGACCTGATCGAGCGCGCGTCTGCTGCGGCAGACGGGCGGCGGCGCCATCTGTCGCTGACCGCGGCGGGGCGGGCGGCGTTCGCGCCGCTCGACGCGCGCTCGCGGGAGGAAATCGGCGAGCTGATCGGCGGATTGCCCGATACCGCGCAGGCACGATTGGTCGGCGCGATGCAGACGATCGAGATGCTGCTCACGCCGGCAGCGGCGCCGGGCGAGAGGTTTGCGCTGCGCGCGCATCGGCCCGGCGATATGGGCTGGATCGTCGGCCGGCACGGCGCACTCTATGCCGAGGAATATGGCTGGAACGAGGAGTTCGAGGCGATGGTTGCGAGGATCGCCGCCAGCTTCCTCGCCGATTTCGATCGACGGCGCGAGCGCTGCTGGATCGCCGAACGGGGCGGGAGCCCGATCGGCTCGGTTGCCCTCGTTGCCGAAGCAGCCGCCACCGCCAGGCTGCGCCTGCTGCTCGTCGAGCCGCTGGCGCGCGGCTCCGGTCTTGGTCGTCGTTTGGTGTCCAAATGCCTCGACTTTGCGCGCCAGGCGGGCTATCGCAAAATTGTCCTCTCGACCTTCAACGTGCTGGCCGCAGCGCGCCGCATCTATGAGGCGGCAGGGTTCCGAGTGATGGCGGAGGAACCGCAGCACCGTTTCGGTTACGACCTCGTCGAGGAAACCTGGGAATTGGAGCTATGAAGGCCAGCCCACGCCAATCCCCGCGGTGTGCAGGATCTGCGTCGAGCCGTCCCAGACCATCCTGAGCGCGACAAAGGTGACAATGCCGAGCCCGACCCAGGAGAGCCAGAACAGGCGGTCCAGCAAGCGGGCAATATAGGTCGACGCGACCCCCATCAGGGCGACCGAGAGGGCCAACCCGACAAACAGCACGAGCGGGTGGTCGCGCGCCACCCCCGCTACCGCCAGGACATTGTCGAGCGACATCGAGAGGTCGGCGAGGACGATTTGCGTCATCGCCTGCGCCTGCGTCTTCCTGCGCGGCCGGGCAGGTGGCGCAGGGCCGCCGGGAGCCGTCGCATGCGCGGGCGCGAGACGCGCATCGCGGATCTCGCGGTACATCTTCGAGGCGACCCACAACAGCAGAAGCCCGCCGGCCAGGGTCATGCCGATGATCGACCGCAGCAATTCGAGCGCGACAAAGGCGAACAGGATGCGCAGCACCGTCGCCACGGCTATACCGACGGCGATAACACGCCGGCGGCGCTCCGGCGGCAGCCCGGCGGCCGCCATCCCAACCATGATCGCATTGTCGCCGGCGAGCACGACGTCGATGATAACCACCGACAACAGCGCGCTTGCCTGGTCCAGCGTGAACAGCACGCTCGCGACATAGGAACGACGCTCGCCATCGTCGAGACTATCCTGAGGATCATTTCGGCGATGTCTCGAAGTCCGATGCGACCGGCGGCGCGTCTCGGCGCCTTTTACGCGGCGAGTTTCCTCGTGGTCGGCATTCAGCTGCCGTTCTGGCCGGTCTGGCTCGCCGGGCGCGATCTCGACCCGCAGCAGATCGCCATCGTGTTCGCCGCCGCAATCTGGGCAAAGGTCATCGCGACCCCCCTCTTGGGGGCGCTTGCCGATCGGCTCGGACGGCGCCGCGCGGTGATGGTCGCGCTCGCCGCGACCGCCGTCGTCGGCTACGCGGCATTATGGCCGGCAGCCGGGTTTTGGCCGCTCCTCGGCCTCAACCTCGTCGCCGGCGTAGCACAATCGGCGCTGATGCCGCTGGGCGACAGCATGACGCTCGCGGCGGTGCGCAACGAGGGGGTCGATTACGGAAAGGTCCGGGTGTGGGGCTCGATCAGCTTCATCGTCGCCGCGGTGGCGAGCGGCTGGATGCTCGCGCTGGCACTCCCGGTCACCTTGGGTGGAAACCAGGTGCTGTTGCTGGTGCTCCTCGCTTCGGCCGTGTTGGTGCTTGCCTGCCTGGCGATCCCGCGAGGCGAACCGCGGCCCGGCCTACGCTCGCGATGGGCGGCGCTCGGCCGCTTGGTGGGCGATCGCCGCTTCTGGCTGTTCGTCGTCAGCGCCGCGGCATTGCAGGCGAGCCATCAACTTTATTACGGCTTCGGCACCCTCTATTGGCGCCAGCTCGGCTTTTCCGACACGGTGATCGGCGTGCTGTGGGCGGAAGGAGTGGTCGCCGAGATTGTGTTGTTCTGGTTCAGCGCGCCGCTCGTCGCCCGCTTGGGGCCGCTCGGGCTAATGGCGGTCGGCGGCATCGCCGGGATCCTGCGCTGGAGCCTGATCGGCATTGTGCCGGGGCTGGGCGCGGCGGCGATGCTGCAATTGCTGCACGCGGGCACCTTCGGCGCCAGCCACCTCGGCGCGATGCATTTCATGGCGCGACGCGTACCGCCGCAGGCATCGGCGAGCGCGCAATCGCTCTATGCCGCACTCTCCGCCGGCCTCGGCAGCGGTCTCGTCATGCTCGCCGCAGGCTGGCTCTACAGTACCTATGGCGGGCATGCCTATCCCTTCATGGCGCTACTCTCCGCGGCGGGCCTGTTTGGGATTTGGCAGCTGCGGCGAGCGGCGGCATAGTGCGGCGCCAGACAGAGTGGAGGCGTCGGACCATGCTGCAGACTTATGAAGGCGGCTGCCACTGCGGCCGGGTGCGCTTTCGCATCCAGGTCGATCTGGCGAAAACGATTATCGGCGAGTGCAACTGCTCGATCTGCACCAAGAAGGGCATTCTGCACCTGCCCGTCTTGCATGAGCGGCTCGAAATCCTGGGCGGCGCCGACGAGATGACGACCTATGCCTTCGGCACCGGCACGGCCAAGCATACCTTTTGCCGGCATTGCGGCATCCATGCCTTCTACCAGCCGCGCTCCGATCCGGAGAATTACAGCGTCAACGCGCGCTGCCTCGATGATTACGATCCGGCAACGATGCAGCCGCGGCGCCTGTTCGACGGCCGCGACTGGGAGACCGCGTTTGCCGCTCGGCGCACGGAATGGGAGGCGCAGCGGTAGCGGCGAGGGTCTCGCCGAATAGCGGCTCGTCAGCGCTCCTCGACGGTTCCCGGCGTAAGGCTGTGCAACGCCTCCGCCGCGCCAATATCCTCGCGCTCCGCGTCGATCGGCTCGATCGTCAGGATAAGCTCCGAAGCGACGTCGTCGGGGACGGAATGCGCAACCTTGATGATGCGGCCCGCGACCTCGCGGCCGTTGAGCATGAAGGTCGCGAGCACGCCTTCATGCGGTTCCCCGCCCTCGAACATGATATCGGCTTCGACACGTTCGAGGGTCGTGCCGTCGCCGGTGGGGCGGGCCAAATTGACGATCATCTGCGAAACCTTTGCTGCAGCCGCCGCCGCTTGCGGTAGCCGACAACCGATTAACCCCAGCCTCGCCGACGACGTTCCGAATCTCTAGATCACCAGCTCTTTAGGTACGCCCCGGACATCGACTTCGTATTCGAGGCCCTCGACCGGCGGGCGGGCGTAATGCCAGGTAAGGCCCGCCGGGGCGGCGCCGCGGCGGATGTATTCGTCGGCAAAATGGGCGCGGATGTCCTGGATCGTGTAGAGCTGGGTCGCGGTGACATCGCCCCAGCCGACGCCGAGCGCCGCCATGCGCTGCTCCATCACTTCGAGCACGAGCCGCGCCTTCTCCCGCATTGCGTCCGGTGAGGTCTCGCCATAGCGGACGATGCGCTCGCGGTAGCTGGCGCCGCCTTCGCGCGCTTCGCCGCTTCCCGCGACGACAAAGCCGCCGGCATCGCCCGGGACCGTGTAGCTGAAGGCGTAAAGCAACGGCTCGGCGGGCGGGTCGATCGGCGGAATGACGTTTGAGCGCGCCACCGGGTTGATGTCGTCCTTGAAGATCCCCCAGCGCTCCAGCCGCTGCACATAGTGGCGGTTGAAGTCGATGAAGCCCTGCTCGCTGAACTGCGTCGGCGAGCGCAATTCGCAGGCGCAGAACGCGGTGGGAGGCCGGCCAAGCTTCGCGAGATAGGCCTCGACCGCGTCGAAGCCCGCCGCCAGCGGCAACGGCCGGCGCAACCGCGCCCGCTCGACCGCAAAGCCGGGCTCGGCAACGGCGCCGCCGGAATACTGGAAGGCATGCGGCATGAACCGGTAGCCGCCTGCAGCAAAGAGTTGGGTTTTTGGCATCGGCTTGTTCCCTATTCTGTTATCTCAACCGAGCGGGGCAGTGGCGGCGTCAAGCCAACGGGCGGTATCGGGGTCGACCAATGGACCGATCTCGGCGCGGACCCGCGCGTGGTAGGCGTCGAGCCAAGCGATCTCTTCCTCTTCGAGGAGATCGAGGTCAATAAGGGCGCGATCGATCGGTGCCAAGGTAAGCGTCTCGAAACACAGCATGTCTCGCTCGCGACCATCCCTCTCCCATGGCTGCACGACGACCAAGTTCTCGATGCGGATGCCGTATTCGCCGGTCTTGTAATAACCCGGCTCGTTCGAGACGATCATGCCCGGCAACATCGGCTGCGCATTCGGCGCCTTCGAGATCCGCTGCGGTCCTTCATGCACAGACAGATAGCTGCCGACGCCATGTCCGGTGCCGTGGTCGTAGTCGAGCCCGGCCTGCCACAGTCCCCGCCGAGCGAAGGCGTCGAGCTGGGCCCCTGTCGTACCCTTCGGGAAACGCGCTGTCGCCAGCGCAATGTGGCCCTTCAGCACACGGGTGAAGCGGTCGCGCATCTCGGCGGTGGGCCGGCCGATCGCGATCGTGCGAGTGATGTCGGTGGTGCCATCAAGATACTGCGCGCCGGAATCGAGCAGGTAGAGGGTGCCCGGTTCGAGCCGCTTTTCGGTCTCGGGCATCGCCCGGTAGTGGACAATGGCGCCATTCGAGCCGGCGCCGGAAATTGTCGGGAAGCTCAGATCGCGGAAATGCTCTCCCGCGCGGCGGAAGGTTTCGAGCCGGTCGCTGGCGGCGATTTCGCGCAGGTCGCCTTTCGGCGCCTCCTGCGCCAGCCATGCCAGAAAACGAGTCACCGCGGCACCGTCGCGACGATGCGCGGCGCGGCTACCGCTGAGTTCTACCGGGTTCTTGCAGGCCTTCGGCAACAGACATGGATCGGTGGCGTAATAAATTCGCCCGCCGGCCTGTTGCAGCCGGTCGAACACCCAGGCCGCGGCGCTTCCCGGATCGACCTGCACCCGCGCTCCCGATGAGGCAAGCGCCTCGAGCGCCGGGCCAAGCTGTTCGGGTGGCTCGATCGCCACCGCGTTGCCGAGATGACGGTCGAGGCCGGGTGCGAGCTTGCGGCGGTCGATGAACAGGGTGACGCTGCCATCCTCGCGGAAAATTGCGAAAGACAGCGGCAGCGGCGTGTGCGGCACGTCGCCGCCGCGGATATTGAGCAGCCAGGCGATCGATTCCGGCATGGTCAGCACCGCCGCCGCGACGCCCTCCTCCGCGAGGGCGCGGCCGAGCCGGCTGCGCTTCGCCTCGGCGCTTTCGCCGGCGAAGGCATCCGGATGCGGCACCACCGGCGCAAGCGGCGCCGGAGGCCTGCCGGCCCAGACCTTATCGAGCGGGTTGGTTTCGACGGCCGCTAGGCTCGCCCCGGCCTTCTCGGCGCCGACGCGGAAGCGCTCAACCTCATGCGGCGTGTGCAGCCAGGGATCATAACCGACGACCATGCCCGGCTTCAGCGCAGTGCCGAGCCATTTCCCTGCTGGCTCATCGACGAGATGATGGATCTCGAATAGCGCCGTATCGACCTGCTGCGCCGCCTGGAGGGTGTAGCGGCCATCAACGAACAGCGCGGCACGCTCGGCGAGCACGATCGCAAGCCCGGCGGAGCCGGTAAAGCCGGTCAGCCAGGCAAGGCGCTGGCCGGCCGGCGGCACGTACTCGCCCTGGTGCTCGTCGGCGCGCGGCACGATAAAACCCTCAAGCCCACGAGCGGCCAGCTCCTCGCGCAAGAGCGCAACACGCGCCGGCCGCGGCAGCCGCTTAAAATCCTCGGGCGAGAGGCCGTCACGGTAGTCGACGGCGAGATACGCCTTCAGCTGCTCGAGCGCCTCGGCCAGCGCCGGTGGAGTTGGATCGGCGACGAGCGCGTGCCAGCTGGTGCTAATCGCGGGCGGCGCTGCCAGCACCCCGGCGACCAGGCCGGCGACATCGTCGGCACCGAGCGCCGACCCCGCCGCGCGCAGCAAATGCGCCAATTGCCGCCGGTCCGGCGCTGCCGCTCGTGCCGTCATCCACCGCTCCCGTCGATGCACGATCATAATGTAGCCTCAGCGGTGGAGTTTTTCGCCCCGCTGTTCGCTAGTGCGTCAAACGTGGAAGCCTGATCTCAGATCTCGATTTGGCCGCCCAGCTCGACGACGCGATTTGGCGGGATGCGAAAGAACTCCGTCGCATCGAGGGCCAGGTTGGTCAGGAAGATGAACAACCGGTCGCGCCAATGCCAGAAGCCGGTGCGGTGCGGCCGTGCCCGCAGCTTCTCGCGCCCGATGAAGAACGAGGTTTCCATCAGATTGATGTGGAAGTGCTGTACCCGGCACTGTGCCACGGCCCGCATCACATTGGGCTCGTCCATAAAGCCATAGCGCACCCGCATCGTATAGAAGCCCTTGCCGACTTCGCTGACTTCGAGGCGCCCCTCCGCCCGGATGTGCGGTACGTCCTCGGTCTCCACCTGCATGATGATTACCCGCTGGTGCAGGGCCTTTGTGTGCTTCAAGGCGTGGAGCAGTGCGACCGGGACCTGGGTCAGATCGCGGGTCATGAAGATCGCCGTGCCGGGCACCCGCACCGGGCGCTCCGGGTTCAAGTGCTCGACGAACTCCGAGAGCGGCATCGCATCGCGGGCGCGCAACTCGGCAAGCAACCGCCGGCCGCGCCACCAAGTCCCCATCACCGCGAAAACCAGGCCGGCGACAACGATCGGGAACCAGCCTCCCTCGGCGATCTTCAGAAGATTGGCCGACAGAAAGGTCAGGTCGACGAGGCCGAAGAGGCCAAAGAGCGGGACCGCGATGGCGAGGCTCCAACCTCGGCTGCGCATGTAGATGAAAGCAAGAACCGTGGTGATGAACATCATGCCGCTGACGGCGATGCCGTAGGCGGCGCCCAAATTATCTGAGGATTGGAAGAACAGGATCAGGATGATGACGGCGACCAGAAGCCCGCTGTTGATTCGCGGCACGTACACCTGGCCGATCTCGGTCTCCGATGTGTGCCGGACTTCGAGCCGCGGCAGGTAGCCAAGCTGGATCGCCTGTCGGGTCAGCGAGAACGCGCCGGAGATGACCGCCTGCGAGGCGATGATCGTCGCGGCCGAGGCGAGGATGACGAGCGGGTAGAGACCCCAGCTGGGGCTAAGTCGATAGAACGGGTTCTCCAGCGAGGCCGGGTCGCCGAGCAGCAGCGCGCCCTGTCCGAAATAGTTGATGATCAACGCCGGAAAGACCAGGCTGAACCAGCCGCGCCGTAGCGCTCTTCGCCCGAAATGGCCCATATCGGCGTAGAGCGCCTCGGTGCCGGTTACCGCGAGAAACACCGCGCCCAGCATCAGAAAACCGCGCCACGGCGCCGCCACCAGCTCGGCGATGCCGTAGGCCGGGTTGAGAGCGATGAGGATCCGCGGCTGCTGCAGGATCCCCCAGACGCCAAGCGCGGCCAGGACGGCGAACCATACCAGCATGACCGGTCCGAACAGACCGCCGACGGCTGCGGTGCCGCGGTGCTGGACCATGAACAGCCCGATCAGGAGGACGAGCGAAATCGGGATTACGTAGGGCTCGAACAGCGGGGTCGCGATCTTCAGCCCCTCGACGGCGCTCAGCACCGAGATCGCCGGGGTAATTACGCCGTCGCCGTAGAACAAGGCAGCGCCGACCAAGCCGGCCGCCATGATCCACAGATAGCGCTTGCGGTCCCGGCCGGTCGTGCGCAACACCAGCGCTGTCAGCGCCAAGAGCCCGCCTTCGCCGCGGTTGTCGGCGCGCATGATGACCGCGACGTATTTGACCGTGACGACGAGCACGAGCGACCAGAAGATCAGCGATAACACGCCCAGGATCGCATGTTCGCTGGTGTCGTCGTACGCCAGCAGCGACTGGCGCACGGCGTAGAGCGGCGAGGTCCCGATATCGCCGTAGACGACGCCGAGCGCAGCAACCGTCAGGCTCTGGCCGCTTTTCGCCGGAGCTTCAGGTTGAAGAATGGCCGTATCTGGCATTGAGGAGCTCGATCCGTCCGCTTGGCTAACGCTTCGTCGGGAAAGCCGGACCAACCTGACGCATCTAACGTCGCGACTGCCGAACGGCGGTACTCATGCCGAAGGGCTTTAAAAGACGCCGGGTTATACTCAGCCAGCTAATCGTTAGCAAATCCACTGTATTCGCGGGCGCACCGACAAGATCAAGCCGTTTTGCCAGATCCGGGTTGGGTCATCCTAGCGACCAACGCCACTTTCGTTGGCGATTTGGCGGTGACGCACGGCCCGACCGACGCTGACGGATCGGGCCAAGGCCTCGCACTTGTCAGCTAAATGGCGCGAGGTGTCCTGGCGTGCATTTCTCCTCGAGCGCCCTCGTCACCCGACGCATCAGCTGGGACGCGCGAAATGGCTTACGAAGGATCTGTTCGGGCGGGGCGTCTTCAAGCGGGACGGTGGCGCTGGCGAACCCGGTGACGAACAGGACTGGCAGATCGGGCCGGCGGTTCCGCGCCGCGCGGGCGAGCTCGATGCCGCTCATTCCCGGCATCGCGATATCGGCGATCATCAGCTCGATCTGCCCGGCGTCGCGATCCAGCCGGTCGAGTGCCCCGCCGCCGCTGCCAGCCTCGATGACTTCATGACCGGCTTCGCGCAGTATCGCGGCGGCAACCGCACGCACGTCGCTGTCGTCATCGACCAACAGGATGACAGCGGCGTCGGCCCGGCGCGTGCCATCGAGGGCGGCGTCGTGGCTTGGCGCAGGGCTGCGCTCGGGCTGGGCATCGGCGGTGCGGACCCGCGGGAGATACACTCTGACGACGGTCCCCTCGCCGGGCCGTGTCTCAATCCGGACGCCGCCGCCAAGCTGCTGTGCCACTCCGAGCACCTGCGACAGGCCGAGTCCCGAGCCTTTGCCCACCTCCTTGGTGGTGAAGAACGGGTCGAATACCTTGTCGAGAATGTCCTGCGGGATCCCGTTGCCGGTATCGGTGACCGAGACCATGACATAATCGCCCGGGCGTGGTTCTTCGGGGCGCTCGGGCCCAGCGAGAGCGACATTCGCCGTCTCGATCGTGATCTTGCCGGGAGCGGCCATCGCATCGCGGGCGTTGATCGCCAGGTTCAGGAGCACGAGCTCGATCTGGCTCGAATCGGCGAGCGCCGGCCACAGATCGGGCGACAGCCGCGTCTCGATGCTGGTCGTAGCGCCGATCGTGCTCTGCAACAGCTCGCCCATGGCATCCACGACCCGGTTGAGATCGACCGGCTCCGGGCTCATCCGCTGCTGACGGGAGAAGGCGAGGAGCTGCGCGGTCAACCGAGCACCGCGTTCGGCTGCGGCTTCGGCCGCGGCGAGGAGTCGCGCGGAATGATCGTCGGTCTTGCCGAGCCGCGTTTCGAGCAATTCGAGATTGCCGATGACCGCGGTCAGCAGATTGTTGAAATCGTGCGCGACCCCGGAGGTCAGCTGGCCGACCGCCTCGATCCGCTGAGCCTGACGAAGCTGAGCTTCGGCGCGCTCGCGCTCCTCGATCTGCGCCGCGAGCCGCCGGTTGGCGGCCTCCAGCTCGGCGGTGCGCTCGGCGACGCGTCGCTCCAACAGTTCGTTGGTCTCGCGCAGCCGCTCTTCACTCTCCTTGAGCCGTGCCTCGGCCCGCTTGCGTTCATCAATGTCGCGGAAGGCGACGACGAGTCCGCCTTCCGGCGCGGGATGCACGTCCAGTCCGATCCAGCGGTTCGCCATCGCCGGCGCGACGGTTTCGAGATGGATCGGCGCTCCTGCCGCCAGTACCTGTTGGTACGCCCTGTAAGGCTCGCCATGCTCGATGCCGGGAAAGGCATCGAGCAGCGGCTGCCCGACGACTTCATCGGCCCGCCTGTTCCACAGTTCGAGCGCCTTCCGGTTAGCAAACAGGATGCGCTGATCGCGGTCCATCGCATAGACCGCCTCGCCGACCGCGCTCAGCACCTCGCCGAGACGCCGTTCGGAGGCGCGGACCGCCTCGTTCGCCTCGCGGCCGACCCGTGCCATCGCCAAATGCAGCCCGATGCGCGACAGCAACTCGCGCGCCCCGAACGGCTTCCCGAGATAATCGTCGGCGCCGGCGTCGAGCGCCTCCTGCTTCGCCGCCTCGTCGGCTTCGGCGGACAGCAGAATGATCGGCAGCCAGCAGGTCGTCGGACTGCCGCGCAACTGCCGCAGCAAGCTATAACCGTGGCGACGCGGCAAGGTTGCCTCGGCAATGACGAGATCGGGCGGATCATTGAGAGCGGCCGCAAACGCCGCCCGACCGTCGCTTGCCGTCTCGACTCGACATCCGGCGGAAGCGAGCACCCGCTGGAGCCGCTCGCGTGTATCGGGATCACTCTCGCCGACAAGGATCCGCGGCGCCCGCCCATCTGGCGCCCGGATCAGCGCGTCCGTATAGACACTGCCGGCGACGACCTCGGCCAGCGCCTGCTGCGAAGGCTTGCGGCTCGACGCCATCAAGACCGTGTCGCCGATCTTGCTCTCTGTGATGCCGATTCCCCCTGAACGGTCGCCGGTAAACACCGGGTCCACCCCATGGTTCCGCGACAGCGATCTATCGGGCCGTTTTTGTGTTAGCCGAGGAGCAGAATCGAGCGGATGAGGAGCACAGCAATGAGTGCGAAGACCGGGCCGTCGGCCGAGTGATGGTCAGGGGCGCGGCGGCCGATTATTCTGCACGAAAGGCGGGAGTGGCGCTCATGTACAAGCTGTTCGGTCGCCCTGGCTGGGGCTCGGCGCTGGTTGAAGCGCAGCTTGCCTGGTACGGACTCCCCTACGAGACCGAAGACGTCGACGATCTTTTCAAATCGGCTGGGGCGCGGGAGACGTTGCGGGCGGTGAACCCGCTGGCGCAGGTGCCGACGCTGGTGCTCCCCGATGGCCAAGTGATGACCGAGAGCGCGGCGATCACGCTGCATCTGGCCGACGTGACGGGCAGCCGCGATCTGGTGCCGACCGTTGCGGAAAACCTGCGTCCCGCATTCCTGCGTTGGCTGGTGTTTCTAGTCGCCAACGTCTATCCCACGTTCACCTATGCCGACGATCCCGCCCGCTTTGTGCCGGGTGAAGAGGCGCAACAGGGTTTTAGGGCGAACGTCGACGCTTATGCGCTGCGGCTCTGGGCGCAGGCGGAAGGCGCCGCGGGCGCGCCTTGGTTTCTCGGCGAGCGCTTCTCTGCGTTGGATATCTATGTCGGCGTTATGACGCAGTGGCGGCCCCGGCGCGCCTGGTTCGCGGCCTCGTGCCCGCGACTGCACGCGGTTGCCTTGCACGTTGACGCGGAACCGCGTCTGGCTGCGGTGTGGCGGCGAAACTTCAGCCAGAGCTGACGGGGCCGATATTGCCGCGGCCGGAACCGCCTTCCTCCAGGGCATGTTTTCAAGACACATTGGCTTCCGGAGGAATATCAATGGACCGGCAACGTATCGAGGGTGGCCTCAAGAAGGCTACCGGCACAGTCAAGGAAAAGGCCGGGCAGATGACCGGCGACCGCGATCTCGAGGCGGAAGGCAAGGTCGACAAGGGTGAAGGCCGCGTGCGCAGCGCCATCGGCAAGGTCAAGGACGCCGCCCGCGACATCGCCGGCAAGAAGTAAGCCGACAACACGGCGTTGCTCGCACCAGACAAAGAATAACAAACCGTGGGACGCGGAATTCTGCTTTGGCTGCTCCGGATCCCGATCCCGATCATCATTCTGCTGTACGTCTTCCACGTCGTCTAAGCAGCCTCTGGAAACGCCTCAACGCAGCGTCGGCACAATAATTCCGACGCTGCGCAAGCGTCATTCCCGCGCCCGTCGGCAATCCAGGGCTCGCAACGTCCGTCCTGGATGCGCCGGGTGACGATCGCCCCGTCCTTGTCGATCTCGCCGCTAGAAACGGGCGGTGAACCTGACCAGCGGCTTCTCCACTCGTGGTCGTAAACGGCTTCAACCGACCAATTCCCTGCGGTACAGTCGCACGAGAGGAGTTGGAGGCCGACGCCGAGATCGAAAGTATTGTCACCTGCCTTCATTCCCGGAGTTGTAAAAAACGGCGAGCCTGCGGCCGTGAACGCCGCGGTGTTTTCGAAGGTCGGGTTGACGAGCTCGCGAAACCACTTGAAATGCATCTCGGGAACATAGGTCCCGTCATTATAGGCGAAGGGACGCGCTACCTTCACTCCCAAGCCGGACTCGACGAAATCGTAACTCTGGGAATTCACGTTCAGATCGACATCACCGGCGCCTGTTTCCGTATAGCGATCCAGATCCACATGGGTGTACTGCAGTGAAGCGAGCGGCGTGATCGTAAACCCTTGATTGAAGAAGTGATAACCGGTGGTCATAAAAGTGGTGTAATTCAGCCCGCTGTAA
>DASYOB010000155.1:0-30465 GCA_036008175.1 Allostellaceae bacterium
GGCATCTCGCCCCGCTCCAGCCGAAGGATCTTCGCCCGGTCCTGGTCGACGCAGACAACCGACACGCCAAACTCGGAAAAACACGCCCCCGACACCAGGCCGACATACCCGGTCCCGATCATCGCTATCCGCATCGGCGCGGTCCTAGTGGCGAGCGGCGGCGGGCGCCGGGGTTCCGGCCGAAATGCTGCCCAGCTCCTGCCTGTTCAACTGGTTCGCCATGTTGTCGCTGGCCTTGGTCGACCGGCCGCGGTCGCGGGGGGCCTCATGCTCCTCGTGCGGATGTTGCTGCGCCTGCTTTGGACGCGGCGCCGGGACTTTCTGGGTCGTTTCCGAGGCGGGATTGGTCTTCTGTGATCCAGTCGCGGCTCGCGTTTCGGGCGTTGGCGGCGATGGGTTGGCCGACGGCGATGTAGGGGCAACCACTGCCTCGGTCGCTGCGGGAGGCGGGTTGATTCGCCCCGGTCCGGGTACAGGCCCCGGCTCGGCAGCCGCAGAAGCGGGGTTCGCCGCTTGCGATCCGGGCGCCGCCTCGATCCAGCCGAGGGATTTGCTGGCCGGATCGTTCGGGCTGGTCGGAGTAACCGGCGCTTGTGCCCAAGCCGGCGCTGCGGCCGCGAGAAGGCCAGCTAGCGCCAATGTGTTTAAGTGACGCTTCATCGGTACAACTTTCAATTCGGCCGCGCGGTAAGGTAAGACGAGCTTGCGGCGATAATGGCACGGTTCGGGGGCATTTTTAACGATTCGTTGTTCGCCTTACCGTGCAAAAGCTCCACAGCCGACCAATCCGGTCATGCGGGCCTCGGTTTCCGGTCGCCAACTGGGAGGCTCAGCCCGGCAGCATCCGGTACATAACACGATCCCGGTAGACGAAAAGGTGCACGACCGCGGCTAGAACGTGAAAGCCGATCAGGCCGAGCAACACCCAGGTCAGCGTGGAATGGAATTCACCGAGGCTGCGGCCGATCGCTGACCCTTCGGCAATGAGACGCGGCAACGGCACAAACCCGAACAGCCAGACCGTCCAGCCTCGACCCGATTCGAAGAACCAGCCGCTCAGCGCGGTCAGGAACACGACGACATAAAGCAGCCAGTGGACGAGTTCGGAGCTGAGCCGCTGCCAACCCGGGAGGTTGGTCTCGGGGGCAACCGGGTGCGTCAGCCGCCAGATGAAGCGCAGCACGATCAGCACCAGCACCGTTATGCCGATCGAAATGTGCACCGACATTACCGTGCCCGGCTGCATGCCGCGCCGAACACCCGGCATCAGCCAGCCAAGCGGCAGCTGGACGGCCAGCAGCGCCACGATAAGCCAATGAAACACTTTGGCGGTCGTACTGTAATGCAGTTGCTCGCGCGGCACTTGTCGTCTCGCGGAAGGTTGTTGTTACTCGTACGGAGTCAACACCTTGCCGTCCGGTAAGTCACGTGCAAGCATCGACTCGCCGCCGTACAACGCTGCGGCGGCGCGGTGTGAAATCGGTAGCGCCGTGATATCATCTCGCTTGCCCTGAGCCGATACCGGAGCACCTTTTCTATGAGCGACGATTTCTCGAGCGACAGCGTCACCGAGGTGACGACGACCGGCTGGCTGCAGCGCATCGGGCAAAGCATTGTCGGCGCGCTGATCGGGATCCTGCTGGTGATCGGCAGCATCATCCTGTTGTGGTGGAACGAGGGGCGCGCGGTCGAGGCGATCCGCGCCCTCGACCGCGGAGCGCGACAACTGGTCGAGGCGCAGGCGGATGCCGTCGATCCCGCCAAGGACGGCAAGCTGGTCCACCTTTCCGGGATGATGGAAACCAAGGCGCCGGCGCGGGACACCGCCTTCGGCGTCGGCGCCGACAATCTGCTGCGACTGCGGCGCACGGTCGAGATGTTCCAGTGGGTCGAGCACAAGGAGTCGCATTCACACAAGAATTTGGGTGGCTCCGAGACCACCGAGACGACCTATTCCTATCGCAAGGAATGGACCGATCACCCGCTCGATTCGAGCCATTTTCACGAACCCGGCGGGCATGGCAACCCGGCGATGCCGATCGGCTCGGCAACGATCGATAGCCAGGACGCGCGGCTCGGGGCCTATCGCGTCGACCGCGCCGTGCTGGACGCGGTCTCGGCGTTCACCGATTTCGATCCGGGAGAACCGGCGAGCCTGCCGGCCGGCTACCGCAAGACCGGCGACATGCTCTACCGCGGCGACGACCCGGCAGCGCCGGCAATCGGCGACATCAGGGTTCACTACAGGGCCGTTCCGGCGCAGACGATGAGCGTCGTCGCGGCGCAAACCGGCGGCACGTTGGCGCCATTCAGCGATTCCGGCGGCTACAAGATCGGGCTGGCGGAACCAGGCGTTGTCCCCGCCAATGTCATGTTCAAGGAGAAGGCGCACGAGGAAAGTGTCTTGACCTGGATCCTGCGCGTGGTCGGCTTCGTCGCGATGCTGATCGGGTTCTGGCTGATGGGCAGCCCGCTGTCGGTGCTGGTCGGCGTCATTCCGCTGTTCGAGGATCTCGTCGGGATCGGTACATTCCTGATGGCGCTGATGATTGCCGTGCCGCTGACCTTGATCGTGATCGCCGCCGCCTGGATCGCGCACCGGCCGCTGATCGGCGTCGGGCTGATCGTCGCCGGACTCGGTCTCGGCTATCTGCTGCGCCGGCTGCACCGCCGCGCGCCGCCGCTGCCGACCTCGTTCCTGCCCGCCGGAACTTTGCGTTAGGGTTTGGCGCTAGGTTTTGCCGTCGCGTTCGAGCGCAGCTTTTACCTGCGCGGGGTCGACCTTGATCGTGACCCCGGCGCGCTCCTTTTGCAGCTGCATCGCGACGCGCGAGTCGCGGCCCTCCCAGCCCCGGTTCAGCGCTTCGGTCAACTCGTCGAGCGCAAGATTGGCCATATGCATCGGGACCTTGAGCTCGCGCGCCAGCTGGGTGGCGAGGGTCACGTCCTTGTGTGCCAGGCGCAGCGCGAAATCCGGCGGGTCGTAGCTGTCGGTCAGGAAATGGTCGCCGAGCGCGTCGAAAGTGCGCCGCCTGCCGCCGGCGCCCTGACGCACCGCCTCCCATAGAGCAAGCGGCTCGACGCCAGCCTTGACCCCCATCGTGAACACTTCCGCAAGGCAGGTCTGGATCGCATAGCCGGCGCAATTGTGCACGAGCTTCGCCACCGAGCCGGCGCCGATCGGGCCGATATAGCGGGCCTGGTCGCCGATCGCGTCGAGCACCTTCTTGTGGCGGTTGAAGATCTGCTCGTCGCCGCCGACCCACAGCGCCAGCCGGCCGGAGGCGGCGCCGCGCGGGCCGCCGCTGACCGGCGCGTCGAGCATGTAGAGGTGCTTCTCGCCAAAGCGCCGGTTCAGCTCGCGAACCAGGGTCGGCGAATTGGTCGACAGGTCGAAATAGGCGCTGCCGTCCTTCATGCCGGCGAGGAGGCCGTTGGGCCCGAGCGCCACCTGCTCGACCTCCGGCGGCCCGGGCAGCGAGGTGAAGATCACCTCGCATTGCTCGGCGAGCGCCTTCGGGCTGTCGGTCCAGACCGCGCCGGCGGCGAGGTGCCGCTCGGCGGCGGCGCGCCGGATGTCGTGGACGACGAGCTCGAAACCGGCCTTCTGCAGGTTGGCCGCCATGCTGGCGCCCATCGTGCCAAGCCCGATAAAACCGACTTTCATGTGAGTCTCCCAGGGAAGGAGGTCCATTTCAACCGGCCCCGGCCGGTTCACTTTTTTCGTCACCCGCGGGTCCAGCCCGCGGGTGACCAATTAGGGAGGTGCGGAAAGCGGCTACTTTTTCTCGAACACGTCCTTGGCGACGAGCGCCGCGGTCATCGCGGCCGGCCAGCCGGCATAAAAGGCGAGATGGGTGATGACCTCGCTAAGCTCCGTTTTGGTGAGCCCGTTATTGAGCGCGCGCTCGAGATGGCCGACCAGTTGTTTTTCGCGGCCGAGCGCGATCAGCGTCGCGACGACAATCAGGCTGCGGTCGCGCTTCGATAGTTGCGGGCGCTCCCACACCTCGCCGAACAGCCATTTCTCGGTGTAGCCGATCAGGTCGGGCACGACATTGCGGACCGCGTCGCGCGCCGAACTTGGTTGCGATTGCGCCATGGTTTCCTCCGGTTTTGGTTGGGGGTGAAGAGAGCGGAACCGTAGCATGGGGGCAGCGATCGGTGACACCCGCCCGATACGCAGATCAGACCGCCGTCCCAGCCAGCGCCTCGTCGAGGTCGCGGATCAGGTCTGCGGCGGTTTCGAGCCCGACCGACAGGCGCACCACATCGGACCCGGCGCCGGCGGCAAGGCGCTGTTCGTCGGAGAGTTGCCGGTGCGTCGTCGAGGCCGGGTGCAGGATCAGGCTGCGGGTGTCGCCGATGTTGGCGAGATGGGAGAACAGTCGCACGCTCTCGACCATCTTGACCCCGGCCTCGTAGCCGCCCTTGACCCCAAAGGTGAAGACCGCGCCCGGACCTTTCGGCAAGTATTTCCGCGCCAGTTCGTAATAGGGGCTGGTTTTGAGCCCGGCATAGGAGACCCAGGCGACGCGCGGATGCTGAGCGAGAAATTCAGCCACCTTCTGCGCGTTATCGACATGCCGGTCCATGCGCACCGGCAGGCTCTCGATACCGGTCAGCGTCAAGAAGGCGTTCATCGGCGACTGCGTCGGCCCGAAATCGCGCAATGCCACCGCGCGCGCTTTGGTGGTGAAGGCGAAATCGCCGAAATTCTCGAAGAATTTGAGGCCGTGATAGGCCGGTTCCGGCTCGGTCAATGACGGGAAACGGTCGCCCTGCGACCAGTCGAACCTCCCCGACTCGACCACCATGCCGCCAAGCGCGGCGCCGTGGCCGCCGAGGAACTTGGTTGTCGAGTGGACGATCAGATCGGCGCCCCATTCGAACGGTCGGCACAGATACGGCGTCGCCAATGTGTTGTCGACGATCAACGGGATGCCGGCCTCGTGCGCGATGGCGGCCACCTTCTCGATATCGACGATGATGCCGCCGGGATTGGCGAGAAGCTCCAAGAAGATCGCCTTGCATTTTGGCGTCAGCGCCCGGCGGAAATTCTCCGGGTCGGTCGGATCGACGAAATGGCACTTCCAGCCGAGCTTCGGGAAGGACAGGCCGAACTGGGTCAACGAGCCGCCGTAGAGATTGCGCGAAGCGACAAACTCGTCGCCCGGCTGCAGCATCGTGAAGAACGTCAGAAACTGCGCGGCATGGCCCGACGCCGCGGCGACCGCGGCGCGGCCACCCTCCAAGCTGGCGATGCGCTCTTCGAGGACCGCCACGGTCGGGTTGGTCAGGCGCGAATAGATGTAGCCGAAATTGTGCAGGTTGAAGAGCGATGCGGCGTGATCGACATCCTCGAAGACGTAGGAGGTCGTCTGGTAGATCGGCGTCGAGCGCGCGCCGGTCGCCGGATCGGGCGCGGCGCCGGCGTGCACGGCGCGGGTCTCGAAGCCGTAGCTCTGATTGTGCGACGGCGCCGGCCGTTCGCGGGCCGGGCGAGGCCGCGGCGCCTGCGGGGCACGGTTCTGGATGATGCCGCTGTTGACCCCGCTCCACGACAACTCGCCGCCGAACCGGCCGAACTCGATCTTCGGGCAGCGGTTCATGATGATCTCGATGCCGGCGGCCTCGGCCATGGCCGCCGCCTCGTCGTTGCGGATGCCCAGCTGCATCCACACCACCGGCGCGCCGATCGCGATCGCGTCCTCGACGATTGCCGGCGTCTCGGCCGCCGGCCGAAACACGTCGACCATGTCGACGGGCTCGGGAATGTCGCGCAGCGAGGCGTAAACCCTTTCCCCGAGCAGTTCCTGGCCGGCGATGCCGGGATTGACCGGGATCACCCGGTAGCCTTTCCCTCGCAGATACTTCATCACGAAGTAGCTCGGCCGGTTCCAGTTGGACGAGGCGCCGACCATTGCGATGGTACGCACGCGTTCAAGGATCGAGCGGATCTGTGCGTCGGAATAGGGGATCGGGTCGAGCTGGCTCATAGGGCACCATGGGACGGAAGGAACACGGCGTGCTGCACTGATCGTAGCGCAGCCGGCGCCGCTTCACCCGGCGAAACCTGTGAGACGGGCGCTCGCGGCGCGGCCGACGAGAGCGAGCGACCCGAGAACTGCTCGGCACGAAGTACCAAGCATGCCTGGCATTTTCTCCTCCAAGACAGGCTTCTCTTTAACTAAACGTTTCATTCTCTCGATGCGATCGACGTGGCGGGCCGGATTTTCGTAATCCACGCTTAAGAATTGTCGTGCAGTATCCCGGCCTCTTCCAAAGGGCGGATTGCGACGGATGCGTGCGCTTTTCTCGGCATTTTGGCGCGACAGCTCGGGAGCCACGGCGATCGAGTATGCTCTGATCGCGATCTTGATCTCGGTCGCCGGTATCGCCGGCATGAGCGCGATCGGCACCTGGCTCAACGGCACCTTTGCGGGTTTCGCCGGCGACCTTTGAAAGCCTCGCCCTGTGAGCGAGGTTCACTTGAGCGCTCGCTGAAAACCTTCCATGCTCGCGCCGCCGCCGGCGTAAGACGGCGATGCGAGAACAGTTGAGGAAGGAGCGGCGATGAGCGACGGATGGCAGCCGGCCCAATCCTATCCAGATCCTGCGATCGTCACGCTCGATCCGCGCTTCGAAGCTATACGGCCTCCATTCAATGCCGCGGTGGAGCGGCTTTATACCGGTTGCCGTTGGAGCGAGGGTCCGGTCTGGTTCGGCGATCTGCGCAGCCTCCTGTGGAGCGACATCCCGAACAACCGCATCCTGAAATGGGACGAGGAAACGGGGGCGGTCAGCATTTTCCGCAAGCCGTCGAACTATGCCAACGGCAACACCCGCGACCGCCAGGGCAGGCTCGTGACCTGCGAGCACGGCGCGAGACAAGTGACCCGCACCGAGCATGACGGCTCGATCACGGTCATCTGCAACCGCTTCGACGGGGTCGACGGCAATCCGCTCAATTCGCCGAACGATGTTGTCGTCAAATCGGACGGGTCGGTCTGGTTCACCGACCCGCCCTTCGGCATCCTGAGCAATTACGAAGGTGGCAAAGCCGAACCAGAGCTGCCGACGAATGTCTACCGGGTCGACCCGCGCACCGGGCGGGCGACGGTCGTCGCCGGCGACATCAACGGACCGAACGGCCTCTGCTTCTCCCCCGACGAATCCCGCATGTATATCGTCGAGTCGCGCGCCCGGCCGCGTGCCATCCGCGTTTATGACGTCGTCGAGGATGGCACCAAGCTCGCCAACGGAAAGCTCTTCGGCGATGTTGGCGACGGCGCGCCCGACGGCTTCCGCTGCGACGTGCACGGCAATCTGTGGTGTGGCTGGGGCACCGGGCCCGACCTGAACGGGGTCGTCGTCTTCGCCCCGGACGGCAAGTTGATCGGCCGGATCGCGCTGCCCGAGCGCTGCGCCAATTTGTGTTTCGGCGGGATGAAGCGCAACCGCCTGTTCATGGCGGCGAGCCAGTCGCTCTATGCGGTCTATGTCAATACCGAGGGCGCCCTCGGCGGCTGACCCTAGCTTCTCCCTCTCCGCGCCGAAGGGCGGAGAGGGAGGTTACGCGGTTTCTACTGCGCGGCGACGGCGGCGTCGCTGACCCGCTGATACGGATAGCGCCGGATCTTCTCGACGTTGCGGCCCTCGATCCGGATCAGCCGGGTCGCGCCGTCGCGCCGCGGCGAGTGCAGATCGCCCTCGTTGTAGACATAGGCGTCGCCCGGCGTGAGCTTGTAGTCCCGGACTGGGCGTGCCTTGCCGGTCACTCCTTCGCTCGCGGGTGCCAGCTTTTGGTAATCGGTCATGATTGTCTCGCCGAAAGCCTGGCCGTAGATCGCCCAGGTCGGACCGTGATCATGCGGCGCGCTTTCTTTTGCGCCCTGATAGACATGGCCGAGGATGCAAAAGCCGAGTTCCGGGTCCTCATACAGGATCTTCCGCTCCGGCCCGCTCTCCGGCAGATGCTTGCTGACGAATTCCGGGTCCGTGCAGGCCTGCTTTACCAGAGCGCAGACCTTCTTGCGCCCTTCCGGCCCGGGATCCGCGACCAGGACGCGGTGACAGTCGGCCGAAAACTGTTCGAGCGTATAAGCCATCCAATCGCCCCTTCATTCTATCGGCAGCCCGCGTGCGCCGAATTCCCAAGCCTATGTCCCCGGGCGGCGGCAGGCAAGGCCATGACGCGCCCATTCGATGTCAGTCGCAGGTGACCTGGCCCCCACCCGAGCCGGTCGCGTGCCTTCAACCCTTGGTTCGCATAGACTGACCGCGACCCGATCAGAAAGGGCCAGCAGTGACCGAGCCCGATCCCGCCGCTCCCCCCGCCGCCGCGCCATCGCTCCAAACCGCAGCCCGAATTGCGCTGGCAACGGCGCTCGTCGCATTCGGCGTCTGGATACTCGAAGAGTTTCTCGCTGCCCTTGCTTGGGCAGGCGTGCTGGCGATCGCGCTTTGGCCGTCATACAGGCACATGTTGCGGCTGTTCCCCGGCGCCGGCGAGCGGGTCTTGGCGCCGCTGCTTGCGACGGTCGCGGTAGGCATCGTGTTCAGCGCGCCGCTTATCGTGCTCGGCATCGCGCTGGCGCATGAAAGTCATTACGTCTTCGAATTCATCGTCAACGCTCGTCATCACGGGATCCCCGCGCCGGGATGGCTCGGCGCGATACCGTTCCTCGGCCCGACGCTGACCGACTGGTGGCAAACCAGCCTGAGCGACCCGGTTGCGGCCGAGGAGATGATCGGTCGGGTAAACCTCCGGACCTTGACCGCATCCGCCCGTGAGTATGCCGGCGAGGTGATTCACCGACTGGTGATCCTGCTGTTCACGCTGCTGACGCTGTTTTTTCTGTTCCGCGACGGCGGCGCATTGGCCGAAAGGCTGCGCGATTTGAGCGACCGCGTGATCGGGCTGCGCGGCGAGCGGATCGCCCGCCAGATGATCGCCGCGGTGCACGGCACCGTGAATGGATTGGTACTGGTCGGGCTCGGCGAGGGCGTCCTGCTCGGGCTGTGTTATTTCGCGGTCGGACTGCCTTATCCGGCGTCGGTCGGCGCGGTGACCGGGGTCGCCGCGGTGATCCCGTTCGCCGCGCCGGTGGTCTACAGCCTCGCCGGACTCTATCTCCTTGCCACCGGCGATACGGTCGGCGGCATCGTCGTCCTGGCCTTCGGCAGCGCCATCGTTTTCATCGCCGATCATTTCATCCGCCCCGTTCTGATCGGCGGCGCCGCCAGGCTGCCGTTTCTTTTGGTTTTGCTCGGCCTTCTAGGCGGTCTGCGGACGATGGGGTTTCTCGGGTTGTTTCTCGGGCCGGCGATGATGGCGGCGCTCGTCGCGCTGTGGCGCGAGTGGACCGAGCCGCCGCTTTCTCCGGAGCAAGTCGCGGAACGGTCGCGCCGAGGCACCGTAACGCCAGCGCCGCGGCGGCCGGCCGGCTCCCAAGCCGACCGTGCCCGCCGGCGCTGAAGCGGGTAGTTCTAACGCGCGCTTGAACCGTCCACCCGGTGCCATCTTCGAAGTTGCTGTTGACAGGCTTCGGACTCCGGATTTTGCTTCTGTCGAGGTCGCATCCAACTTTCGCGATGCCGGCCCGAGACTAATGGCGGGCCGGAAACCATGGTGGGAGGAGGCATGAGGTACGTTTGCGATGCCCCGGGCAGCAAGACGTGGTTTCGGATCGAGGCCGAAGCCGAGGCGCTGGCTGAATCCGAGACGATGCGCCATGCCGTCGAAAAATATTTTCGCAAGGAGCAGGACAAGGCGGCGCAGAGCTTCCGCCCCATCTCGAATGTCTTTTTCGAGCAGGAAATCGGGCTCAAGGCGCATATCCAGCGCGAGATGCCGCTGTTTCTGACGTTGCGCGACGGGGACGGCAACCCGCTCGCCACGGCGATGCTGCCGCCCAACGGCCGCGATGACCGCAGCTTCCGCCCCATCATTGTCGGACCAGGGAATGCCGACCCCTATCCCGAGCAGGGCGACGCGATTCGCGCGCTCGGGCAGCATTATGGGATGACGCTCGAACGCGCTCGCTGTTATCCCTATCGACGCGACTGAAGCCTCAGATCTAATCGCCGTCACTGCTCCGGCCGACTCGACAGCGCGGCCGCATCAAGCGAACATCGCTCCGGGGCAACCCCGTCGGTAACGGAGTGTATGTCGATGACGAGCGAGTTCCCGCTGCCGCAGAGCACTCCCGCGGCGCTGCATTTCCGATCACGTCCGCTCGCCGATCTCGACCGGCTGATCCGGGAACATATAGACGAGAGGCGCTACCCTGGCTGCCAGATCGCGCTCGCCCGGAATGGCGAACTCGCCCTTTACAAGAGCTATGGCAACGCGCGCATCGACCCTGACCCGGTGCCGGCGATCGAGGACACTCTCTGGCTTCTGTTTTCCAACACGAAGGTTCTGACCATGGCGGCGGTGTGGAGCCTGGTCGAGGAGGGCCTGCTGTCGTTCCACGACCGCGTCGCCGATCACCTTCCGGAATTCGCTACACACGGCAAGGACGACATCACGCTGTTCGAGGTCGCGACCCATCAGGCCGGGTTTCCAAGCGCCAATGTCAGCCGCGAGAGCTGGGCCGACCACGCGCGCATGCGCGCAGAGGTCTGCGATTTCCGCCCGGAATGGCCGGCCGGCTCGAAGCTGCACTACCATGGCCGCAGCGCCCATCTGACCTTGGCGATGGTCATCGAGGCGGCGACCGGGCGCGACTATCGCGACGTGATCCGCCAGCGGGTGATCGGCCCGCTCGGTCTCGATTACGAGCTCTCTGTCGGTGTGCCGCGCGAGCAGCAGGAGCGCTGCGCCGACGTCCACGCGATCGAGGGTGCCGAGACGCGCGACAACAGTCCAGAATTCCGCGAAGCCGGCCTGCCGCATGGCGGCGGCTTCGGCACCGCCCGGGCGATGGCCGCCTTCTACCAGATGATGATCGGGGGCGGCCGGCTCGGCGCGGTGCGGCTGTTCTCGAAGCGGGTGATCGAATACGTGACGCGGGACTTCACCGGCGACCGGCCGGACGAGGCGATGGCCGGCATCCCGATGCATCGCGGCCTCGGCCCGCATTCGCGCGGCACCACCCCGCGCATCCGCGGACTCGGCAGCATCGCCCACCCGCTAACCTTCGGCCATGGCGGGGTCGGCACCTCCTATTGCTGGGGCGACCCGACCTCCGGTGTCTCCTTCGCCTATATAACCAATTTCGTGCAGCCCGATCCGTGGCACTCGGCGCGGCTCGACCGCATCAGCAATCTCGTCCACGCCGCAATCGAGTGAGTCGGCCTACCCGACCGTGCCGTCCGGGGCGCGGCGGAGGACCATGCCGGGGATGGCGCCGGTGTGCGTGGCGTTGTCGACAACGACCGTACCATTGACGATGACGGTGGTTCGCGCGCCGGTCGGGTAGCGATGCGGCTGGGCATAGGTCGCCTGGTCCTTGAACTCGGCCGGATCGAAGATCGCCACATCGGCGCGCCAGCCCTCCTGCAAGAGGCCGCGGTCCTTGAGCTTCAGCGCCCGCGCCGAGCCGCCGGTCATCTTGTGGATCGCCTGTTCCAGCGGCAACAGCCGCTCCTCGCCGACGTAATGGCCGATGACGCGTGGAAAGGTGCCGTAGAAGCGCGGATGCGGCATGCCCTGGCCGACGATGCCGTAATCGGCGACGCAATTGCCGTCGGAGCCGACGAGGGCCTTGGGCGAGCGCACGATCGTGCGGATATCGTCCTCGGAGATCGAGGTTATCAGCACGCGCGTCGCGCCGTTGTCGGCGATCAGATGATCGCAGACCTGATCGATCGGATTGACGCCGCGCTCGGCCGCGAGCGCGGCGACGGTCTTGCCGGCCGTCTGCGGGAAATTCGGCGAGATCGAAACCTGCACCGCCTCCCATGACGGAATCCGGCCCCAATTGTTGAGCCCGTGATCGGCGATCTCGGCCTCGATGCGGGCGCGGGTCTCGGGCAGGGCGAGCCGGGCCAGCATCGCCTCGTTGCCGCCGATTTGCACCCAAGGCGGCAGCAGGTTCTTCAGCGGATTGGCGCCGGCGGCATAGGGGTAGGCATCGCAATCGATGTCGCAGCCCGCGGCCCGCGCGGCTTCGATGCGGGCGAGGATTTGCGCCGCCTTCCCCCAATTGTCGGTCCCCGAGCATTTGAGGTGGACGATCTCGACATGGATCGGATAGGCGCGCGCCACCGCGATCGCTTCCTCGACCGCCTCCAAGACCCGGTTCGACTCGTCGCGAATATGGGTGAAATAGCCGGCCTTGTGTCGCGCCACGACCTCGCACAAGGACATGATCTCCGAGGGCTCGGCGAAGCTGCCGGGCGGGGTGAACAAGCCCGTGGAGAGGCCGAGCGCGCCGGCACGCAACCCCTCGTCGAGCAGTGCGATCATCCGGTCGAGCTCAGCTGCGGTCGGGGCGCGGTCTTCGAGACCCATCGTCATCAGCCGCAGCGTATTGTGCCCGATCAGCATCCCGGCATTGACCGCGACCCCCGGGAAGCTGTCGAGGTAGTCGGGAAAGCTCGTCTCGCAGAACGGCAGCCACGGCGCGCCGCCGCTCAGGTAATCGGCCAGCATTTGCACCTTGCCCGGCAGGCAGGGCGCGACCGAAAAGCCGCAATGGCCGATGATCTCGGTGGTGACCCCCTGGCGCACCTTGCTTTCGGCCTTCGGGTTGATCGGCAGGGTAAAATCGGAATGGGTTTTGATGTCGATAAAGCCGGGGGTGACCGCCAGCCCTTCAGCGTCGATGACCCGCGCCGCGCTGCCGGAAAGCGCCGGGCCGATCGCGGCGATATGGCCGCCCGATATGGCGACATCCGCGGTCTCGCCGGCGCGGCCGCTGCCGTTGATGACCGTGCCGCCGCAGATCAGGATGTCCCATTGAGGCATGGACGCCAGCCCCTTACGCGTGTGAGCCTATCGGCCGACGGTGCCGAAAAGCGGGAGGCGGTGCAATGAAGCTGTTTTATGCGTCGGGATCGCCCTATGCGCGGATCATTCGGGTGGTGCTGCGCGAAACCGGGCTCGACCGACGGGTGCCCGAGGAGGAGGTCACGCTGCGCGACCCGAATTCGACGCTGCTTGCCTACAACCCGGGCGGCAAGGTGCCGAGTTTGCAGCTCGACGACGGGACGATCCTGACGGAGACGCTGCTGGTCCTGTCATATCTCGACACCCAGCATGACGGCCGGCGGCTGCTGCCGATGGATGGCTCCGATGGTTGGAAGACGCTCGCCGACACCGGCCGCGCCATCGCCTTTCTGGATGGCATCAGCGTGTGGAACCGCGAGCTGCGCTTCGGCCAGAGCACGCCGGGGGTTATCGCGTTGGAAAAGGCCCGTGCCGACCGGGTGGCCGACGGGCTCGAACGGTCGCTCGGCGAGGGGCATTATGGAGGGCCGCTCGACGCGGCGCAGATTGTGCTCGGCGCCGCGCTCGAAAACGCCGCGCGGCGCCATAAGGTCTGGGAATGGCGCTCGGGGCGGCCGCGCCTCTTGGCTTTTCTCGACGAGATCGCCCGTCGCCCGTCCTTCACCGCGACGCTGCAGCCGGAACTCGATCTCTGAAGCAGTCTGCAGTCATTCCGGGACGGCCCGAGGGGCCGGGCCCGGAATCCAAGAACACCGGCCTCTGGAATATGGATTCCGGGCTCGCCGCCGCGCGGCGTCCCGGAATGACACGAAGGCGGTAGGGTAGGGGCGCTACTCGCGCAGGTCTTCGAAGAATTCCTTGACCCGGGCGAAAAAACCTTCGCTCTCGGGATTGGTCTTGCGGCTTTCTCCGGCCTTCTCGAATTCGCGCAGCAACTCCTGCTGCTTCTTGGTCAGGTTCATCGGCGTCTCGATGACGGCATGGATGTACATGTCGCCGCGCACCGATGAGCGCAGCACGGTCATCCCCTTGCCGCGCAGCCGGAACTGATGGCCGGATTGCGTCCCGGGCGGGACAGTGACCCGGGTCCGGCTGCCCTCGACGGTCGGCACCTCGATCGTGCCGCCGAGCGCGGCGGTCGCCATCGGGATCGGCACCCGGCAGAAGATGTTGGCGCCGTCGCGCTGAAAGATCGCGTGCTGCGCGATGCTGACGAAGATGTAGAGGTCACCCGGCGCGGCGCCCTGCAGCCCAACCTCGCCCTCGCCGGCCAGCCGGATTCGGGTACCGTCCTCGACCCCGGGCGGGATGTTGACCGACAGCGTCTTCTCCCGCCTGACGCGCCCCTGGCCACCGCAGCTCTTGCACGGTTTTTCGATGACCTGTCCGGAGCCCTGACAGGAGGGACAAGTGCGCTCGATCGTGAAGAAGCCCTGTTGGGCGCGTACCCGGCCGTGACCGTGGCAGGTGCGGCAGCTGGTCGGGCGCGAGCCGGGTTCGGCGCCGTTGCCCTTGCAAGTGTCGCAAGGGACCAAGGTGGCGACGCGGACCGCTGTCTGCTTGCCGCGAAAGGCCTCTTCGAGGCCGATTTCGAGGTTGTAGCGAAGATCGCTGCCGCGGCTGGGGGCCGCCTGCCCCCGGCGGGCGGTGCCCATCGCGCCGAACATCTCCTCGAAAATGTCCGCGAAGCCGCCGGAAAACCCGCCGGCGAACCCGAAATCGCCGGGGCCGCGGCTGCCGTTCTCAAAGGCGGCATGGCCGAATCGGTCATACGCGGCGCGCTTCTGATCGTCCTTCAGGACGTCATAGGCTTCGTTCAAATTCTTGAATTTCTGCTCGGACGACTTGTCACCCGCATTGCGGTCCGGGTGATACTGCATCGCGAGCTTGCGGTAGGCGCGTTTCAACTCGTCGGCATCGGCCGATTTGGACACGCCGAGAATTTCGTAAAAGTCCTGTTTCGCCATGGTCGCTTTAGGCCCGGCTCCCTGATTGCGCGAAGAGACTCAACCTCGGCGGCCTCCCGCCGGGGTTGAGCCCTTGCCGGCGATCACCGACAAGGGCTTCCAAGATCAGCCTGAACCGCGCTTTTTCTGATCGTCGACCTCCTCGAAATCGGCGTCAACGACCTTGTCGCTGCCGTGACCGCCGGCACCGGCGCCCGGACCGGCGCCAGCGCCACCCTGCGGGCCGCCGGCGGATTCACCACCGGCCGCCTGTTGCGCCTTGTACATTGCCTCACCGAGCTTCATCGCGGCCTGGGCCAGGGCCTCGGTCTTCGACTTGATCTGCTCGGCGTCGTCGGTGCCGACCGTATCCTTCAGCGCCTGGATCGCACTCTGCACCGCCTCGCGGTCCTCCGCAGAGGCTTTGTCGCCGGCCTCGGTAAGGCTGCGCTCGGTCGTGTGGATCAGCGCATCGGCGTGGTTCTTGGCCTCGACCAGATCGCGCCGTGCCTTGTCCTCGGCGGCGTGCGCCTCGGCGTCCTTGACCATCTTGTCGATGTCGCCTTCGCTGAGCCCGCCCGAAGCCTGGATGCGGATCTGCTGCTCCTTGCCGGTGGCCTTGTCCTTGGCCGAGACGTTGACGATGCCGTTGGCGTCGATGTCGAAGGTGACCTCGACCTGCGGCATGCCGCGCGGCGCGGGCGGCAGGCCGACCAGGTCGAATTGGCCGAGCAGCTTGTTGTCGGCCGCCATCTCGCGCTCGCCCTGGAACACCCGGATCGTCACCGCGGTCTGGTTGTCCTCGGCGGTCGAGAAGGTCTGGCTCTTCTTGGTCGGGATCGTCGTGTTGCGGTCGATCAGCCGGGTGAAGACGCCGCCCAGGGTCTCGATGCCGAGCGACAGCGGGGTCACATCGAGCAGCAGAACGTCCTTGACCTCGCCCTTCAATACGCCCGCCTGGATCGCGGCGCCGATAGCGACGACTTCGTCCGGGTTCACGCCGCGATGCGGCTCGCGGCCGAAGAACTGCTTGACCGTCTCGAAGACCTTGGGCATGCGAGTCATGCCGCCGACCAGGATCACCTCGTCGATCTCCGGCGCCTTCACGCCGGCATCCTTCAGCGCGTTGCGGCAGGGCTCGATCGTCTTCTGGATCAGGTCGTCGACCAGCTGCTCGAGCTTTGACCGGCTCAGCTTGATGTTGAGGTGCTTCGGCCCGTTCTGGTCAGCCGTGATGAACGGCAGGTTGACATCGGTTTGCACCGACGACGACAGCTCGATCTTCGCTTTTTCCGCCGCCTCTTTCAGGCGTTGCAAGGCGAGCTTGTCGTTGCGCAGGTCGATGCCCTGCTCCTTTTTGAACTCATCGGCCAGGTAATCGATGATCTTCTTGTCGAAGTCTTCGCCGCCAAGGAAGGTATCGCCGTTGGTCGATTTGACCTCGAACACGCCATCACCGATCTCGAGCACCGAGATATCGAAGGTGCCGCCGCCGAGGTCGTAGACCGAGATCGTGCCGCTGCCCTTCTTCTCCATGCCGTACGCGAGCGCTGCCGCGGTCGGCTCGTTGATGATGCGCAGGACTTCAAGGCCGGCGATGCGGCCGGCGTCCTTCGTCGCCTGGCGCTGGCTGTCGTTGAAATATGCCGGCACGGTGATGACCGCCTGGTCGACGGTCTCGCCGAGATAAGCCTCGGCGGTCTCCTTCATCTTCTGCAGAATGAAGGCACTAATCTGCGACGGCGCGTATTTCTTGCCGCGGCTCTCGACCCAGGCATCGCCATTGTCGCCCTGGACGATCTTGTACGGGACCAGATCCATGTCCCGCTTGACCATCGGGTCGTCGAAGCGGCGCCCGATCAGCCGCTTGATCGCGAAAAACGTATTCTCGGGATTGGTGACTGCCTGGCGCTTGGCGGCTTGGCCGACGAGGCGTTCGCCGGAATCGGTGAACGCGACCATCGACGGCGTCGTGCGCATACCCTCGGCGTTTTCGATGACCTTGGCATTCCTGCCTTCCATTACGGCAACGCAGGAATTGGTCGTGCCGAGATCGATACCGATGACTTTACTCATGCTGTCCTCATTCAAAAGCAGGACCGGCCGGCCCGGGAAAGCACCGTCCCGATCCCCCGGAAAGGGTTGCAGCCGTAACGCAACGGATGCGCGGATTATATATGTGGGGGGTCGGCGGGCTGCAACCGGCGCCGGCTCGCAGTTTCCGCATCGAAAGACCCATTCGCTTGATCGTCTCAGCCAGCTACCGCACTGATATCCCAGCGTTTTATTCGCAGTGGCTCGTCGCGCGCCTGCGGGCGGGATACTGCCGCGTCGCGAACCCCTATGGCGGCGGCGTGCACGAGGTGTCGCTCGCGCCCGGCGATGTCGACGGGTTTGTTTTTTGGACCCGCAATATGCGGCCGCTGATGGCCGATCTCGACGCGGTCAGACAGGTGGCGCCATTCACCGTGCAGTTCACGCTGACCGGCTATCCGCGCGCGCTCGAAAGCTCCGTTATCTCCGCCGAGGAGGCGGTAGCGCAACTGCGCGAGCTGCGCCGCCGGTTCGGCCCGCGCGTCGCGGTGTGGCGCTATGACCCGGTCGTCTTTGCCACGGATCTGGATGCGGAAACCCATGCGGCGAGCTTCGCCAAGCTTGCGCACGCGCTGGCGGGGACGGTCGACGAGGTCGCGCTGTCGGTGGTCCATCCCTATCGTAAGACCCGGCGCAATCTCGACCGAGCCGCGCGGCGGTCTGGGTTCGTCTGGCATGACCCGCCGGCCGAGCAGAAACGCGACCTGCTCGTGCGCCTCGCCGCGATCGCCGCCGATCATGGCATCGCGCCGACCCTGTGCAGCCAGCCCGAATTGCTCGGGCCGGGGCTGGGGGAGGCCCGTTGCATCGATGCCGAGCGGCTTTCAGATGTGGCGCAGCACCCGATCGCGTCGCGCGAAAGCGGCAATCGTCCGGGCTGCCGCTGCGCCTTGTCGCGCGACATCGGCGCCTACGACACCTGCCCGCATGGCTGCGTCTATTGCTATGCCGTCGCGGACCGGGACCGTGCCGTCGCCAACTTCCGGGCGCACGACCCGGAGGCGGAGACCTTGGCGAGCTAAGCGGCGCTCTCGTTGTCCTCGGCGACGGGCTTGGCGCCGCCTTTGGCGACCCCGACCATGGCCGGGCGCAACAGCCGATCGTGCAGCACATAGCCTGGCTGCAGCACCTCGACCACAGTTCCGGCCGGCATGTCGGGGCGTTCCGCCTCGAAGATCGCCTGATGGAAATTATGATCGAAACGCTCGCCCTTCGGGTCGATGCGTCTCAACCCATTGCGCTCGAAAGCACCCAGCAGTTCGCGTTCGGTCGCCGCGATGCCTTCGAGGAGGCTGCGCACCCGCTGGTCCTGCACCTCCGACTCGGGCAGGCTTTCGAGCGCACGGCGCAGATTGTCGACCGGCGACAACAGCTCCTTGGCAAAACCGCTGATCGCGTATTTCAGCGTGTCCTCGCGCTCGCGCTGGAAGCGGCGCCGGGTATTCTCCGCCTCGGCAAGCGCGCGTAGCAGCCGATCCTTGGCCTCGGCAAGCTCGGCCTCGACCGTGGCGAGCCGCTGGTCCGGCGTGGTCTCGACACCTTCGTCCGGCAATTCGGTCGTATCGTTGGCCGGCGGCGCGCCAGCGGCAGCAATGGCCGCTTCGTCCTTGTCGTCGATCATGCTCACTTATCCGATTAGCCGCCCGATGACCTTCGCGGTGTAGTCCACCATTGGAATGATCCGGGCGTAGTTGATCCGGGTGGGGCCGATGACCCCGATCGCGCCGACGATCTGCTCTCGGCTGTTCTGATAGGGCGCGATAATCACCGAACAGCCGGCGACGCCGAAGAGATGACTTTCGGCGCCGATAAAAATCTGCACCCCCTCGGCCTTCTTGCTGGCGTCGAGCAGGCGCAGCACGGTTTCCTTGGTTTCCAGCATCTCGAACAGCGAGCGCAGCCGTTCGAGGTCGGCGAGCGCGGTCACGTCCTCAAGCAGGTTGGCCTGGCCGCGCACAATCAGGGCGCTTTCGCTGTCGCCGCCGGCCCAGCTGGCGAGCCCGGTCGAGACGACTTTCGAGGTCAGCTCGTCGAGCTGAGCTCGGTGCGAGCTGATCTCCTCCTCGATATCGGTGCGCGCCTCCTCGATGGTCCGGCCGATCAGCCGCGAATTGAGGAAATTGCCGGCGCTGACCAGCGTCGCGGGCGGCAGTCCGAGCGGCACCTCGATCACCCGGTTCTCGACCAGCCCGTCCTCGGTGACCAGGACGACGAGTGCGCGGCCGGGGCCGAGATGGACGAATTCGATGTGCTTGAGCGGCCGCTCCTGCTTCGGCACGACCACCATCCCGGCGCAATGCGACAGTCCCGACAGCGCTGCCGTCGCTTCCTCCAGGGCCTGCGCCAGGCTTCTGCCTCGCGCGGCGCAAAGGCTCTCGATGTTGAGCCGCTCGTCGTCGGCCAGATTGCCGATTTCGAGCAGGCCGTGGACGAAGAGGCGCAACCCCGCCTCGGTCGGCAGTCGGCCAGCCGAGGTGTGCGGCGAATAGAGCAGCCCCGCCTCTTCGAGATCGGCCATGACATTACGGATCGTAGCCGGCGACAGGTGCTGGCCGAGTAGTCGCGACAGGGTGCGCGAGCCGACCGGCTCGCCGTTCAAGACATAGCTGTCGACGATCCGCCGGAAGATTTCGCGGCTGCGCAGGTTCAGCTCGCCAATCGGCGACGGTATCGCCACAGGAATGGGTTCTCCGTTTTTCATGTGCTCGCGCCACCGCCGATCGGGAACCCGCGGTCGCGATCGGACCATCTTGTCATCTGTCTGTCGTCCAACCTCCGCGAGCAGAAAATCTAGGAATGCCGCCGCGCAGCGTCAACTCGCCGCCTGCTGCGGCGCAGCAATGCGGCGCTTGTGCTTCAGTGTACAGCGAAGACGTCCTTTAGGAAGCGCCGCCAATCGAGCCTCGCTTGCGCCCGCACCCGGTCGTCGCGGGCAATCGGGTATTGCCCGGCGCCGAGCGTGCAGAGGCCAAGGATGATCTTGCGGGTCAACGACCCACACATCGCCGGCCAGGCGCGCATATCGCGGATGGTCCCGACGCGCTCGATCCTCAGCGAACAGCCGGCGAGGTTGCGGCCAGCTCACAGCAACCGCCAGGACTGGAAAGAGTAGCAATGCGACCTGCAATCTCGTGCCGCGCTGGTCGAGCTTGCGCCGCACGTCACAGGGTTTTCTTGAACACGGTCTGATAGCTTTGTCCGCGCGGCGTCGTCAGCCGGCCGTCGAGATCCCCGTAGAGCGGGCGAAAGGCGAACTGGCTGCCATCGGAATTCTGAAACCGCAGCTCACCGTCGCGGATAACTCCGGTGCCGCGCAGAATGCCGCCGGCGGTGCGTGTATTCGAGGACATCGGGCCGAAGATATAGAGGATCGAGGCGGTGCCGTCCGGCTGCACGTTCTCGACGATCAGCGCCGCGCACAGTTGCGGCGTCCACGATGCGTCGCTCCAGATGCCGACAAAGTCGCGATAGTTTGAGGGGAGGGTGTCCCGGCTCGCGAGCGAATAGCCGACTGATTGGCTGCAGAACTCACGCGTCTCCGAAGGGCCGGACGGTGCCGCGGCCGCGGCTGGCGCTGGCATGCCTGCGGGCGGCGCGGCCGCGGGTGAGGCGGTAGGGGCCGGTGTCGATACGGGCGCTTCCGGCGGGGCTGGCGCGATCGGCGGCAGCGGTTCGCCCTGAATGGATCGCGGCGGCGCATCCGGAAACGCTGGCGTCGGCTGCTGCGCCAATGCGGCAGCGGCAATCGAGCCGACGAACAAAGCAGCTGCGGCAAAGCTGCGGATCATGGGGGCGCTCCGGCGGAAGGTCCTGCACTAGGAGAGGCGGCCCTGGCGTGTCCGGATTATACACCCGAATGTCGGCGCCGCGGCAGTTGCGCTCGCCACGAAACTGAGGCTCATTAACCATGGATTTAGCGAGGAGGAGGCTGGCGATGCTGAAAATCTGGGGACGCGCGAGCTCCTCCAACGTGCAAAAGGTGCTGTGGTGCTGCGCCGAACTGAACATCCCGTTTGAGCGTACCGATTGGGGCGGGCCGTTTGGCGGCAATCAGGATGCCGAATACCTAAAGCTCAATCCCAACGGTCTCGTCCCGACCGTCATCGATGACGGCCTGATCATGTGGGAATCGAACACGATCTGCCGTTACCTCGCCGCCACGCGCAACGGCGAGCGACTCTATCCTCGCGATCCTGCCGCCCGTACCCATGTCGAGCGCTGGATGGACTGGCAGCTTTCGGTCATCGGGCCGCCGATGGGGCAGTTGCTGTTCGGCCTCGTACGCACCAAGCCCGAGGCGCGCGACCAGGCTGCGGTCGAGGCGGCGCGGCGACGCGCACTGACGGGCTGGACGATCGTCGACGACGAACTCAAGGACCGCGCTTATCTCGCCGGCTCGGAGCTGAGCCTCGCCGAGATCGTGCTTGGGACCCAGATCTATCGCTGGTTCGCCTTCCCGATCGAGCGCGCCCCGCTCGACAATCTGCGCGCCTGGTATGACCGGCTGCGCCAGCGGCCCGGGTTTAAGACCCATATCGAGCAGCCGATCACCTGACGGGCAGCGGCGCGCCTCACCAGCGCTTCAGCTTGGCCGAGACACTGGGGGGTTGCTTTGCTTTGATGGTGCGGCAATGTAAGTTGCCGACCAAGGCAAGGGGAACTTGTGAATAAGGGGGGCTTATGCGGTCATCGTTGACGCTGCTTGCGCTGGGCGCCGCACTCGCGATCGGGGCCGTCAATTCGCCGACGGCGCTGGCAGTGGACAAGGAACAGGTCATCAAGGATCGCGAGGCGCTGATGAAGGAGCAGGCCAGCGACATGGGATCGGTGAAGGGTTATCTCGACGACAAAGCCGATCAGGCGAAGGCGACGGCCGCTGCGACCGACCTCATCCAGACCATGGGCAAATTACCGGACGTCTTTCCCCCGGGAACGGAGGGACCGGGTTCTGACGGCAAGTATGCCCCAAAACCCGAGGTATGGAGCGACGGGAAAGACTTCCTTGCGCATCGCGATACCGCGGCCGGAAAGGCGGAAGCGCTCCTTGCAGCGGTGAAGACTGGCGACAAGGCGAACATTCAGACGGCCTTTGCGGATCTCGGGAAAAATGGCTGCGGCGCCTGCCACGGAAAATTCCGCGAAGAGCTCAAGAAATAAGGGCGGCGCTCTCGCTTTTTCTCTGCTGCTTCTCACTGCCTCCGCCGCGCCGGCCGCTGAGCCGGACGCGGTCGCGCGAGGCGCCTATCTTGCCGCCGCGGCCGGTTGCGAACAGTGCCACACGGATGCTGACCATGGCGGCCAACGCTACGCCGGCGGGCGCCAGCTGCCGAGCGAGTTCGGCACGATCACGACGCCGAACCTCACGCCCGACCGGGCGACCGGGATCGGCGGCTGGAGCGATGCCGATTTCAGTCGTGCGATGCGCTGGGGGATTGCCCCGGACGATTCGCATTACGTTCCGTCCTTTCCGTTTGTGTTCTACAATCGGCTCAGCGAGCGCGATCTCTCCGACATAAAGGCCTTTCTAGGCAGCCTGCCCGCGGTGTCCCGACCCGGGCTCGCGGGTGCCGGCTCGACCGCGCTTCTGGCCCGCGCTCGGGCCGCGATCGCCGTTGTCGCGACACCATTACCGGGGCCATGGCAGCCCGATCCGGCAAAAGACCCGATATGGAACCGCGGCGCCTATCTCGTTGCCACGATCGGCCGCTGCGGCTATTGCCACACCCCGCGCACGCTGCTCGGGGCGCCTGATGCCGACCGCTTTCTTGCCGGCACCTCGGCTGGTCCGGACGGCAAGAAGGTGCCAAACATCACTCCCGATGGCAAAGCCGGGATCGGCAACTGGAACGAGGACGACATTGTCAGCCTGCTGACGGATGGCCACACGCCGGATTTCGACTTCGTCGGGGGCGCCATGGCCGAGGTCATCAAAAACACCTCCAGGCTGAGCGAGGAGGACCGCCGGGCAATCGCGGTGTATCTGCGATCCGTGCCGGCCAAGTCATCTCCCGAACAGAAATGATCGGAACGGCGTTTGAAGGCTGGACGCTAGGTCGCGACCCCTTATGATGGCATTCCACCCCGGGCCGCTTTCTTGCCCGAAGGTTGTGACGAGCACCGGTGAAACCAACGCTGCCGCATGTCGTTGTTTCGGACTGGCGGCGGAGCGAGGGAGCAGCTTGTGGCGCGCGCGCGATCCGACAGGAGCTTGGCCCGTTTTGACCGCATCGCCTTGGTCCTGTCGGGCGGTGGCGCGCTCGGCGCATATCAGGCCGGGGCCTACGCCGCGCTCGAGAACAGCGGGATCCGGCCGAACTGGATCGCCGGCACCGCGATCGGCGCGATCAATGCCGCGATTATCGCCGGCAACCTGCCGCATGAGCGCACGCTGCGGCTGCGGCAGTTCTGGCAGGAGCTGAGCCGAAGGGTAGCGGCGCGCGCGGGGGCTGGACCCGGCCGCAGGTTGCGCGCCTGGCTCGCCGGACATCTCCCCGGCCGTTCGGACGTTGCGGCGAGCTTGCCGGTCCTCCCGGCCGGCGAATTACGCCAACTGTTGCATGGCACGGTCGATTTCGACCGGGTCAATTCCGGCGCGGTACGGCTGGTGCTCGGCGCCGTCAATTTGCTGACCGGGGCCGAGACTTATTTCGACAACGATCGCCACGTCCTCGATCTCGATCATGTGGTCGCCAGCACCGCGCTCCCCGGCATGGCGCCGACGGTGATCGACAATCAGCGCTACGGCGGCAGCGCGGTTTCGATCGCCGCGCTCGACGATGCCAGGCCGGCCGACACCCTGTGTTTCGTCGTTGACGGCTACGATCCGGTCCCCGGCACCCGCGGCGGCATCAGCCGGTCGGCGCGCGAGATCACGGCGCTGCGGCGCAATCACGACCTGCGGCGGATGATCGCGCTGTTGGGCGAGCGCGTGCCGCCGGCATTGCGCGGCGATTCCGATGTCCGCAAATGCCTCGCCGAGGCGAGCGAGGCGACGATGACGATCCTGCACCTCGTGCATGAGGGCAGTGCCACCGAATTGGCCGCCAAGACGGCCGATTTCTCGATGGCGGCGCTGATGCGGCGCTGGCAGGCCGGCGAAAACGACGTCGCCACGAGCCTTGGCCATCCGTTGTGGCTGGCGCCGCCGCCGCGGCGTCTCGGCGCCGTCGTCCATGAACTGCGCGGCGGCGTCGCCGCGCCGCCGCGCTGATACGGGCCGCCGGGCAGGTCCAAGATTCGTGTATATCGCTTGTTTGCGCCCGCTCACCGGCGCGTGGCAGGGCTGCGCCGCGCGCGCGGGTGGCGCTCTCGCATCCGCAAAGATGCGATCTATATGATTGAATCAACGGGACTTTTGCCTTCCGATCGGCATTGTGCGCGGGCCGAGCCCGACGCGATGCCGCACCCGCCCTGCGCAACCGGTCGGTTTGTGAGAGTGTTTCGACTGCACGTTCAACCGGTTCGCCCGCACCTTCCCGACGCGGCGAGCCTCTCCCCCGAGGAGCGATGCTCTATCACGCCTATCAAGCACAATGCGACGCCTTCGCGCCGGTACGGTTCTTCGCCGAGACCGCGAGCCGGTGGCTTGGCCATGCCGGGCCGGTCTTCGGCGACCTCCCGGCGGTACGCGGCGCCGCCGCGGCGATGGACCTCCTGTCGCACGCCGGCGTATCGCATGAACGGCCAGCCTTCGGCATCGACCGGGTGACGGTCGACGGCGCCGACATCCCGGTCTTTGAGGAAGCCGTCGCTGTCCATCCCTTCTGCCAGCTCCTGCATTTCCGGAAAGACGCGACGCTCGATCAGCCGAAGCTGTTGATGGTGGCGCCGCTCTCAGGTCATTTCTCGACGCTGTTGCGCGGCACGGTCGCGGCGGCTCTACCCGATCACGATGTTTATCTGACCGACTGGATCAACGCCCGCAACGTGCCGGTGCAGCAGGGCCGCTTCGGTCTCGACGATTTCGTCGATCTGGTGATCGAGTTCATCCGCCATCTCGGGCCGCGGAGCCACGTCATGGCGGTGTGCCAACCCTCGGTGCCGGTCTTGGCCGCGGTCTCATTGATGTCGGCCGCCCAGGATCCGTGCCGGCCCGCCTCGATGGTGCTGATGGGCGGACCCATTGACCCCGCCGCCAACCCGACCGAAGTCAACCACTTCGCCGAGGCTCATTCCCTCGACTGGTTCGAGCGCATGGTGATCACCACGGTGCCCGAGCGCTATCCCGGCGCCTGCCGGTGCGTCTATCCGGGCTTTCTGCAGCTTGCCGGGTTCCTCAGCATGAACCTCGACCGGCATGTCTCGGCGCACTGGTCGATGTTTCGCCAGCTGGTGGCTGGCGATGTCGACAAGGCGGCGGCGACCCGCGCCTTCTACGACGAATACCGCTCGGTGATGGACCTGCCGGCCGATTTCTATCTGGAGACCGTTGACCGGGTGTTTCAGCGCCAGGATCTGGCGCATGGCCGGTTCCGCGTACACGACGAACTGGTCGATCCGGGCGCGATCGAGGAGACCGCGCTGATGACCGTCGAGGGCGAACGAGACGACATTTGCGCCGTCGGCCAAACGGCAGCAGCGCAACGTCTCTGCCGTAACGTGCCGGAAGCGAAGAAGACCCGCCACCTGCAGCTCGATGTCGGCCATTACGGGGTCTTCAACGGCCGGCGGTGGCAAACGGAGATCTATCCCAAGGTCCGCGACTTCATCCGCGCCCACGGTTGATCCGAGCCTGACGCGCGGCAGCGTAGGGCGGGTGAGCGAAGCGTAACCCGCCATTGTTGAAACGCGCTCGGACATGGCGGGTTGCGCTGCGCTCCACCCGCCCTACACGGCCTCGCAATGGCGTGCGCGGGGAATTGCCATTGCGAGGAGCGGAGCGAGGAAGCAATCTCGCGACCGCTAAAGCGGAGAACTGCCATGCCGTTGCGCAGCAAGGTCATCATCACCTGCGCGGTGACCGGGGGAATCCATACCCCGACGATGAGCCCCTATTTGCCGCTGACCCCGGACCAAATCGCGAAAGATGCGATCGCCGCGGCCGAGGCCGGGGCGGCGATCCTGCATTTGCATGCGCGCGACCCCAAGGACGGGCGGCCCACCCCCGACCCCGACGTGTTCATGCAGTTCCTGCCGCGTATCAAGCAGGCGACCAACGCCGTCGTCAACATCACCACTGGCGGCGGTCTCGGCATGACCCTGGAGGAGCGGTTGGCGGCGCCGCTGCGCGCCAAGCCCGAAATGTGCTCTTGCAATATGGGCTCGATGAATTTCGGGCTGTACCCGATGCTCGACCGCTACAAGGAGTGGAAGCACGAGTGGGAACCGCAATATCTCGAGATGACCCGAGATTTCATTTTCAAGAACACCTTCAAGGACATCGAACGCAGCTTCAAGGAGCTGGGCGAGGGTTGCGGCACCAAGTTCGAGTTCGAATGCTACGATGTCGGGCACCTTTATAATTTGGCGCATTTTCTCGACCGCGGCCTGGTCAAGCCCCCGATCTTCGTGCAGACGATCTTCGGCATTCTCGGCGGCATCGGCGCCGACCCGGAAAACCTCGCGCATATGAAGCGGATTGCCGACAAGCTGTTCGGCGACGGCTATGCCTGGTCGATCCTCGCCGCCGGGCGTCACCAGCTGCCGCTCGCCACGATCGGCGCGATCATGGGCGGCAATGTGCGGGTCGGGCTCGAGGATTCGCTGTGGCTCGGCCGCGGTCAGCTCGCGCAGGGCAACGCCGACCAGGTCAGCCGCATCCGCACGATCTTGGAAAACCTATCCCTGGAGATCGCCACCCCGGACGAGGCGCGGCAGTTGCTCGCGTTGAAGGGTGGCGACGACGTCGGTTTCTAGGCGGTCGTCAGGCCGGCGAGCGACGCCAGAGTCGCGCCGGCCGCGCCGGCCGGGACCCACCAGGTGAGGTCGCCGACGATGCCGTCCACGGGAACCCCGCGATCGGTTTGATAAGCGCGCACGGCGGTGGCGGTGTGCGGGCCAAAGATGCCGTCGATCGCGCCGGGGTTTGCCGCCGGGTTCTGCGCAGAATAGGTTTTTAGCCCGGTCTGCAAGGCCGCTACCACGGGCCCTGTCGCGCCTTCTGAGAGTAGCGGCGTATTCGGGTCGGCCGGCAGTTTTGCCCAGGTCTGCGGTCCGACGATGCCATCGACCGTCAGGGACTCGCTCTCCTGGAAGACTTTGACTACAGCTTCGGTGATCGGCCCGAAATTGCCGTCGATCTGGTCGTAATTGAGATCCTTGATTTCGACGAGCAGCCGCTGAAGCCGCTTCACATCCACTCCGGTCGCGCCGAGGCTGAGCGTAGGTCCGCTGTTCATTTGGCACCTCCCTTTAGGTTTTTTGGCCCAACAGCGGTGGGCTGTCAGACAATTGGGCGCATGATTAACCAGCCTCCGTTACGGTAGCGCTCCCCTATGAAATGCGCCCGCACAATTGCCGCAAACATTCGGCAATTGCCGGCTTTGCCGCTTGTGTTTCGGTAATCGGGTCCGCTCTGAGATGAGCCGGGATTAGACGAGGTGGCTACTGCCCCGCGTCCTTCATCTTCTCGTACCGACCGACCTCGACGATCTCGGAGATGGTGCCGTCGGGCGCGCGGTATTTGACGGCATCGCCGGGCTTATTTTCCAGGATCGTGCCGCCATTGGCCTCGATCTTGGCGATGAAGGCTTCGCGGTCCTCGACCTCGATACCGAAATGGTGGATAGCGGGCCCGGGGCCAACCAGCTTTGCCTCGGCGTCCTCCTCGCTGTCGTAGACCATCAGCGCGAGATCGATATAGCCGTCGGTCATGTGCCGCGAGACGTGACCGCGCGAGCGGCCGGTCTTGACCTGCCGGAAGCCGTAGACGTTCTCATAGAACCTGGTCGCGGCTTCGAGATCGGCGACCTTCAGCGCGATGTGATTGATCCGAGGCATGTCCCGTCTCCCTTCATCAGGCTGCCTTGCGCAAGAACCGGTCGACGCCGTCCGTCTCGACGGCGCGGTCGAGTTCGCCCTGGCCGAGCAGGTAATGCAAATGCGCCAAGGATTCGCCGAGGGCAAAGGCAGTCTGGTGCCGGTCGAGCCGGCGCTTGAACAGCACCGGCAGCAAATCGACGGCGCTCTGCGGCCGAGCGCAGGCGGCGAGCGCTTCGTCGCAGCGCTCGCGGTGATGCGCGGCGAGCTCATCGATGCGGGTATGAACGCCGCGGAACGGCAGATTGTGCGAGGGCAGCACCAGCGTGTCCGGGGGCAACGCACGGTGCAACTTGTCGAGCGAGCGCAGATAGCGAGCCAGCGGATCGCCCTCTGGCTCATGCGGGGGCACGCTGATATTCGGCGAGATCCGCGGCAGGACCTGGTCCCCGGCGATCAATACGCCAGTCTCGGCGCAATGGAGGCAGGCCAGCTCCGGCGCGTGGCCCTCCCCGACAATGACCCGCCATTCGCGCCCGCCGATCTCGACCCCCATGCCGTCCGAAAGCCGATGATATGCGGGCGGCACCGACGGCACCCCGCGACGATAGCTCGAATGGCGCTCGGCGAAAATTTCACTTTCCTCTTCGTCGAGACCCGCCCGCCGCGCGAAGAGCCGCGCCGCGCCGACGTAATCGGCGGCACCCTCGCCGGTCATCATCCGCGCGTGCAACCATTCCTTTTCGGTGATCCAGAGCGGCGCTTCCCAGCGCTCGGCGAGCCATCCCGAGAGACCGATATGGTCGGGATGGTAGTGGGTGACGATGATCCGCCGCACCGGCCGGCCGCCGAGGTGCTCGGCGAAGATCTGTGCCCAGAGCGTGATCGTCTGCGCGCCGGCGAAGCCGCAATCGACGATGGTCCAGCCCGGGCCGTCTTCGAGCAGCCAGAGGTTTATGTGGTTCAGCGCGAAGGGCAGCGGCATTCGCAGCCATAGGATTCCCGGCGCAATCGGATAAACCTCGCCGGGTCCGGGCGCCGTCGCGACCGGAAAATGCAGCATTTCAGCCATGTCGTCCGGGATCTCGAATTGACCGCTGAAGGTGGAGCATGCATGGATGGCCTACAAGTCCCGCGCCCGCCGGTCAGCCCTGCACCGCTGGCGGGCGTTTCCCGAATCGAGGAGCATTTATGCGCGACTTCAGCGTCCCGAGCCGTTCCGCCGCGGTGGCCGCCAACGGCATGGTTGCGACATCGGCGCCGCTGGCGACACTGGCCGGTCTTGATGTGCTGAGGTCGGGCGGCAATGCGATGGATGCGGCGATCGCTGCGGTCGCGATGCAATCGGTCGTCGAGCCGCAAAGCACTGGGATCGGCGGCGACTGCTTCGTGCTGTATTCGAAGAAAGGCGCGCCCCCGGTCGCGCTCAACGGCTCGGGCCGGGCGCCTGTCGCAGCCACGGTCGAGTGGTACCTCGAGCGGCAAATCGATCAGATCCACACCCAGACCGCGCATGCCGTGACGGTGCCCGGCGCGGTAGACGCGTGGTGCCTGCTCAATCGCGAGCACGGCACAAAGCCGCTCGCCGAATTATTGGAACCGGCCGCCCGCGCCGCCGAGGACGGCTATCGCGTGACCCCGCGCGTCGCCTGGGACTGGATGCGCAACCAATGGAAATTGCAGGACCCGATCACCGCGAAGGTGATGCTGCCCGGCGGCAAGCCGCCAGAGGTCGGCGACAAGATGCGCAACCCGGCGCTTGCCGCCACCTTGCGGCTGATCGGCCGCGAGGGGCGGGAGGCGTTCTACTCCGGGCCGGTGATGCGGGACATCCTCGGCCGGCTCAACGAACTCGGCGGCTTGCATCAGGAAGAGGATTTTGCGGCGCAACGCTCGGACTGGGTCGAGCCGATCCACGCATCCTATCGCGGCTACGAGGTGTACGAGTGCCCGCCGAACGGCCAGGGCCTGGCGGCGCTGATGATCCTGCGGCAGCTCGAAGGCTTCGCGCTCGGCGACGAGTCGCTGAGCGAGGCCGACCGGCTGCATCTCCTCGCCGAAGCCACCAAATCGGCCTATCGCGTGCGCGACGACTTCATCGCCGATCCGACGCAGGCCGCGGTCGATGTCGAGCGGTTTCTGTCCGACGAATGGGCCGAGCGCGCGCGCCGGGAGATCCGGCTCGACCGCGCGATGCCGGGTCCCGATTGGCATGGCGGCACCGAGCACACCGATACGGTCTATCTCTGCGCGGTCGATCGCGACGGCAATGCGTGCTCGTTCATCAATTCACTTTTCTCCTCGTTTGGCAGCGGTATCGTCGCGCCGGAAAGCGGCGTCATTCTGCAAAACCGGGGCAGCGGGTTCCGCACGACCCCGGGCCATCCCAACGCGATCGCGCCGGGCAAGCGGCCGTTTCACACGATCATCCCGGCAATGCTGGGCAAGAACGGCCGCACGGTGATGCCGTTCGGCGTGATGGGCGGGCAATACCAGGCAGTCGGGCACGCGCATTTCGTGCACCGTATGATCGATCGCCTCTATGACCCGCAGCAGGCGGCCGAAGCACCCCGCAGCTTCGCTTTTCGCGGCAAGTTGCAGGTCGAG
>DASYOB010000156.1:0-60556 GCA_036008175.1 Allostellaceae bacterium
ACATGTCCGGCGCTCATTCGATATTGGAAAGCACTTGTGTCGATCTCATGCTCATTCAACCATTCGCGTACTTCCGAGATGCTCACGACCAGATTGCCTTCGTCAAGAACGACTCGCACCGGATATGTCACTGGCCTTCTCCTAAGTTGAGGACCAGCGAAAAGGTTAACGGGCTACGTTAGATCCGTCCATTCGTATCCCAGAAATGTCACAGCCTGGCCCATCGCATCATCGCCGATCTGCGCGATGCCGGTTTCGAGATCCGGCGGGTCGACGTTAACGACGCGCGCCCGGCGACGGGCGCTCGCTAGATTGCCTCGACACCAGGTTCGACGATTTGCGGCGTGGTGGAGGGCTCTATGGGGTGTAGTGTCCGAACACCGACTTGCAGCTCCCTGCGGGTATCGCCGGCAATCGCGATCCGTGGGCGGTGCTGCGGGGGTGCGAGGGGCCGCAACCGGACGCTAAGGTTGCCAGCGATCCGGGCGCGCCCTCGTACTTTGCTGCGCTCAGGGTGCGGGTTTCGTCTTCGGTGAGGGTGTCGGTAAGGGAGGGAGGCATTGCGGCTCCTACAGCGAGCCGAGCTTCCCAAACATCGCCTCCAATATGCGGGCAAATTCGCGGCGGTCGGGCCTCGCCGAGCTTAGCTATGCAATCCGTGAAAACGTGTGTTGGCTCTCGAAATGATGGGGGCGGATTCGGCCCGGAAGCTGCTTGAACCTGGCGGCCGCTCCTCATGATCCGGACCGGCGGTGGTGACGGCACGCGACCGGCCGCTTCGATGAATTCCCGCAGCCGCTCGGCAAATCTGCGTGCTATCGGCCATGCGCCCCTCCTTACCACCGGAATTGCCACCGGACAGGTTAGCACGGGCGGGGATGACGGCGAGCCTTCGCTACATGTTGACGGCGTCCGCTCTAGCTCACCCCCCGCACCGCTACAGCCCCCGCTCGGCGCGATCCGGGCGGGGTTTTCTTTTGAATTTAACGTTGGTTGTTGCCCTTTAGCGCCCAGCCAGGATGTCGTCGAGCGCTTCCTTAATCACCGCGGAGGAAAGCGGGGTGCGCTTTCGGGAGGATCTCGGCGTGGACTAGCCCGACAGGCAGCAGCGCGGCATCCCGATACGACCTCACCTGCTCGCGCGTGCGAAGCTCGCGCCCGCGCTTCGTCAGTAGGCTCCAATATGCCGAGCCGGCGCCGAGCTGGGTGAAATCCGGCATGGTAAGCCCGGCGCGTTCGAGCCAGGCGAAGGCCTCGCTCCCGCTTAGGATTCCGAGGAGGGCGCCCCCGAGCTCCTCTGGCTCAAGCGCGAGTAGCGTCTCGGAATCGGGAAAAACTTGGAGGAGCGTCATGTGCTGCCCTAACCGGCGGCCGAGTGGTCTTGCACTTACAGAGCACTTACCGTTGCCGTCGCCCAATCGGCCTGTGAGCGAAAGCCATTGAAAAAATTGGTAGGCCCGGCAGGACTCGAACCTGCGACAGCGCCGTTATGAGCGGCGAGTTCTAACCAGCTGAACTACGGGCCCACACTAGCTCGTCCATGGCCGGGCTTGGCCCGGTCATCCACGCCTGAGGTGGCGCATCATATTGTAGCACGTTGAGGCCCGGACCAAGTCCGGGCATCAACGATGAAGGGGGCCGGCTGAAGCGTTGGCTGCTTAGGTGTCGAGAAAGCTGCGCAATTTGCGCGAGCGGCTCGGATGCTTGAGCTTGCGCAAGGCCTTCGCCTCGATCTGGCGGATGCGCTCGCGGGTCACCGAGAATTGCTGGCCGACCTCTTCCAGCGTGTGGTCGGTGTTCATGCCGATGCCGAAGCGCATGCGCAGAACCCGCTCCTCGCGCGCGGTCAGCGAGGCCAGCACGCGGGTTGTCGTCTCGCGCAGATTGGCCTGGATCGCCGCGTCGAGCGGCAATACGGCGTTCTTGTCCTCGATGAAATCGCCCAAATGCGAATCCTCCTCGTCGCCGATCGGCGTCTCGAGGCTGATCGGCTCCTTGGCGATCTTCAGCACCTTGCGCACCTTTTCGAGCGGCATCGCCAATTTCTCGGCGAGCTCCTCCGGGGTCGGCTCGCGGCCGATCTCGTGCAGCATCTGGCGCGAGGTGCGCACCAGCTTGTTGATCGTCTCGATCATGTGCACCGGGATGCGGATCGTCCGCGCCTGGTCGGCGATCGAGCGGGTGATCGCCTGGCGGATCCACCAGGTTGCATAGGTCGAGAATTTGTAGCCGCGGCGGTACTCGAATTTGTCGACCGCCTTCATCAGCCCGATATTGCCTTCCTGGATCAGGTCGAGGAATTGCAGGCCGCGATTGGTGTATTTTTTGGCGATCGAGATCACCAGCCGCAGATTGGCCTCGACCATCTCCTTCTTGGCCCGGCTGGCCTCGCGCTCGCCACGCTGAACCGTCTGCACGACGCGGCGGAACTCGCAGATCGGCAATTTGGCGTCGCCGGAGATTGCCGCAATAGCGCTGCGGTGCTTCGTAACCTCCTGCGGGTGCCTCTCGGCGAGCCTGGCCCAGCCGCGGCCGGGCAGCGCGCCGACGCGCTCGAACCAGTCGGCGGCGAGCTCGTCGCCCATGTAGTGCTGGAGAAAATCGCTGCGGTTGACGCCGTCGTTCTCGGCCAGACGCAGCAGCCTGCCCTCTTCGATAACGAGCCGGCGGTTGAGGTCGTAAAGCTGCTCGACCAGGTGCTCGATGCGAGTGTTGTTGAAGCGCACCCGCTTCAACAACTCGATCAGCTCTTCCTTCAGCTTCTCATAGCGCTTGTCGGTGGCGCGCGGCAGCTGGGTGCTCTTGATCAGCGCGACGACGCGCTGGTCCTGCACCTTGTGGATTTTCTTGTGGGCCTCGGCGATCGCATCAAACAGCGCCATCATGCTCGGCTTCAGCTGGGCTTCCATCGCGGCGAGCGAGATCGAGCTTTCCTCGCCTTCATCCTCGCCCTCGCCTTCCACCTCGGCTTCGAGCTCGGCGGCGCCGTCCTCGGCTTTCTCCTCGCCATCTGCAGCCGCTTCGCCATCCGCGGCCGCTTCGCCACCCGCGGCCGCCTCGCCTTCCTCTGCCTCAGGGTCGGCGCCGACCGCGGCGATGGCACTGGCCATGGCGGCCTCGGCCTCGTCGAGCACGGCGTCGCCATAGGTCGCGTCGAGATCGATGATGTCGCGCAGCAGCATCTTGCCTTCGTTGAGCGCGTCGCGCCATTTGACAAGGGCCGCCACGGTCAGCGGGCTCTCGCAGATGCCGCCGATCATCATCTCGCGGCCGGCTTCGATGCGCTTGGCGATGGCGATCTCGCCCTCGCGCGACAACAGCTCGACCGAGCCCATCTCGCGCAGGTACATGCGCACCGGGTCGTCGGTGCGGCCAATGTCGTCCTCGTCGACATTGCCGCGCACCTCGCTTTCGCCGTCCTCGGCCTCGGCCTCGACGGGCTCCTCGCTTTCTTCGCTTTCGATCAGATTGATGCCGAGTTCGGACAGCATCGTCATGGTGTCTTCGATCTGCTCCGAAGACACCTGGTCCTGCGGCAACGCGGCGTTCAGCTCGTCATAGGTGAGGTAGCCGCGCTCCTTGCCGCGGGCGACCATCTTCTTGATCGCGACGGCGATCGAATCGAGGAGCGGGGTCTCGGCCACATCCTCGCGGGTTTCAGCCGTCTCTGCCGCACTTACCGCTTTGCTCGCCATTCCGCCATCCCTTGGTCTGATAAGCGCAAATAAAGGCCGTCCCGACCCGCCCTGCAGCCGGAAATGCCCCCTTATCCTATGTCGTCGTCCTAATAGTCACCGCAGGCCCTATGAATCGATCCCGCCGATCGGACCGTCCTGAAGCTCGCGCTCCTTCAGCGCGGTCAGCCTTTGTGAATTCTCTGCCGAGGGGTCCGCCGCGAACGCATGTGTCGCCGCGCCGACCTCGCTCGGACGTTTCGCCTCAAGCAACTGAAGCGTCTCTCTTAGGCCCTGCTTGATCACCTCAGGATCGTCTCCTCCGCGCGAAGCAAATCCTGCATGTCTTGCAATGGTGATCGCCAAGGTGCTGAGAACCGCAGCGTGGCCGCAGAAAGCTAAGTGTTGATGGACTGCGCTGGCGTCAAGCCCCGGATTCGAGTTTGGGATCTCTAGAATCGCTCGTCGCAAGCTGTCAAGTTCTGGCTCGGGGCAATCGATCGATTCGATCATGGCGAACCATCGGATGCCGGGACTGGAGTCGGAATGTCACCGCGTCCCGCAGGAATGCATCTCATGAACCCATCTGCGAATCAGAATCTTCCATGAATTGGCGCTCCTTCAGCGCCTGAAGGCGGTCCCAGTTCTGCGGAGTTGGATCGAGGCCAAAGGTCCTTGCAGCGGCCTCTAGATCGGAGCGCTCGTTAGGACCGAGTAGCCGAAAGAGTTCCGCGAGCTCGGCCCGTATCGTAACCGGGTCGCGATAGCCGCGTTTGGCTAGGCCGTGGTTCGAGATGCGTGAGCAGAGAGTTCCGATAGTTTCGCTGAAACCATTATCTCCTAGGTGTTTGTGCGCGCTCTCGGCATCCATTTCGGGATGTATGTCGGCAACCTCCAAGAGTTCCAATCGAAGCTTATCCAGGTCGCTTTCGGGAAAATCCAGCATAGTAATTTGCTCCAGACGCGGTGATATCTCGCTGGGAAGCTCGATCAAATCGAAAAGGAGCATTGCGCGTTGCGTCGGCCGCGGATCACGAGGCAGTGGTGGGACATCGGGGGTGCCGCGTTCAGGCCGACGCCTCTTTAGATGCGCAAGACGCGACGACCGAACGAGTTCATAGAACCGATCGAGCAGAAATCCCCAGAACTCTCCCCGAACAACTGGGTCCCGGATCGAATCGATCCGCGCTTTGAGGCGAGCCCTGAAGTCAGCCCGCCGTTCAGGCGTATCGGTCGGCTTCGCATTGAACTCCTCGTTCCACAACGTCTTCCACAGTGGCTGGCTTCCGCGCAGAACCTCCTGGTCAAACGTGAGTGGGCCGTAGCTCCGGAGGAAGTCGTCTGGATCTTGCCCGGGTGGCAGCCTTGCGAATTGAAGGCTGCGCCCTGGCTGGAGCAATGGCAGCGCGCGATCAAGGGCACGAATTGAGGCGCGCTGCCCGGCGGCGTCCCCATCGAAACACAGCACCGGCTCTGGCGAGAGGCGCCACAACTCTTGCAGCTGAGCCTCGGTCAGTGCCGTGCCGAGCGGCGCCACAGCGGTCGCAAAGCCGGCGCGGTGCAACGCGATGACGTCCATATAGCCTTCGACGACGATGGCCGGCGCCGCGCCCGCATCGTCCCGGCGCGCCGCGTTGGCGCGCGCCGCGGCCCAGGCGTAGAGCACCCGGCCTTTCTCGAACAGCGGCGTGTCGGGCGAATTCAGGTATTTCGGCTGCTCGTCGCCGAGAGTGCGGCCGCCAAAGGCGATGGCCCGGCCGGCGCGGTCGCCGATCGGGAAAATAACGCGGCTGCGGAAGTAATCGTAGGGGCTGCCGCCGCCCTCCGGCTGGCGTAGAAGGCCGCCTTCCAGAAGCAGCGCTTCCGGGAATTCGCCGGAAAGCGCGCGCCGCAAGGCCTGCCGGTCCCCGGTTTCACGAGAGCCGGGGGCCCAGCCGAGCCGGAAACGGCGGATGGTCTCCTCGTCAAGGCCGCGTGCCGTCAAATATTCGCGTGCGCGGGTGCCGGCCGGTGCCCAGAGCTGCGCCTCATAGAAGGCGGCGGCGGCGGCGAGCGCCTCGAGCAGGGTTTTTTGCCGTTGCGCGCGCTCTCGCTCCTGCGGCGTCGCTTGCGGCACCGCGAGCCCAGCTTCGCCGGCCAGCCGCTCGATCGCCTCAACGAAATCGAGATTATCGGCGCGCATGATGTAACCAATCGCATCGCCATGCGCGCCGCAGCCGAAACAATGAAAAAAACCCTTGTCCTCCACCACGTAAAACGAAGGGGTCTTTTCATTGTGAAATGGGCAAAGCCCACCATACTCGCGACCACGCCGTGCTAGGCGCACTCGGCGCCCGATCAGGTCAGCCAAGCTGATTCGGCCGCGTAGCTCGTCGAGAAATCCCGGCGGGAAAGCCATCCTAGCGCTGGCCTATTCGTCCGTTTCCCTTTTCGTCATGGCCGGGCTTGACCCGGCCATCTCTAGATCCCCGGGTCAAGCCCGGGGATGCCGATTTGGGTGCGGGGTGCACGCGCTTCATCCTCATCCCAGAAGCCGCTTCACCACCGCACCGGCGCGCGCCATGTCGATGACCCCGGCATGGCGCTCGCGCAAAACCCCCATTACCTTCCCCATATCCTTGATCCCGGCGGCGCCGGTCTCGGCAATCGCCGCATTCACCGCTTCCGCGATCTCGTTATCGCTCATTTGCTTCGGCAGGAAGCTTTCGATGATCGCGATCTCTTCCTCTTCCTGCCGCGCCAGCTCGGGCCGGTTGCCCTGGAGGTAAAGCGCGATCGATTCGCGACGCTGCTTCACCATGCTTTGCAGCATGCGCGGGATCTCCGATTCGGAGATCCCTTCCTGGTTGCCCGAGCCGCGCGCCGCGATGTCGCGGTCTTTGAGGCCGGCGAGGATCAGCCGCACCGTCGACACCGTGCGGGAATCCTTTGCCCGCATTGCCGTCTTGAGCCGCTCGGTAAAGGCCTCGCGCAGCATCCCCGTCCTCCCGCACCGGCGACTCGGGCGCCAAGCTACCCCGTTTCCGCCGCTGCGGCAATTTCGCTTAAGTAATTGAAAACACGGAAAATTCCATCATGCAGCGGTTGACTCGGGTAAACTGCGTCATTATCTTGCAACAGTTTGGCCCGGCCGCCCATCAGCGGCGGCCCGCATTAACGCCCGCAGGATTGTCTTCGATGCGCTCTCCGACCGCGGCACCGCCGATGCCGCGACCGCCCGACTGCAACGCGGCCCTGGTGCTGTCGGACGGGATGGTATTTTGGGGGCGCGGGCTTGGCGCGGGGGGAAGCGCAGTCGGCGAAGTCTGCTTCAACACCTCGATCACCGGCTACCAGGAAATCCTGACCGACCCGTCTTACGCCGGCCAGATCATCACCTTTACTTTCCCGCATATCGGCAATGTCGGCGCCAACGCGGAGGATATCGAGACCGCGACCCCGGCGGCGCGCGGCCTCGTTCTGCGCACGGCGATCACCGAGCCGGCCAATTACCGCGCCGCGCAATCGCTCGATCAGTGGCTGCGCTCGCACGGTATCGTCGGCCTCTCCGGGGTCGATACGAGGTGCTTGACCCGGCATATCCGCGATCTCGGCGCGCCGAACGGAGTCATTAGCTATCGGCCCGACGGCGAACTCGACATTGCCGCGATGCGCGAGGAGGCGCTCGCCTGGCCTGGGCTCGAAGGGATGGATCTCGCGCGCGACGTCACCTGCCGCCAGACCTACGACTGGACCGAGACGGTATGGCGGCGCGAGAGCGGCTACGGCCGGCAGGAGGCGCCGCGGTTTCACGTCGTCACGGTCGATTACGGGGCCAAGCGCAACATCCTGCGCATGCTGGCCGAGCATGGCTGCCGCATCACCGTGGTGCCGGCCACCGCTTCGACCGAGGACATCCTGCGCCATGAGCCGGACGGCATCTTTCTGTCGAACGGGCCGGGCGATCCGGCCGCGACCGGCGAGTACGCGGTGCCGGTGCTGCGCGACCTGATCGAAACGGGCAAGCCGATCTTCGGCATCTGCCTCGGCCACCAGATGCTGGCGCTGGCGCTCGGCGGGCGGACGCGCAAGATGGAGCGCGGCCATCGCGGCGCCAACCACCCGGTCCAGGACAAGCTGACCGGCAAGGTCGAGATTACCAGCCAGAACCACGGCTTTGTTGTCGATCCCGAGAGCCTGCCGGACGGGGTCGAGCCGACCCACACCTCGCTGTTCGACGGCAGCAACGAGGGGCTGCGGCTCGTCGGCAAGCCGGTTTTTTCGGTGCAGCACCACCCGGAAGCCAGTCCCGGCCCACAGGACAGCCATTACCTGTTCGAGCGGTTCGTGGATTTCATGTCGGAGCGCAAGTGACCGACGCAATCGTCACTGTAGGGCGGGTGAAGCGTAGCGGAACCCGCCGTGGCGCACCTAACCGGTGGCGGGTTGCGCTTTGCTCCACCCGCCCTACACAGGATTCGGCGGCGCAACGGCTGCAAAATGCCTAAGCGCACCGATATCGACAGCATCCTGATCATCGGCGCCGGTCCGATCGTCATCGGGCAGGCGTGCGAGTTCGATTACTCCGGCGCCCAGGCCTGCAAGGCACTGAAGGCGGAAGGCTACCGGATCGTCCTGGTCAATTCGAACCCGGCGACGATCATGACCGACCCGGAACTGGCCGACGCCACCTATATCGAGCCGGTGACCCCGGAAATCGTCGAGCGCATCATCGCGCGCGAGCGCCCTGATGCTTTGCTGCCGACGATGGGCGGCCAGACCGCGCTCAACACGGCGATGGCGCTGGCCCGATCGGGCGCGCTGGCGCGCTACGGCGTCGAGCTGATCGGCGCCCGCGAGGAGGCGATCGCCAAGGCCGAGGACCGCCAGCTGTTCCGCCAGGCGATGGACAAGATCGGCCTGGAATCGCCGAAGAGCCGGCTGGTCGCCTCGTTCGAGGCGGCATTGGAGGCGCTGGATACGCTCGGACTGCCGGCCATCATCCGGCCGTCTTTCACCTTGGGCGGCACCGGCGGCGGCATCGCCTACAACACCGAGGAGTTCGAGGAGATCGTCCGTGGCGGCTTGCGCGCCTCGCCAAGCCATGAGGTGCTGATCGAGGAATCGGTGCTCGGCTGGAAGGAGTACGAACTCGAAGTCGTGCGCGACCGCGCCGACAATTGCATCGTGGTCTGCTCGATCGAGAACGTCGATCCGATGGGGGTCCATACCGGCGATTCCGTGACCGTGGCGCCGGCCTTGACCCTGACCGACAAGGAATACCAGTTGATGCGCAACGCCGCGATCGCGGTCTTGCGCGAGATCGGCGTCGACACCGGCGGATCGAACGTCCAGTTCGCGGTCAATCCGGCGGACGGTCGGCTCGTGGTCATCGAGATGAACCCGCGGGTGTCGCGCTCCTCGGCGCTGGCGTCGAAAGCGACTGGCTTCCCGATCGCCAAGGTCGCCGCCAAGCTCGCCGTCGGCTACACGCTCGACGAGCTCGACAACGAGATCACCAGAATCACCCCGGCCTCGTTCGAGCCGACGATCGACTACGTCGTCACCAAGATGCCGCGCTTCGCCTTCGAGAAATTCCCGGGTACCGCGCCGCTGCTGACAACGTCGATGAAGTCGGTCGGCGAGACTATGGCGATCGGACGCAGCTTTGGCGAATCGGTGCAGAAGGCGCTGCGCTCGATGGATACCGGGCTCGATGGTTTCGACGAGGTCGCGATCGAGGGGGTCGAGAGCGGCGGCAGGGAGGCGGTAAGGGCGGCGCTTGCCAAGCCCGTGCCCGACCGGCTGCTGCTGATCGCTCAGGCCTACCGGCACGGCCTCACGACGGCCGACATCCAATCCGCCTGCCATTACGACGGCTGGTTTCTGGAACGCATCCGCGAGATCGTCGAGACCGAGGAACGGGTGCGCCGCGACGGGCTGCCGAACGACCGGACCGGGTTCCTGCGACTGAAGCAGATGGGCTTCTCCGATGCCCGGCTCGGCCACGTCGCCGGGGTCGACGAGGCGGAGATAGCGGCACTGCGCGGCCGGCTGGCACTCCACCCAGTCTACAAACGGATCGACACCTGCGCCGCCGAGTTCCCGTCGCTGACCTCCTACATGTACTCCTGCTACGAGGGCGACGGGCTGAACCCGCCCGAATGCGAGGCCGATCCGAGCGACCGCCATAAGATCGTCATCCTCGGCGGCGGCCCCAACCGCATCGGCCAGGGGATTGAGTTCGATTATTGCTGCGTCCATGCCGCCTACAGCCTGTCCGAGGCCGGTATCGAGACGATCATGGTCAACTGCAATCCGGAGACGGTCTCGACCGATTACGACACGTCGGACCGACTGTATTTCGAGCCGCTGACGGCCGAGGACGTGATCGAGATCGTCCGGGTCGAGCAGCGCCGCGGCACGGTGCTCGGGGTCATCGTGCAGTTCGGCGGGCAGACCCCGCTCAATTTGGCGAAGGCGCTCGAACGTGCCGAGATCCCAATCCTCGGCACCTCGCCCGACGCGATCGACCTGGCCGAGGACCGGCAGCGTTTCCAGCAGCTTCTGAAGCGCCTCGGGCTGCGCCAGCCGGACAACGGCACCGCCTATTCGGCCGCCGAAGCCGAGGAGATCGCTCAGCGTATCGGCTATCCGGTGGTAATCCGGCCCTCCTACGTCCTTGGCGGCCGGGCGATGGAGATCGTCCACGACGGCGCCGGTCTCAACCGCTACATGCGGAATGCGGTCATTGTTTCCGGAACCAGCCCGGTGCTGATCGACCGTTATCTGCAGGACGCGATCGAAGTCGATGTCGATGCCGTCGCCGACGGCGCCGAGGTTTATGTCGCCGGCATCATGGAGCATATCGAGGAGGCCGGGATTCATTCCGGCGACAGCGCCTGCTCGCTGCCGCCCTACAGCCTCGACGACGTTACTATCGGCGAGATCGAGCGGCAGACGATCGCGCTTGCCCGCGCCCTCAACGTCGTCGGGCTGATGAATGTGCAGTTCGCGGTCAAGGGCGGCGAGGTCTATGTGCTCGAGGTCAACCCGCGCGCCTCGCGCACCGTGCCCTTCGTCGCCAAGGCGACCGGTGTACCGATCGCCAAGATCGCCGCCCGCATCATGGCCGGCGAGACGCTGGCGCACCTGCTTCCCGAGGGCCAGACTCGGGGCTGGCGCCGCCGGGGCCATGTCGCGGTCAAGGAGGCGGTGTTTCCGTTCGACCGCTTCCCGGGGGTCGACCTGATCCTCGGGCCGGAGATGAAGTCGACCGGCGAGGTCATGGGGATCGATAGCGATTTCGGCCGCGCCTTCGCCAAAGCGCAGCTCGGCAGCGGCACGAATCTGCCGCTCGGCGGAAGCGTTTTCGTCTCGGTGCGCGATCGAGACAAGGAGGCGCTGGTGGCGCCGTGCCGGCAGCTTGTGGCCTGGGGCTTCGAGCTGGTCGCGACGCGGGGCACCGCGAGCAAGCTGAGCGAGGAAGGCTTGCCGGTGGTCTTAGTCAATAAGGTGCAGGAGGGTCGGCCCGATATCGTCGACGAAATGCGCAGCGGACGGGTTCAGCTCGTCTTCAACACCACCGAGGGCGCCCAGGCGATCGCCGACAGTTTCAGCCTGCGGCGAACTGCGCTGACGCATGGCATCCCGTATTACACGACGGTCGCCGGCGTGCGCGCGGCGGTACAGGCGATCGGGGCGCTTCGCGGCGGTTGTCTTGAAGTTGCACCCCTCCAATCCTACCTTTGATCGCCTCGCCATCGCTGTAAGAGGCGCGAATCCGCCTTGATGAACAAGATTCCGATGACCGTCGACGGCTTCAACCACCTGCAGGATGAGTTGAAGCGCCTGAAGTCGACCGAGCGCCCGGCCATCATCCGCGCCATCGCGGAAGCGCGAACTCACGGCGATATAGCGGAAAACGCCGAATACCACGCCGCGCGCGAGCGCCAGAGTTTTATCGAGGGCCGGCTCGCCGAGCTTGAGGACAAGATCGCGCGCGCCGAGGTCATCGACGTGTCAAAGCTGTCAGGTTCGGTCGTGAAATTCGGCGCCACGGTCACCCTCGCCGACGAGGAGACCGACGAGAAGACGACTTTCAGGATCGTCGGCGAGGACGAGGCCGACATCAGCAACGGCCGATTGTCGGTGACCTCACCCCTGGCGCGAGCGCTCATTGGCAAGGGCAAGGGCGACAGCGTCGAAGTATCGACCCCGCGCGGCAACAAATCCTACGAGGTTGTCGCCGTCGCTTTCGGCTGAAGCCAGGCCGGCGCGGGAAGCTCTGCCGTTGGCTCCGCGAGCGGCACCCCCGGAGCGAACTTCGAAACCCGCAGCATCAGCGCGGATTTGACGTGGTTTACGTTCGGGGCGGCGGTGAGCTTGGCGCTCAGGAAACGCTGATAGCTGTCCCAGTCGGTGGCGACAATTTTCAACAAAAAATCGGTCTCGCCGGCGAGCATGTGCGCTTCGCGCACCTCGGGCCAGGTCGCCACCAGCCGCTCAAAGGCCTGTAGGTCCGTCTCGGCCTGGCTGGCGAGCCCGACCTGGGCAAAAATCGTCACGCCGAAACCCAGCGCTTCCGGCGCGAGATCGGCGTGATAGCCGCGGATGTAGCCGCCCTCTTCGAGCGCGCGAACTCGCCGCAGGCACGGCGGCGGCGACAATCCCACCCGCCGCGCCAGCTCGATATTGGTGATGCTGCCGTCCTCCTGCAGTTCCTGCAGGATCAGCCGGTCGATGCGGTCGACCTTCGGCCCGCGCATGAATGTTTCCCCTGTTGGCCCCGCCGCGATCACTGTGAAGCCGTCCGGAATGATAAAATTCTGCCGCGATACGCGCAATTTTATTGCGCGCACGACGGCCGACCTTGCCGCGTCGCTCCGGTTTCCGTAAACCGGCGCGATGGTCGCCCTTTCTTTCGCGGACGCCCCCGAGGCGCGGGCGATCGCAGCCGCGCCTCCTCGCAGCGCATGGGTCTTGCACGACGGCAAGGCGGGAATGGCGAGCCAGGCGCTCGGCCTCGCCGAGGCGACCGGTTTCCCGTTTGTCGAAAAGCCGCTGGCGATCCGCCGCCCCTGGGCTTGGCTGCCGCCGCAATTGTGGATAGCGCCGCTGCGGGCGGCCGGGGTAGAGGATGCTGCATTATGCCCGCCCTGGCCCGATCTCGTCATCGGCTGCGGCCGCAACGCGGCGCTTCCGGCCTTGGCGATCAGGCGCGCCAGCGGCGGCCGCACCATCGCCGTCCAGATACAGGACCCGCGCGTCGGCCGCGGCGAATTCGACATGCTGTTTGTGCCCGAGCACGACCGCTTGCGCGGGCCGCGGATCTTCCTCACTCGCGGTGCCATCCATCGGGTGACGCCGGCGCGGCTCGATACCGAGCGCCGCCGGTTTCCGGCGCTGGAAAAGCTGCCGCGGCCGATCCTCGGCGTGCTGATCGGCGGCTCGAATCGAAGCTATCGGCTCGATTTGCGGCGTCTCGAGGAGATCGCCGAGGCGGTGGCTTCGGCAGTGCGCAGCAGCGGCGGCTCGGTGGTGTTGACGCCGTCGCGGCGCACCGGCGCGGCCGGGCTCGCCTTGCTGCGCGAGCGCCTTGTCGGCCTGCCCGCGGCGATTTGGGACGGCACCGGCGACAATCCTTATTTCGCCTATCTCGCGGTTGCCGATAGCTTCCTCGTTACTGCCGATTCGGTGTCGATGGTCAGCGAAGCGGCGGCGACCGGGAAACCGGTGCATATTCTCGAGCTGGAAGGTGGCGACGCCAAATTCGCCCGGTTTCACGCGGTGATGCGCGAGGCCGGGATCACCCGTCCATTTCTCGGCCGTCTCGACCGCTGGACCTACGCCCCGCCCGACGATACCGCCCGCGCCGGTGCGGCGCTGCGCGACTTCGTCCTCGCCCGCCTCGGGGAACGGCGGCAGCAATGAGACCGGTGGCGCTCTATATCGGCCTGTGGCTAGCGCTAGGGCTGGGGTTTCTGCTCTTTCCGGGGCTCGACCTCGCGACGACCCGGCTGTTTTACGACCCGGGCCACGGTTTTCCGCTGGCCGGCTGGCCGCCGTTGCGGATCGTCGAGGGCGCGATCCCGTGGCTGACCGGGCTGATCGTCATCATTTGCGCGCTCGGCGCCGCCTGGCTCGCGCTAAGCCGTCGGCCGCTGTGGCGGCTCGACCGCAAGGCCCTCGTCTTTATCGTTGCGGCGACGGCGTTGGGCCCAGGGCTCCTCGCCAACACCATCCTGAAGGACCATTTGGGCCGGGCGCGGCCTTACCAGACCGAAGAGTTCGGCGGCACTCGGCAGTTCACCGCGGCGCCCTTGCCGGCCAAGCAGTGCGAGCGTAACTGCTCCTTCGTCTCGGGACATGCGGCGCTCGGGTTTTCCTTGGTGAGCTTCGCTTTCCTGCTGCCGCCCGGCTGGCGCCGGCGCATTGCCCTTGCCGCAGCGATCGGCTTCGGTGCGCTGGTCGGGCTCGGCCGTATCGCCGCCGGACATCATTTTCTTTCCGACGTGGTTTATGCCGGGCTGATCGTCTTCGCGACGAGCTGGCTGCTCCATCGGGCGATCGTGGCGCGAGACGTGTTTGGCAGCCCCGCGGCCTTGCGCTGCTATCGCGCGGTCGGCGATCGGTCGGCGATCGTGGCGAGATGGTTGGGGCTGCCGGGCCGCCGCGTCGCGCTCTGGGCCGCTGCCGTCGCGGTGTTCGAGGCAGCGTCGATTCGATGGTTCGATCGCCCGATCGCCACCTTTTTTCACGACAGCGGCGAGGCGTGGCGGCCGATTTTCGAGCTGATCCAGCGGCTCGGCTTCGGCACCCCTTACCTCGTGCTGTTCGCCGTCACGTTTGCCGCTTTGCGTTTCGGCGGCTGTTTGCCGCCGCTGCGGCTCTGGACCGCGCCGATGCGCACGGCAGCCTTGGTCCCGGCTTTCTTGTTCGCAGCGGTCGCCGCGTCCGGGCTCGCCGTCGACCTGTTGAAGGTGATCTTCGGGCGTGCGCGGCCAAAGCTGCTGTTCGCCGCCGGGACCTACGATTTCAGCTGGCTGGGGCTCGGCGCCGACCATTGGTCCTTCCCCTCCGGCCATGCCGCCACCGCAGCGGCGCTAATGACCGCGCTATGGTGCCTATGGCCGCGGCATCTGTTGTTCTATATCGCCTTGGCGGCGGCCGTCGCGGCCAGTCGGGTCGTCATCGGCGCGCATTATCCCAGCGATGTGGTGATGGGCGCCTTTGTCGCGGTGCTGATAACCCGGATCTTGGCCTCGATTTTTGCCCGGTTCGATGCGCTTCCAGCCTTCCCCGCCGCGCCGCGCCGACCGGTCCTGCCCCGGTCCTAACCGACAGCGGATACCCTGTCGTCCCGGCAGGTGTAATATCGCACTCCGGGAACCCCCAGCCGCCGCGATAATGGCCCTTCGCATCGACACCTTCGACAACCTTCGCGGCGGCAACACGCTGTACAAGGCGCTGACCCATCCACAGGCCGCCCGCCCAGCGCGGGCTCTCCTCGCCGCGCTCGCCGACAACGGGCCGACGGCGATCGTCGATCCGCAAGGTGCCGCGGAAGGTTTTGCCGAGATTTACGGTGTGGACGGTGTCGAGGTCGTCGGGGTCTTCGTTCAAGATCTCGCCCGGATCGGCAGCGCAATCCTCGGCCGCAGCGCCCGGCCGCTCACCGAGGTCGGTGACTGCCCAGCCCGCTCTGTTCTCGTTGCCGGCTTCGATTCCGACCGGCTCATCGCCCATCTCCAGGCTTATCTGCCAACCGACACCCAGATTCTGAGCTTCGATGCGATGCGCCTCCCCGAGGCGCGCGTGACCAGCCGCCGGACCTACCTCGACCCCCTCAACTTCGCGACCAATTTTGCCTTCTTCCGCGATACCGGCACGCTGCATACCCGGATCGTCACGGCGAATTACTGGTCAGGCTATGGCGCGGGTGAGGTGAGCGCCTGGCTGAGCTTGTTCGACGGCAATGGCGAGATGATCGCCGAATGGTGGGAGGCGTGCGGCCAAGGGTCTGGCGCCATAACGATCGACAGTCGAGAGGTGCGCGAGCGGTTCCGGCTCGGTGATTTCGCCGGCCAATTGTTCATCCATATCGTCGGCGCGGCCGGCCACGATGTCGTCAAATATGCCCTCGACACTTTCGGCGCAGCCGGATCGAGCGGCGACGGCGCCCTGTCCTGTACCCACGACGCGAATGCCTGGCCGGCCGAGCGCTATGCCGGCCTGCCTGCGCCCGCGCGAGGCGAGCGGATCATCCTGTGGGTCCAGAACAGCCATCCGACCCCGATCCCGCCCGGTGCCATCGGGCTCAACCCGATGGGCGAGGAGGCCATCGCGCCTATCCAGGAGGCGATCGGCCCGTTTGCCAGCCGTGCGATCGATGTCTCAGAGCTTCTGCCCGGCCTCGCCTGGCCGCGGCAGATCGAGATCCGCGCCGGCAAGCATGTGGTGCGACCGCGCTACGAAATCGTCGCCGATAGCCATCGCCGCATCGCCCATGTCAATGTCGAGCGGACCGATCTGCGGCCCGATCCCGAGCTGACCCGGGTCACCGCGGTGCTCGGCAAAGGCTATCTGCTGCCGGCGCCGATCTTGCCGCGCGACTGCTGGGACAGCCTGCTGCTGCCGACGCCGATGGCGGTGTCGCAGGCCGAGTTGCCGATCGCCGCGCTGGTCTACGACCCCGAGGGCAACGAGGTCGCGCGCCAGCCGCTCGGCCGGCTTTTGCGCAACCACGCAAATGCGCTGTCGCTCGAAGAGATTTCCGCCGGGCTCGGGGAAGGCTACGGCCATGTCGAGCTGGTCTACGATTTCTCCGCCGGCGGCAGCGGCGACGGCTGGTTGCATGCGTTGTTCCGCTACCGTCATCGGCGGAGCGGCCACGCCGCCGACACCAGCTTCGGCGCGCATGTTTTTAATACCGTCCTCGTCTATCGCGACGAGCCGCAATCCTACAGCGGCCGCCCGCCCGGCCTATCGACCAGGCTGTTTCTGCGGCTCGGCGAGGGCGAGTACGACACGATCTGCCACCTGATCTATCCGGCCTCGCGACCGTGGCGGCCGGTCAGCGCGACCGAGATCATCCTTTACGACGGCGCCGGCGGCGAGATCGCCCGCTCCGCTCTTGCGATTCCGTGCTCGGGCTCGCGCCTGTTGCGTTACCGCGAGCTGTTCGACCCGGCGACGCGCGCCCGTGCCGGATCCGGCGCCTATGCCATTATCCGCGACTCGACTTGCCGGCTGTTCGGCTATCACGGGCTTATCGGTCGCGACGGCGCCTTCAGCCTTGACCATATGTTTGGGTTCTAAGGCGCGGGCTTTTTTCCAAGAAGGGGCCGAATTATCGCGGTCTGCGCCGCCCGCCGCGCGGAGAAATGGTATACTTCACCGCTAATCGATCGGATCATCGGATGCCGGAGCAGTATCACAGCAAGGCCTTGATTATCGGGGCGGGTCCGGCCGGCTACACCGCTGCCATCTATGCCGCGCGCGCGAATCTGCAGCCGATTCTCGTTACCGGCATGCAGCCGGGCGGTCAGATGACGATCACCACCGACGTCGAGAACTACCCCGGCTTCGCCGACGTCATCCAGGGCCCCTGGCTGATGGAGCAGATGCAGGCACAGGCCGAGCATGTCGGTACGCGGGTCGTCCTCGATGAAATCGCCGCGCTCGATCTCGCACGGCGTCCGTTCGTCGCGACCGGCGATTCGGGCGACCGCTACATCGGCGAGACGGTCATTATCTGCACCGGAGCGCAGGCGCGCTGGCTCGGTCTGGCGAGCGAGACGGCGTTCCGCGGCTTTGGCGTCTCCGCCTGCGCCACCTGCGACGGTTTCTTTTTCCGCGACAAGGAAGTGGTAGTCGTCGGCGGCGGCAACACCGCGGTCGAGGAGGCCATCTATCTGACCAACCACGCCCGGCAGGTCACCCTGGTGCATCGGCGCGACACGCTGCGCGCCGAGAAGATCCTGCAGGAGCGGCTGTTCCGAAACCCGAGGATCGGCGTCGTCTGGGACAGCGTCGTCGAGGACATTCTCGGCGTGCCCGAGCCGCCGCAGGTTACCGGGGTCAGGCTGCGCAATGTGCGCACCGGCGCGGTGACAGAATTTCCTTGCGACGGCGTCTTCATCGCCATCGGCCACAATCCGGTGACGGGGCTGGTTGCGGGCCAGCTGCCGCTCGATGCGGAAGGCTACATCCTGACCGAGCCGGATTCGACGGCAACGGCGATAGCGGGCGTCTATGCCGCCGGCGATGTCAGGGACAAAATCTTTCGCCAGGCGGTCACGGCCGCGGGGATGGGCTGCATGGCTGCGCTCGAGGCCGAGAAATTCCTCGCGGCCGAGGCGCATACCGCATCGGCCAGGGCGGCCGAATAATGGCGGCCGAATAGGAGCTGCGTTCGGGGAGCGCGGCGGTGGGTGCGGGAAGGCAAGAACAATGGCGATGGACTGGGACAAGCTGAGGGTTTTTCACGCTGTTGCGGAGGCGGGAAGTTTCACCCATGCCGGCGAGGCGCTCAATCTGAGCCAATCCGCAGTGAGCCGGCAGATCAGCGCGCTGGAAGAAAGCCTCAGTGTGCCGCTGTTTCATCGCCATGCCCGCGGCCTGATCCTGACCGAGCAGGGCGAGCTTTTGTACAAGACGGCGCGCGAGGTCTTCGCCAAGCTGGCGATGTCCGAGAGCCTCATTTCCGAATCCAAGGACCGGCCGAAGGGGCCGCTCAAGATCACCACGACGGTCGCGTTCGGCTCGATCTGGCTGACCCCGCGCATCCGCGAGTTCCTCGATCTCTATCCGGAGATCCAGGTCAGCCTCGTCGTCGACGATTCCGAGCTCGACCTGTCGATGCGGGAGGCCGACGTCGCGATCCGGATGTCGCCGCCCCGCCAGCCGGACCTGATCCAGCGGCATCTCGTCAGTGTCCAGGTGCATCTCTACGGGTCGCCGGAATACCTGAAGAAACAGGGGACGCCGCAAAAGGCCGACGATCTCGATGAGCACCGCCTGATCGTCTACGGCGAAGACGGTCGACCGCCGGTGGCGGGGGTCAACTGGGTGCTGGACGCCGCGGTCAAGCCCGGCCAGGAGCGACGGCCGATTCTCAGCGTCAACAACACCTATGGGATGCTGCGTGCGGTGGAGAGCGGATTGGGGTTGGCCCCGCTGCCCGATTTCGTCGCCGCGGAGCACCCGACCCTGATTCGCGTCTTGCCCGAGATGGCCGGTCCGCCGAACGAGGCCTATTTCGTCTATCCGGAAGAGCTGCGCTCGTCGAAGCGGATCAGCGTTTTCCGTGATTTCCTGCTGCGCAAGGTCGCCGAAGGAAAATTGAGCTAAACCGGCAGTGTGGCGAGTTGTCGCGGCTAAACGACGACACTTTCACAGCATTGCGGTTTTTGCAGACGAGCCAGAACGAATTCCCGGTGGTGGTAACGCGCGTAAACAGCGATATAAGTGCTGACGCGATACTGGATCGCGGCAAGTTTTCGGGGGTTTGAGGACCCCGAATGAGTTTCCGGGACTTGCGCCCGGAAAGAGGGTCTTAGGACCCTTACGTCTCCTAGACGTGAAGCCTCCCTGTTCAAAACTTGGCCGGGCCTTCGGGTGCCGGCCAATTTCTTTTTGCGGGTTCACCTGCGCAGAGACTTGGCCGCGAAGGCAACTCGAGCAGGGCTCGATCAGCGCGAGGAGGAAATGCGCTGGATCAGGCGGTCGATGGTATGGTCTTCGAGCCGGGCGGCTGCCACCCACTCGATGACCGGTCGGGCCGCCGCCTGATCATGGCAGGCAATCGCCGCGGCGAGCAGCGCGCGCGCATCGTAAGGGGTCTTGTGGACCGCCCAGTTCTGCTGTGCGAAATCAAGGGCGCGAGGAGCGTCGTGTTCGATTTCCAGCGCGAAGCGTGAGGCATCGCGCAGGTGCAGCCTGTCGCCTTGCCGCCGCGCCGCCTCAAGCCGGGCGGCGACATCGCTCTGATACGACGGGAAGCGGGGATCGCCGGCTGCCTGCGCCGCCAAGGCAAGGCGCAGATAGAGCGCATCCACACGCTCGAAGCCGCGCAACAGCCGCAGCACATCCTCTGGCCGGTGATGATCGAGCAGGTAATCGGCAAAGACCGTCAGCGCGTAAACGTCGCGATTATCGAGCGCCAGCGCCTGGTTGAAATATTGCTCGGCCGCCGGGTCGTCGCGGCGGATCTCGATCTCGCCGAGGATCGTCAGGGCCCACAGGCGCTCGCTGGCGGGGGCGGTCGGCTGTTTCGCAACGGCATCGGCCAGCATGGTCTGGTCGGCTTCGGCCGCGCCGGTCAGCGAGCCGATGCTGGCGGTGCAAGCGGCCGCGGCCAAACCAGGACGCAAGGCAGCAAAGCGTGTGCAGGCATCCTTGGCTTCCGCTAGATCGCCGGTGACCTCGTCGATGCTCGCCAGCACGAGCAGCGCCTGCGCGGCCCCGGGTGCATCGCGCAACGCGGCGCGCAAATCGGCGGCAGCGGGGGCGAAATCGTGTTGGGCCTGCAAGATGCGCGCGCGCAGGATCCGAAGCGGCGGGGATGCGCCGTCGTCCCGCCACCAGCGCGCCAGCGTCCCCCCCGCATAGCCGACAAAGCGCGGGTCGGCCTCCGCCACCCCCATCGCCAGCTGTCGGCTCGCCAGCCGCATCGCAGTGGCCAGATCGTCGGGCCGCTGCTGAAGTTCGCCCGACAAGGTCCGCATCTGACGCACGCGCGGGTCGGCGGTCGGCAGCCCCGATTCGAGGACCTGATTATTGTCGGCCGGAACGAACGGACCGGCCATCGCCGGCAGCCCCACGCATAGCCCGGCGAGGGCAATGAGGCCGGTGGCGGCGGGCCAATTCATTCGCGACGGCCAGCATTCAGCCGCCGCCCTCGATCGTCCCGTCTATGGGCACATTTGCGGTGCGCCGCCTGGCTGCAGCGGCGGGCCGAGGAACGGGAACTGCGAGCAATAGGTCTTGACCGCCGTCCTATCGGTGAAACCGGGAGCCTGCAGGATCAGGCCGATCAGGATATCGGTGGTGCGGTCGGCGGGCCGCCGCCCATTCGGATACCCGTCCGGTGCGTTAGAGGCAAACCTGAGCACATCCGGCACCGGCACCGAAGCCAGTAGTGGAATATTCGGATTCGGATTTTTGCAGTCTGCCGGATGAAGCGGGCAGAATTTTGCATCCAGCGAATTGATTTGGTTGACGATTACCCCAGCGAAATCCTTCGGATCGTCCTCCGGTTGCCCGAAATTGAACGAATCTTTCAGTGCCGCCGGGATCAGCGCGGTGTTGACGGCGGGGTTACCCATGCGGTCCACCTGCCGCAAAGCCTCCGGATGCTTCTCGAAATGCTCAGGGTCGTCCGGCCGGAAATCGCCAAGATAGGTCACAGCCCATACCCCACACGGCGTGAAGAACACCGGAGACGTCGTCGCCATACAGCTATTTGGTGGGAAAACCATACTCACCGGAAACTCGACGACAATCGCGTTGATGTTCTTGCCCAAAAACGCATCGACCCCCGTGAACGAAAAAGCGGCGGGACTGGAAGCGATCGTTCGGTTGAATCCGACCAAATCGAAGAAAAACGGGTCCTCGCGCGGCCCGGCGAATACCGTTATGTCGCCCACCGTCGTAGTGATCGGGGTGTTGTGCTTAGCGCCCGAGGTTCCCTGAGTCGCGAGCCCTTCGACGATGACTTTGTTGGGAAAAACTGCCCTATAGGTTTGGCAAGCCGGTCCGGTGGGGCAAGCGGGTCCGTTGCCGAACGGCCCGAAGACGAAATCGATATCGGCGGTCGGCTCCGCGTTCTTTCTGGTAGTGAAGTTGAGGCGATAGAGCGCGTTTTCCTGGAAGTGATAGGAGGATCCGAATTGCGGGTCGGCGACCGCCTGGGTGCTCAGCGCCACGACCAGCTTGCTGCTGTCGCTTGGGTCGCGGAACATGAACACGTCGTTGATGTCGATCGCGCTGTAATCGTCGATGGTCGGCGCGTCGCGGTGATCGGCGGCCATCGCCGGCGATGCAAATAAGAGGGAGACGGCGGCAGCCGCCCCTAGAAGCGCGCCTTCGAGACTCGGCCTCATGGAACCCTCCCCGTCATACTTTTGTGTGCGTGCACGGTTGCATGGCGCCTCGCCAGCCAACAATAAAAGTTGTCGGTGATTAACCATAACTCTAGTTCAGAACTGGTTGGTTTTCGACTTGTCAGCCGCGCTGCGAGCGCGCCATCTTCACCGACCACGCGACGCAATTCTGCGGCGCGCAACGATCTCGAAAGAAGCGGTGAGAACTATTCGAAAAACCGCAGCTGTCTCTGTGGCCCTTTTGGCGCCGGTAATGCTGGTTGCAGAACCGGCGCTGGCGCATTCCGTCGGAGGGACTGCGGCCGGGTTCACCGCCGGTTTTCTGCATCCGCCCTCCGGGCTCGATCATCTGTTGGCGATGGTAAGCGTCGGGATCTGGGGCGCGGAGTTGGGCGCCCCGGCGATTTGGCTGTTGCCGATCGCCTTTCCGCTGATCATGGCGGTCGGCGGCGCGCTCGGCGTCATCGGCATGCCGCTTCCCGCGGGCGAATTGCTGATCGCCCTTTCGGTCGTCGTCCTCGGGACGCTGGTTGCGTCGGCGCGCCGGTTGCCGATTTGGGCCGCGCTCGCGATCGTCGGCGTATTTGCGATCGCGCATGGACACGCGCATGGCGCCGAGTTGCCGGGCGCCGCCGACGCCCTCGCCTTCACGGTCGGGTTCGTCCTCGCGACCGGGCTGCTCCACTTGGCGGGGATCATGATCGGGGTGCTCGCCCGCTGGCCAAACGGAGTCATCGCCATACGGGCCTGCGGATTAGTGGTCACCGTAACCGGCTGCTATTTCGTTTACGGATATGCCGGAGCGTAAGCGAGCAGGCCGCACGACACACACAGTCCGGCTTGTCCTTGGCGTCGCATTCTGCTTGATCCCCGCCTCGGCCGAGGCGCACACCGCACTGCAAGGCGTCGGCAGCTTCTGGTCGGGAGTTGTGCACCTACTGACCTCGCTCGATCAGCTTGGGTTTCTGCTGGGCCTGGCGATCTGGACGAGCTTTCAGGATCGTCGCTTGGACGCCCGCGTCATCGCCGCCGCCTTTGTCGCCGCATTGGCGGGCGTCTGGTTCGGCGCCAGCTTCGGTGAAGCGGGACGGCTCGACCTCGCCGCCGCGGCAGCGGCGTTGATGACTGCCGCCGGCTTGGCCGGGGCGATGCGTCTGCGGGTCGGCGCGACGCCGGTGCTCGGGTTGGCCTTGGCCGGCGGTCTCGTCGGCGGCGCCGCAGGCGCTGACGCCGCGGCGGGTTTGTCGATCGCGTTGTTTTCGCTGGGCGGTTCGATAGCCGCCGCTTCCGTGTTGAGTTACGGCCTGCTCGCGGCTCGCCGTCTCGAGACCGAATGGGGCCGCATTGCCCGGCGGGCTGGGGCGAGCTGGATTGCCGCCATCGGCCTGATGGTGCTTGCCCTGTCCTTCACCGGCCATACCGGTCGCGTGTAGTGCTGCGCGGGCTCGTCCTGTCGCTCGCGCTGATCGCGGCCGCCGGCACCGCGCGCGCCCACCTCGCCTCCGACAGCTATCTGCGCATCGAGATTGACCAAGCCGGCGCGACCGGCGGGCAATGGGATATCGCGCTGCGCGACCTCGATGTCGCGGTCGGGCTCGACGCCGATCAAGACGGCACCATCACCTGGGGCGAGCTTCGTGCCAAAGAGGGGGAGATTGCAGCCTACGCCATCGGCCGATTGACCCTAGCCCGGGGCGGCAGCGCATGCGTGCTCAAACCGACCAATCTGATGGTCGATTATCACGCCGGCTCGGCCTACGCGGTACTGCCCTTCACCGCCGAATGTCCGGCTGGCGGCCGACTGACCGTTGGCTATCGACTCCTTTTCGATCTCGATCCGAGCCATCGCGGCTTGCTCACGATTGCTGCCGGCGACCAGGTCAAGAGCGAGGTGCTGACCCCGGACCATGCCCAGATCACGGTCGATGCCGGCCCGTCTCGGCTCGGCGATCAGGTCACCCAATTCCTGCGCTTCGGGTTCGACCACATTCTGCTTGGCTACGACCACCTGCTGTTCGTCGCCGTCTTGCTGGTGACGGCGGCATTGCACCGGCGCGATGGCAATGGCTGGGTGGCGATCGATGGACTCGGCCGGGTGCTGATCGAGACGATCAAGACCTTGACCGCTTTTACCCTTGCGCATGCCATCGTGCTGACTCCGGCGGTGCTCGGCGCGGTCAATTTGCCGGCGCGGCTTGTCGAACCGGCGGTCGCGGTGACGATCATGCTGGCAGCGCTCGACAATATCCGCCCGATCCTGCCGCGGTTGCGCTGGCAGGTCGCCTTCCTGTTCGGGCTGATCCATGGTCTTTCGTTCGCCAGCGCGCTGGGGCCAATGCGGCTGTCGCCGCTGAGCATGTCGCTGGCATTGGGCAGCTTCAATCTCGGCGTAGAGGCCGGGCAGATCGCGCTTGCTCTGCTTTTGGTGCCGATCGCCGTTGCCTTGCGGCACGAGGCCGCCTACCGCCGACTGATAGCTCCCGGAGTTTCAATGGGCGCTTTGTTGCTGGCCGGAGTCTGGCTTTTTGATCGTGTGTTCGCGCTCGACCTGCTGTCGCTCCAGCCGATGGCGATAGCCGGAGCCGGACGCTAGCAAGGGCCGCGACGGGTGACCGCGGCGCAATGTCGCCACTTTCGCCCAGATCGTCGGCGCGGATGCGTCCCGAAAGCATCTTCGATGATGTCGGGATTGGGTAGATACATTAGTGCGATGGCCACGACCGCGGTGACGGCCCATGCGGATCCTGCGCATCCTCCTGGCGATTGCCATCCTGCTGATCCTCGCGGTCGGCGGTTTCGTGCTGTGGTCGCAGCGGGCCGAGATCGCCGCGATCGAGCCGCCGCCACGCGCGGCGTTCGACCGCAGCCTGGTTGAGAAGGGGGCGCAGCTCGCGGCAATCGGCAACTGCATCGTCTGTCACACCGTGCCGGGCGGTCCCGCTTATGCCGGCAATCGGCCGATCCCGACCCCGTTTGGGACGATCTACAGCACCAACATCACTCCCGACCCGGACAGTGGTATCGGGCGCTGGTCGGAGGAGGCGTTCCGCCGGGCGATGCGCGAGGGTATCGCGCGCGACGGGCATCATCTCTATCCGGCTTTTCCCTACGACCATTTCGCCCGCGCGAGCGATGAGGACGTCCGCGCGCTCTATGCCTTTGCGATGACGCGGGTGCCGGTGGCGAGCCGGGCGACGGCGAACGCCCTGCCGTTTCCACTCAATCAGCGTTGGACGCTTGTGTTCTGGAACCTGCTGTATTTCGATGACACGCCATTCCAGCCTGATCCGCGGCAGAGCGCCGAATGGAATCGCGGCGCCTATCTCGTCGAAGGGCTCGGCCATTGTGGCGATTGCCATACCCCGCGCAACCTGCTCGGCGCGGAGAGGGGCGAGCTGGCGCTCGCCGGCGGTGAGGCGGAGGGCTGGTCGGCGCCGGCCTTGGATGCGGCCTCGCTCGCGCCGGTGCCGTGGAACGCGGCGCACCTCTTCACCTATCTGCGCCAGGGCCGGGATCCTGAGCACGGCGCCGCGGCCGGGCCGATGCAGCCCATTGTCGGGGATCTGGCGAAGGCGAACGAAGCCGACGTGTATGCGATCGCTGCTTATATCGCCGGCCGGATCGGGGAGCCCTCACCCGAGAAACACCAGCGCGCCGACGCATTGCTTGCCAAAGCGCGAGAGGCGGTCGAGCCGGCCAAGCCGAACCCCGGCGAGGAAACGGGTGCCGCGATCTTCGCCGGGGCCTGTGCAAGTTGCCATCTGGGCGGGCCGGCGATTGTCTCGCCGCGCGGCATCGACCTTAGGCTCAGCGCCGCGATCTCCGCGCCCGACCCGCGCGACGCGATTTTTATCGTGCTCGACGGCATCCACCCGCCCGACGGTCAGCCCGGCCCATGGATGCCGCGCTTCGACGGCGCGTTTACCGATGCGCAGCTCGCGGCGTTGCTGGGCTATCTGCGCGCCCATTACGGCCAGGCCCCGGCCTGGACGGATCTGGAGACTCAGATGCGCGATATCCGGCGCAGCAGGGAGCGGTCATGATTACGCTAACGGTCAACGGCACGTCGCATCGGCTCGACATCGACCCGGCGACGCCCTTGCTTTACGCGCTGCGCGGCGAGCTCGGCCTCAATGCCGCCAAGTTCGGCTGCGGTCTCGGCCAGTGCGGTGCTTGCACCGTAATCGTCGAGGGCGAGCCGGTCTTTTCCTGCCTGACCCCCGTTATTGCTTTGCAAGATAGACGCGTCACCACGGTCGAAGGGCTGGGCACAGCCGACAAGCCGGGTCCGCTGCAGCAGGCCTTCATCGACGAGCAGGCGGCGCAGTGCGGCTATTGCACGGCCGGCATGATCATGCGCGCGCAGGCTTTGCTCGACCGCAACACAGCGGCCTCGGACGCCGAGATCCGCGCCCATATGGAGCCGAACCTGTGCCGCTGCGGCACACATATGCGAATTCTGCGGGCGATCCGTCGGGCGAGCGAGGCGATGCGCGATCACCCGACGGGGACAGCCCGGGAGGCGCGGCGATGAGCGCCGCAATGCTCTCCCGGCGCGCGGTGCTGGCTGGCGGCGGCGCGCTTGTCGTCGGCTTTTCGCTGATGCCGCGCGGTATCTTGGCACAGGCAGCCGGGCCAAAGCTGCCCGGCAGCCTCGACAAGACGCCGATGCTCGACGCCTGGATCCGCATCGATGCCGACGGCAAGATCACGGTCTTCACCGGCAAGGCCGAGCTGGGGCAGGGGATCAAGACGGCGCTGGTCCAGCTCGCCGCCGAGGAGCTGATGGTCGCGCCCGAGGCGATCCATCTCGTCACCGCCGATACGTCGCTGACCCCCGATGAGGGCTACACCGCCGGCAGCCATTCGATGCAGGACAGCGGCACCGCGATCCGCGATGCCGCGGCGGAGGTGCGCGCGCTGTTGATCGGCGCGGCGGCGACGAAGCTGCAGCTTCCGGCCGAGCGGCTGCAGGCCCTGGACGGTGCGGTTGTCAGCGACGATGGCAGGCGGCTCGGTTATGGCGAGCTGGTGGGCGACCAGCTGCTGCATGTCCGGGCCGAGCCGCAACCGAAGCTGGTCGACCCGGCAAAGCATCAGCTGGTCGGCAAATCGCTGCCGAGGGTCGATATCCCCGCCAAGGTCACCGGCAGCGAAGCCTATGTGCAGGATCTGCGGCTGCCGGAGATGGTGCATGCCCGGGTCGTGCGCCCCCCTTCCTATGGCGCCACACTGAGCAAGGCGGGCGTTGCCGCGGTCCAGAAGATGCCGGGCGTGCTCAAAGTGCATCGCGACGGCAGCTATCTCGCGGTCATCGCCGAGCGCGAATACCAGGCGGTCGCGGCGATGCGGGCGCTGTCGGCTACGGCCGGATGGGAGGAAACGGCAAGACTCCCCGAGCCAAAGGAGTTGTTCGACTGGCTCGCGGCGCAGCCGACGCAGCAGGTGCCGGTCCGCAACGATCTTGGCGAAATGCCTTCCGGACTGCACGTTGTCGAGGCCAGCTATCGCCGCGCCTATCAGATGCACGGATCGATCGGCCCGTCCTGCGCGGTCGGTTTGTTCAAGGATGGTGCGCTGACCGTGTGGACGCACAGCCAGGGCGTCTATCCGCTGCGCGGTGCGATTGCCCAGCTGACGCAATTGCCGCCCGAGAAGGTGCGCTGTATCCAGGTCGAGGGTTCGGGCTGCTACGGCCACAACGGCGCCGACGATGCCGGGGCCGACGCCGCGCTATTGGCGATGGCGCTGCCCGGGCGTCCGGTGCGGGTGCAGTGGATGCGCGAGGAGGAGCACGGCTGGGAGCCCTACGGCTCAGCGATGATCACCAAGGCGCGCGCCGCGCTCGGGCCGGACGGTCGCATCCAGGCATGGGACTATTCGGTGCGCAGCTGCACCCATGCGACACGGCCGGGTCCGGCGGGCAATCTGATGCCGGCCTGGCTTGGGTCCGCGCCCATTCCGCAACCGCCGCCGAAGCCGCTGCCCTTGCCGGAAGGCGGCGGGCATCGCAACGCCGCGCCGCTCTACACGATCCCCAATGCCCGGGTCGTCTACGACTTTGTGCCGGCGATGCCGATCCGGGTGTCGGCGCTGCGTGGCCTCGGCGCCTATATGAACATTTTCTCGATCGAGAGCTTTATCGACGAGCTGGCGCAAGCCGCCCAAGCCGATCCGGTCGAGTTCCGCCTGCGCCATCTCGATGATCCGCGCGCCCGCGAGGTCGTTACAACGGCGGCAGAGCGCTTCGGCTGGACGGGATACAAGAAACAGCCGGGCCGCGGCCGCGGCTTCGCCTTTGCTCGTTACAAAAACCTCGCCGCTTACATGGCGCTCGCGGTCGAGGTCGAGCTCGACCGCGAGAGCGGCCGGGTGCGCCTCGCGCGGGCGATCGCGACGGTCGACAGCGGTGAGGCGGTCAATCCCGACGGCATCAAGAACCAGATCGAGGGCGGCGTCCTGCAATCGGCCAGCTGGACGCTCTATGAAAGCGTCGCATTCGACCGGACCCGCATCACCAGCCGCGACTGGGCCAGCTACCCGATCCTGCGCTTCTCGGCGGTGCCGGACGAGGTCAACATCCATGTTATCGACCGGCCGGGGACGCCTTTCCTCGGCACCGGAGAAGCGGCGCAAGGGCCGACCGCGGCGGCTATTGCCAACGCGGTTGCCGATGCCGCCGGCGTCAGGTTGCGCGACATTCCGCTGACCGCCGCCCGGGTCAAAGCCGCGATCGGGGTCTGACGCACAAAGCTCGTTGCTGCGCCGGGGCGTTCATCGGGCCGGCGATCGGAGGACGGGCCGCTTGACCGCGACGCCGCCGGCACCGCAGTCTAAGCGAAAATAAGCTTGGGGCTCGCGCCTTCGGACGTTCGGCGTTTCCAGAATGTACAGCTATATCGTGCGTCGTCTCGGCTTTGGTGCGCTGACCGTGATCGGCGTATCGCTGATCGTCTTCATGGTGTTGCGCATCCTGCCGGGCGATCCCCTCGTCGCGATCTTCGGCCCGGAGGGGTTCACCAAGCTCAGCGAGGCCGATCGCGCCGGCTACATGGCGCAGCTCGGCCTCAGCGACCCGTTGGTCGTGCAATACCTGCACTGGATGCGCGACATCGCCGAGGGCAGCCTCGGGCGTTCGTTCTTTCGGTCAGAGAGCGTCGCCGAGATGGTCTCGCGGCGCGGGCCGTTGACAGCGGAGATCGCGCTGATCTCGGTTGTGCTGTCCTGGCTCGTCGGCATACCCGTGGCGATCGTCAGCGCGCTGCGCCCGAACACGCTCGGCGACAACATCTCACGGTTTATCAGCATCCTGTTTCTCGCCGTCCCGGGCTTTTGGCTGGGGATGCTGATTGTCTTGGCCTCATTGTTCTGGTTCGGCTATCGGGCGCCGCTCGCCGGCGCGTCGCTCTTGGAAAACCCCTGGGCCAATCTGCAGATCGTGATCGGGCCCGCGGTGGTGCTGGGCATGGGCCAGGCCGCCTATATCGCCCGGATGGCCCGCTCCAGCCTTCTTGAGGTTATCCGTGAGGATTACGTGCGCACAGCGCGCGCCAAGGGGCTGAACGGGCGCATGGTGGTCCGCCTGCACGCGCTGCCGAACGCGCTGCTGCCGGTCATCACCCTGTCGGGGATTTTGCTCGGGTTTGTCCTTGCCGGCTCGATTCCGGTCGAGCGCGCCTTCGGCACCCCGGGCCTCGGTTACGCTATGTTTACCGCGGTCAGCGAACGCGATGTCTTTGTGATGCAGAACCTGGTGTTTCTCTATGCCTGCGTTTTCGTGGTGCTGAACATCCTGGTCGATGTGACGATTGCCTGGGTCGATCCGAGGATCCGCTATCGATGACGATCGCCGAGCCGGAAGTCCTCTACCCGATCGAAGAAGTCCCGCCAAAGATCGAAGCCTCGCGCTGGCGTCGCTTCGCCGGCGCCTTGAAGACATTCGCCAGGCGCTCGCCGTTTTCCGCGTTCTGGGGCTGCGTCGCCGCGGGGATCCTCCTCGTCGCGATCGCCGCGCCGGTACTGGCGCCCTACGAGCCGCTCAAATCCGACTTCCGGCACATGACCAAGCCGCCGGAGGCGCCGCATTATTTCGGCACCGACCAGATCGGCCGCGACACGCTGAGCCGGGTCATCTACGGCAGCCGCGCCTCGCTGGCGGTGGCGATCGGCGCGGTGTTGTTCGGCACTACCTTGGGCGCGGTGTGGGGGCTGGCGAGCGGCTATTTCGGCGGCCGTTTCGACCTGATCAGCCAGCGCATCATCGAGTTCCTGCAATCCTTTCCGGATCTGATCCTGGCGATGGCGATTGCGATGGCATTGGGGGCCGGGTTCGGCACCGTCATTGTCGCGATCGCGATCACCCGCATTCCATTCGGCGGGCGCGTCATCCGCGCGGTGGTGCTGTCGGTGAAAGAAATGTCCTATGTCGAGGCGGCGCGCGGCCTTGGCGCCTCGCACCTGCGGATGATGGCGCGGCACATCCTGCCGCAATGCATCGCGCCCTATCTGATCCTCGCCACGGCGCATCTTGGCGTGGCGATCGTCATCGAGGCCTCGCTCGGCTTCCTCGGCGTCGGCATCCCGCCGCCGACCCCGACCTGGGGCAACATGCTGGCGGATTCCCTGAATGCGGGACTGGTGCCGCCGTGGTGGCTGGTGCTGTTTCCGGGCTGCGCGATCACGATCACCGTGCTCGCCTTCAATCTTCTCGGCGACGGCATCCGAGATTTCCTCGACCCGCGCCTTCGTAGCGCGATTCGGCAATAGCGCCGCTCTGTGGATGCCCGCTCAGGCGGTGAAGGTGTAGCGGCTTCCGGTGGTGCACAGCACCAGCTTCTCCGGCATTTCCTGCTTGGCCAGATCGACGAAGTTCTGGCCGCTGCAATGCATCGGCAGGACGTGCTCGAGATCGAACTTCTTCAGCTCCGCCATGACCTGGCGCAGATAATCGTCGGGCGCAGGCGCCAGGTGGAAGCCGCCGACGAGCGCATAGATCTTGTCGACGCCGCTAACCTCCTGGGCGCGTCTCAAGGTATTGATGATGCCGGCGTGTCCGCAGGAGCTGATCACGACGAGGCCGCGATCGCCCAGCCGAAAGCATGTCGCGTGCTCGTGCCAATGCTGGTCGGGTTGCGGCTTGCCGGCCAGCTCCTCTGGCGTGAAATGGTGGTCCATATAGGCGTTCGGGTCGCAGCCGAGCCCGTCCTTGACGCCGAATTCGACCCAGCTGTTCGGCAACACGTGCTCGATACTGGTGCGCGGCACCGCCCCGGTCGTGAAGGCATGGCCCTCGATCACAACCGGTGCCTCCGACTGCACGGTTTCCACCCCCAGCGCCTTCAGCCGACGCCGGTCGATCTGTGGCCCATAATCGCTGAAGGTGCCGTCCGGGGTGCGCAGCATCCGGTGACAGAAGGCGTCCTCGCCGCCGGTGTAGAGGCGCAGGTCTTTGCGCATCTTTGTGCGCCGCGCTTCGAGAAAACCCATCAGGCCGCCGCAATGGTCGTAATGGCCGTGGCTCATGATCAGCGCGTCCACCGCCGCCGGGTCGATCTTCAGCAGATCGAGGTTGTTCGCATAAGCTTCCGGGGTGAAACCGAAATCGAGCAGGTATTGCTTCGCGTCGCCGCCCCGATGCGACTCGATGTGCAGGGCCAGGCCCCATTCGCTGTGTAGCGTCCGGCCCTGCGCGGCATCGGTCATCGCGGTGCGCTGGACGGTGAGGCCCGGCGCCTCGGACCCGCGCAGAAATATGTCATGTGCTCCGTCGGTGACCTCGCGCACGACGATCCGCTCGACTTGCGGCGCGTCGATGCGCACTATTGCCGCGTGCGCCGCGTGGTCCAACACAACGCTGCCGCTCAGCAACGAGCCGCCGAGCGCGACGGATCCGTGCAAAAAATGGCGGCGATCCAACGGCAACGGCATCGGCTTCTCCCCTTTTTGCTGCTGATTCCACAGCCAGCGAACCGCGGAGCGGCCTCGCCTTCAGTGCATCTCGGTCGTTGTTGAACAGTCTATCAGTTCGCGTGCGTCTGCACGAAGCGTCACGCTGCGGCTGGTTTCGCCAGCGGGTAGGTGACGCCGCCCTCATGCAAGTGGCAGGCGGCCCAGTGGCCGGGCACGATCTCGCGCAGTGCCGGGACGTCCGTTTGACAGCGCACCATCGCATAAGGGCAGCGGGCGTGGAAATGACAGCCCGGTGGCGGGTTGATCGGGCTCGGCACGTCGCCTGTCAGGATCACGCGGTTGCGACCCTTCGCCCGCGCCTTCGGGATCGGCACTGCCGAGAGCAGCGCCTCGGTGTAGGGGTGGAGCGGCGTCTCGAACAGGCTCTTCTTGTCGGTCGTCTCGACGATGCGGCCGAGATACATGACCGCCACGCGATGCGAGATGTGCTCGACCACCGCGAGGTCGTGGGCGACGAACAGGTATGACAGCTTCAACTCGTCCTGCAGATCCATCAACAGGTTGATGATCTGCGCCTGGATCGACACGTCGAGCGCCGAGACCGGCTCGTCGCCGACGATCAATTCCGGGCTCAACGCCAGTGCACGGGCGATGCCGATGCGTTGGCGCTGACCGCCAGAGAATTCGTGCGGGTAGGCGCCGGTCAGCTCGGGCCTGAGGCCGACCCGCTCGAACAGGCTCGCCACCCGTTCCTGCCGCTCGGCGGCGCTGCCGACCTGGTGAATCACCAGCGGCTCGCCGACGATCTCGCCGGCGGACATGCGCGGATTGAGCGAGGCGTAGGGGTCCTGGTAAATCATCTGCATCTGTCGCCGATAGGGCAGCATCTGCTCCCGGTCGAGGTCGGTGATATCCTCGCCGCGCACGGAAATCCGTCCGGCGGTCGGCTCCAGCAGCTTCAGAATGGTGCGGCCGACGGTGGATTTGCCGCAGCCGCTCTCGCCGACGAGACCCAAGGTCTCGCCCCGCTCGATGCGGAACGAGACGCCGTCGACCGCGTAGACATGCCCGGAAACCCGCGAAAACACTCCCTTATGGACCGGAAAGTGCTTTTTGAGGCCGCGCACCTCAAGCAGCGGCCTGTTCGTCTGTGGCGCGGCTGTCTGTCCGGTCGTCACGCGTCACCCAGCAGCCGGTCGGCGTGCCAGCAGGCGACCCAGTGTCCCGGCCGGTACTGCGTGAGCGGTGGATAGGCGGCGCGGCATTCTTCGGTCGCGAAGCCGCAGCGCGGGGCAAAACTGCAGCCCCGCGGCAGGTTGGCGAGCGAGGGGACCATGCCCTTGATCTCGCTCAGCCGCGCCCGGCGGGTATCGGTCCGCGCCGCGATCTCCAGATTGGGCAGCGAGCCCAAAAGCCCCTTCGTGTAGGGGTGGCCCGGGCTTTCGAACAGGTCGTCGGCACTCGCCTCCTCGACCTTGCGGCCGGCATACATCACGATGACCCGGTCGGCATTCTCGGCGACAACGCCCATGTCGTGCGTGATCAGGATGATCGCGGCGCCGGTGGTGTCCTGCAGCTCACGCATCAGATCGAGAATCTGCGCCTGGATCGTCACGTCGAGCGCGGTGGTCGGCTCGTCGGCGATCAACAGCTTCGGGTTGCACGACAGTGCCATCGCGATCATTGCGCGCTGGCGCATACCGCCGGAGAGCTGATGCGGATAGGCGTGGACCCGGCGCTCCGGCTCAGGGATGTGCACCCGGCGCAGCATCTCGATGGCCTCGTCCCAGGCCTCGCGCCCGGATAGCCCGCGGTGCAGCGCGACCGCCTCGCCGATCTGGCGTCCGATTGTGAGAAGCGGGTTCAGCGAGGTCATCGGCTCCTGGAAGATCATCGCGATATCGTTGCCGCGAATGTCTTCCATCGCGCGCTCGGTCAGCTCCAGAAGGTTCCGGCCCTCGAACAGGACGCGGCCGCCGACGATCCGCCCCGGTGGGCTGGCAACAAGGCGCAGGATCGACAGCGCCGTGACGCTCTTGCCGCAGCCGCTCTCGCCGACAACACCGAGCGTCTCGCCCGCGCGCACGCTGTAGGAGACGCCGTCGACCGCCCGCACCACCCCGGCCCGGGTAAAGAAATGCGTCTGCAGGTTATCGATCTCGAGCAGAGGATCGGCTGCGCCGGAACCCGCAACCGGCCTTTCGAGCGGCTCTATGTCGTTCAAGAGTGACACCTGCCTGTTCGGTGCTATTTTTGAGCAGCGGCACAAACCGACAAGCCATCAGAACACGCCGTGATCGGTTCTGGAAAGGCCCAGCAGGGAGGGGAAGACGTCATGAGCGATAAGCCGGTCGCGAATCCGCGGTGGACCCGCCGCGAGTTCCTGAAGACCAGTGCCGTTGCGGCGGCGAGCGCTTACGGGATGCCGTGGGGGCTGGCGCGCGCCGCCGACCTGCCGATGGAGTTCGACGGCTCGAAATTCCAGCTCGCGGCACCCGAACCCAACCCGAAACGCGGCGGGACGCTCCGCTACGGCATCACGATGCGGCCGCCGCATTTCGACGTGCACCAGTCCGGGACCATCAACAATCTCGGCTCGCAAGGCTGCATGTTCGACAATCTGATCCGGCGCGACCCGCGCGACAGCGGCAGGACAATCATTCCCGATCTCGCCCACAGCTGGGAGATCTCGAAGGACGGCAAGACTTACACCTTCCACTTGCGCAAAGGCGTCGAATTCCACGACGGCGCCGAGCTGACCAGCGACGACGTGAAGGCCACCTTCGACCGCATCGCCAAGCCGCCGCAAGGTGTCAGCATTCCGCGCAGCGTATTGTTCAGGGCGGTCAGCGAGATCGCCGCGCCCGACAAATACACGGTGCAGTTCAAACTGGCCGAGCCGCGGCCGGCCAACTTCATCATGTCGGCGATCGCCAGCGGCTGGAACGTCATCGTCCGCAAGAAGACGCTGGAGGACAACAACTACAACCTGCGCAAGGTCGAGATCTATCCCGGCACCGGCCCGTTCAAGAGCGTCAAGCGGGTCGAGAACGAAAGCTGGCTGATGGAGCGGAACCCGGATTACTGGAACAAGGGTCTGCCCTATCTCGACAACATCCAGTTTTTCCACGCGCTGCCGTTTTCGACCGAGCTGGGATCGGCGGTCCTGTCCGGCCGGGTCGATTACATCCGCATCACCGATCCGGTCACTTGGAGCAAGGCCAAGGAAACACCGGGCATATCGGTTGCGCGCTTCAATCAAAGCGTCATTCAAGGCACCTGGGTCAACAGCAAGAAAAAGCCGTTCGACGATCCGCGGGTGCGTCGCGCGCTGCACCTCGCCTTCGACCGGCACACCCTGGTCGATGTCGTCAAGGATGTGACGCCGATGCGAGTCGGCGGCTTCATCTACCCGTTCTCCGAGTTCGCCACCCCGACCGAGGAGCTGTTCAAGCGCATCGGCTACCAGACCGACACCGCGCCCGCGTTGAAGGAAGCAAAGGCGCTGATGGCCGCGGCCGGCCACGCGGACGGCATCCAAGGCCTCGATTTTCTGGTGCGCGACGTGCCCAGCTTCAAGCTGTGGGCGCAGGCAATCCAAGCGATGCTGCAAGAGGCGCTCAACGTCCAGTGCAACCTGCGCACCGTCGTCGAATCGGTGTGGTTCGACGACACCGCGAGCGGTCATTTCGACTTGGCGATCGGCGCGATCGTCTCCACGCTGCTCGACCCGTCGGATTACTTCAACGCCTGGTACCGCACAGGCGGGCCGCAGAATTACGGGTTCTGGAACAACGAAAAGTTCAATGCGCTGGTCGACCAGATCGACCGCGAGGTCGATCCGACAAAGCGACTAGAGCTGGTCCGCCAGACAGAACCGATCATGGAGGAGGACCCGCCGGTATTGCCGGTCGCCTGGGAACAGATCAACGACGTCTGGTACAGCTATGTGAAGGGGCACAACCCCGCCGACTATTTCGGCATCTACGATGTCGTGCGGTTCGACACCTTCTGGCTCGACAAGGCGTGAGGTGGATGGCCGATCGCGGCTGGCGTGAAAATCGGATCCCGACCAGCCCTACAAGGGCCGCCTTGCCTCAAGCGCGACCCGCGCAAACGTCGCGGCAATCCGCCAACCGGCTTTGATGGTGCCGACCAGGTTGCCTGAAACCTTGGAGACGCCACCGGCGCGGCGGCGATGCGCGACCGGCAGCTCCAGGATACGCAATCCCGCCCGCGCCGCCCGCATCTGCATTTCGAGGTTCCAGCCGTAGGTCATCTCGCGCATCCCGAGGCGCATCAGCGCGTCGCGGCGGATCGCACGGAACGGACACATATCGGTGTAGCGAACGCCGTAGAGGAGCCGCACTGCGGCGCCGAAGATGTAGCCGGCGAGCAGCTGATGCGGGCTCATGCTGCCCTGCTCGCGCCGGCCGCGGGTGCGCGAACCGATGACGAAATCGTATTCGCCCTGCGCGATCGGCGCGATCAGATCCGGCATCAGCTCCGGGCAGTCGCTGCCATCGCCGTCGAGAAACACGATGATATCGCAATCGCCGGCCGCCTCGGCCCCGGCGCGGCAACCTCGGCCATAGCCGCGCCGGGTTTCGCTGACCACACGGGCACCCGCCGCCTGCGCCTCTTCGACGGTGCGGTCGGTGCTGCCGCTGTCGGCGACGATGATTTCGTCGGCGATTCCGGAGGGTATCGCCGCCAGCACGCCAGGGAGCGCCTCGTCTTCGTTCAGCGTTGGGATCACCACCGCGATTCTCGGTCCGGTAAGGTGGTCCGTAGCGGATCGAGATTGCTTCGTCGCTCCGCTCCTCGCAATGACGCTGTGATTAGCCGTCATTGCGAGCGAAGCGAAGCAATCTCGGCGGGTGTTGTCCAAATCCGTGCGTGTCTGAGTCGGGTCACAGGCTCCAGCGCAGACCGCAGCCGGCGCAAGCGGAGGGTGGGCTGTCGCTCAGCAGCGCGGCGCGGAAATGCTGATACCGTTCGCCGTTCCAAATCTCACGCAGGCTCTGCTGCGTCGCGTCGCCGAGGGTGAAACTGTCATAGCCGCGCATCGAGAACGGTGCGATGCAACACGGGATCGCGCGCCCATGCGCGGTGATGTACATCAAGCTCCAGGGACGGCGGCACAGGGACCAGGGCTGCGCTTCGTCCTGCGGCTTCAGGCTCGTCGCCGGATCGGTCGCGCCCGAGGCATTGAAGCTGATGCCGAGCTCCTCGGCGAGCTGTTCGGCGGCCCCGATCAGCCGCCCTTCCTCGTCCTCGCCACCGGCGAACAAGGCCGACTGCTCACGAGCCAGCCCCTGGCCTTCGGGAAAGTAGACGAGGCGTTGGAGATAGACTTCGCCGACATCGATCTCGCATGCGAGGCGGACAAAATCGCAGAGCTGATCGACCGTTTCCTTGAGCCCGGTAAGCCACAGCGACACGCGCGGCTTCTCGGCCCCGAGCTCCTTCTGCATCGCCCGGAAGGCGCGGATATTGCGGACGATGCGATGAAACATATCGCGCCCGCGCACCAGCTTGAATGCTTTCGGCTCGGCGGCGTCGAGCGATACGCGCAGCTCGTCAAGCCCGGCATCGATCAGTTCGCGGCCCTTCTTCGCGCTGAGCAGCGTGCCGTTGGTGTTGAACAGCACATAGGTGCCGCGGTCCTTCAGATACCTGATCATGCGCGGCAGCGCGCGCACCATCATCGGCTCGCCGACCCCGTGCAAGACCACGCGCGCGATGCGCGGAAACTGGTCGACGATTTCGGTGAACAATTCCCAGCTCATGTCGCCCGGCGGCTCCAGCGCCTCGAAGGTGCGCGGGCAGGTCGTGCACAACAGGTTGCAGCGGTTCGTCGTCTCCAGATAGAGGCAGACCGGCTCAGCTTCGGCAACCGGGCCGCGCTCGTCGACGATATGCGCGAAATAGCGGCGCGGATCGACCTCAGCGGGGCTCGCGCTCGGCATTATTCAGCGGCTCCCAACGGCGCTGTAGCCACCATTCGATCGCGGCCAGCGCCGCGAATGGCAGATAGATCGCCGATTCGGCTATCAGCCGATTGCGGTCTCGCACCAATTGCGACCCGACCGGAACGACGTAAAGCAGAAAACTCGACGCCGTCAACCATAGCAGCGAGTAAGAGGGAAGCAGGCAAGCAAACGCGATCAGCCAGGCGAAATACCAGGGGTAATGCGGCGACAGCAACAGGATGAACGCGGTGGCGAGCAGCGCAGCGCCGGGTCTGTCGAGTTCCGCATTGCGAGGGCGGAACGCGATGACGATGCCAAGCCCGGCCAAAACCGTTGCGACGGCACAGACGTAGACAAGTCCTGGCAGCCCGCTGATCGGCAATACGGCATTCGCCAAGCTCCAAAGGTAGAAACCGGCGCCACCGGCGGTGAAGCCTTCCTCCGCGGCATAGCCCGGCAGAAAGCCGAATACCTTCCAGCCGACGCCGAGAAACGGCAAATAGGCCAGCACAATCGCCAGGGCGAAAACGAGCGGCATCCGCCAATCCCAACGCCGCCACAGCGCCGGGAACAGCACCGCCGGATAGAGCTTGGTCAGAACGCCTGCGGCAAGCGCCAGCCCGGCCGCCCATCCCGGAAAGCGCTGGCGCATCCATAGCGCCAGCACGACGAACGCAATGACCGCGGCATCGATGTGGCCGCTGCCGGCAAACTCCCATACCGGCAGCGGGTGCCAGGCATAGATCAGGATCCGCGTCGCGGGCAGACTACCGGCAATCAGCATTTGGAGCATCAGAGCGATCGTCAACGCGTCGAAACCAAGCATTGCCGCTTTCATGACGGTGACTGTCTCGCCAAACCGGGTGACCGCAAGAAAGATCGCCTCGGCCAAGGGCGGATAGATCGTCGGCGCGTAATTGTTGCGGTTGATCTTCGGGAAGATGGTCGAGTCGCGCAGCGCTTCGAGCTGCGGGTCGTTCGGAATGTAGCGGTAGGGGTTGATGCCTTCGGCCAGCACGCGCCCGTCCCAGATGTAGCGATAGATATCGCTCGACAGGTAAGGCGGGGCGAACAAGACGGCGAGCCGCATCATTGCCGCGACCATAAGGATCAGCACAAGAACCCTGCGCGACCCGCCGCCGCGCCAAATCAGCGCCGCGGCAAAAAAATAGACCGCGCCCTGAACCAGCGCGACGGCGACGAATACCCCAATCCGGTTTTGCTGCTGTTCGTAAAGTCCCGCCCCAGTCAAAACCACCAGCAGCAGCGCGCAAGCAGATAGGCCCAGAATTCGGGCGCGGCTCACCTGCGCGGGCGGCTCAGCCACGCGCCCCCGGGCCCAGCCAGCAGATCGCGCAGAATCCGCGCGGTATGCGGGGCGGCATACATGCCGGGCCCGGCGGCGCCGAGAAGTTCATCGGCAAGTCTCCGCAGCGAGTCGATGTCGTCAACATCGTACCAGCGCGGCAAGGTGATGGCGGCCAGCTCCGATTCGGCGGCGCGGTCCAGTGTCTGGCCGAGCACTTGCTCGGTGCTCCAGGCAATATCCTCGAACAGCCGGCGATGCGCGCGTTTCAGCCCGATCAGGTAATAGCCGCCGTCCTCCGCCGGGCCGAGGACGACCCGGTCGCCCGGTCTTTGCAGCGCGCGCGCCGCATCGACGAGCCGCGCGGTCGGCAGGTTCGGGCTGTCGGCATTGACCAGGCACACAGCGCCGTAACCGATGGCAAGCAGATCCTCGGCGGCATGCGACAGGCTCGCGCCGAGCCCGGCCCGGCGCGGCGGCAACAGCTGGATGCCGGCCGGCAGAAGCCGAGCGAACTCCGCCTCCGAGCCGGGCGGCGAATAGGCGACATAGCCCTGGATCGCCACCGTCTCCGCTGCGGCGAGAATGTTGCAGGCGATGTCCTGGATGAAAGCGCCGCCGAGAGCGGCGGCATCGGCGGGCGACAAGGGCGGCGCCAGCCGGGTCTTGACCTCGCCGACCCGCGGCGCCTTGGCCATGATCGCCACGGCGCAGGTTTCGGTCAGCGGCGGCGGCAATACGCCCTCTTCACCTGTGCCGCTCCAACCAGGCGCGCGCCACCGCGGTGATGACCCGCAGCGAGGCGTGCGCGCCGTCGGCCTCGCCTTTTTCGAAATCGCCGGCGTTGACCGCCATCTGGTTGGTGACGTGGGCGAAGCACAGCACCGGCTTGCCGCGGGCCCGGGCAAAGGCGTAGAGCGCCGCCGCCTCCATCTCGACCGCCAGGACATCGCGGTCGCGGGATTGCTCGATCGCCGTTGCGGTCTCGCGGAAAGGCGCGTCCGTCGTCCAGGTCGCGCCTCGATAGATTGGCAGGCCGAGGGCGGTCAGCCCGCGCATCGCGGTCTCGACCAGCACCGGATCGGCCTCGGCGAAATCGGCGGGCGGCAGATAGTGGTAGCTTGTCCCCTCGTCGCGGAGGGCCCGGTCGATCACCACGAAATAGGGCGGCGGCCCGCCTTTATGCTCCGAGGGCGGCGCAATCTGGCCGGCAGAGGTCATGCTGATCAGCAGCCGGCAGCCGGAGACGAACAACTCCTCGGCGAGCAGCACCGCGAACGAGGCGCCGACCGCACAGCCGATGATGCCGAGGCGCAGCCCGGCTTCGTCGAATTCGTAGAGATCGGTGTGGTAGCAGGCCCAGGCCGGCGACAGCGTCGCCCGCCCGTCGCGGCGCAGCGCCCGCAGAATGTCGCCGTCGGGATCGAGCACGCAGACCGCGGGAACATCGGCCGGCGGCAAGCCCTTCTGACGGCGTGCCTCGCGCAGCAGATTGGCCGGCTCGAAGACCGAGGCGGCGGCATAGTCCTTGGCCGCCAGGATCGGCGGCTTGTCGCTGCTCATGCGCCGTTGTCGAGCACCGTCGATAAGCTCGTCAAGCGAAAGCACCAGCGGCATTTCGGTACAGGACAGCCTCGACGCGTGCCCCGCAGGGCACCCTGTCCTGGGCTGCTCCCCCTGGTTTCGCTGATGTGCCGGCTCAGCTTGCCAGCGCAATGATGGTTCGCATGAGGCTTCGGCGCTCGCCCAAGCGGGCCACCATGATCGCATCGAGACCGAGGCTGCGGCCGTAGCGATGCAGCGCGAAGATCAGCATCACCACCAGCAGGAAGAAATAGGTCCAGGGCCACTCGCCTGGCGCGCTGTAGAGCCCGAGCCACAGATTGAGAATTTGCAGCGCGCCGATGATGCCGAACAGGCGCACAAAGCAGCCGAGGATCAGCGAGACCGCGGTCAGCACCTCCGCCGCGTACACAATGGGCGCGAACAGGTAGAAGTGCGGCAGGACGATATTGTTGACGAAGTCTGCCTGCAGCGGGATCGCCGCCGACTTTCCCATCACCGTCATCCAGTAATAAAGGCCGGTGGTGAGGGGCTGATCCGGATGGTCGGTGTAATGCGGCGGCAATTTCCACAAGGTCTGCTGCCACCACATCCCGCCGATAATGAACCGGAACGCCCAATCGCCGAGATGGGCCGGCCGCCGCTGGCCGGGGATCGCGCTGTAGGCGTAAGCGGCGATGGCGACGCTGGCAACCAGCAGGAGCCAGAAGATCGCCGTGGTCCAACCCGGCTGCGTCAAAAAGGCGATCACGTCGGACAACGGATTGGGGTTCATGGCCAGCTGGTCCTTCCGTCAGAGAGCGCCCAAATCGCTGCCCGAAGTTCTGATCCGCTTGAGGCTTCGGCTCGCGCGATGCTTCCTACGGGCGACTCTCAACTCGCCGGGGCCGGCGGTAAAGAGGCTTTGTCGCGAGCCGCGAAGCCCATCTTGTTGAATTCGCCGAGGTGAGGCCGTTCAATGGCCCCTGGGCATGAGGATTTTGGGGGTGGCCGGGATGAAGCAGCTGTGGACCGCCGGTATCGGGCTGGTGCTCTGGGTGACGCTCGCCGGCGCCCCCGCCTTCGCACAGACGCCGCAGACCCTCCGCATCGGTCTTGCGGAAGATCCCGACCTGCTCGACCCGACCTTGGCCCGCACCTATGTCGGCCGCATCGTCTTCGCCTCGCTCTGCGACAAGCTGGTCGACATTACCCCCGAGCTCGAAATCGTGCCGCAACTCGCCACCGAATGGCAGTGGACCGACGGCAACAAGGGCCTGGTGATGAAACTGCGGCAGGGGGTGAAGTTCCAGGACGGCCAGCCGTTCGACGCGGCCGCGGTCAAGTTCAACATCGAGCGCCATCTGAACCTCCCCGGCTCGAACCGCAAGGCCGAGATCAGCGCGGTGACCGGGGTCGACATCATCGACGACCACACCGTGAAGCTCGTGCTCTCCGCCCCGTTCGCGCCGTTGCTGGCGGCGTTGACCGACCGCGCCGGCATGATGGTCTCGCCGAAGGCGGCACAGGCCGCCGGTGACTTCAGCACTCACCCGGTTTGCGCCGGGCCGTACAAATTCGTCGAGCGGGTGGCGCAGGACCGCATCGTGCTGGAGCGCTTCGCCGACTACTGGAACAAGGACACGACAAAGTTCGACCGCATCACCTTCCTGCCGATCCCGGATTCGACGGTGCGGCTCGCCAATCTGCAATCCGGCGGGCTCGATCTGATCGAGCGGGTCGGGGCGACCGATGTCGATGCGGTGAAGAAGGATTCGCGGCTCAAACTCGCCGAGATCACCAGCCTCGCCTATCAGGGCATCACGACCAACCTCAACAACGGCCCGAGCTCGAAGAACCCGCTCGGCCAGGACCCGCGGGTGCGGCAGGCGCTCGAATTGTCGATCGACCGCGCCGCCTTGAACGAGGTCGTGTTCAACGGCCTGTTCCAGCCCGGCAACCAGTGGCAGTCGCCGGGCAACCCGTATTACGTCAAGTCGCTGCCGATCCCCGGCCGCGATCTCGCCAAGGCAAAACAGCTCTTGGCCGAGGCGAATGCACCGCATCCGAGCTTCACGATGATGGTGCCGACCAATCCGGAGACCCTGCAGGCGGCGCAGGTGGTGCAGGCGATGGCGGGCGAGGCCGGGTTCGATATCAAGATCCAGGCGACCGAGTTCGCCTCGTCATTGGATCTCGCCTCGAAGGGCGATTTCGAGGCCTATATGATCGGCTGGAGCGGCCGCACCGACCCCGACGGCAACATCTACAATTTCGTCTCCTGCAAGGCGCCGCCGGCGCTCAACACTGGGCATTACTGCAATCCCGAGGTCGATCGCGAGCTCGACGCCGCGCGCGAGGCCGACGCCCCGGCCGAGCGGCTGGCGCACTACACGAAGGTCGCCGAGCGCGTTCTCGCCGACCGGCCGCTGATCTACCTCTGGCACCAGAAATGGCTGTACGCGATGACCGCGAAACTCGCCGGCTTCACGCCCTACCCCGACGGCCTCATTCGTCCGCAAGGGATCAGCATGCAATAAGGCCGGCAGACTGGACCCGAAATAGGCAGTGAGGCGGTGACGCGTCGTTAAGCGCTGCACGTCGTCGGCCGGCGCATAACCCCGCCGTAATTTGGCATGGCGCGTGCGAGCGGCTTCGGTATGACCATGCCCAAGCTGCTGGCTGCCGCCCTCTGCTTCATCGCGGCATTCGTTCCGACAACGCTCGTCGCATCGGCCTCCGCCGAGACGCTGCGTATCGGCCTCGCCGACGACCCCGACATGCTCGACCCGACCCTGGCGCGCACCTATACCGGCCGCATCGTCTTCGCCTCGCTCTGCGACAAGCTCGTCGACATCACCCCGGAGCTCGACATCGCGCCGCAACTCGCCACCGAGTGGCAATGGGTCGACGACAACAAGGGCCTCGTGATGAAGCTCCGCGCTGGCGTGAAGTTCCAGGACGGCGAGCCGTTCGATGCGGCGGCGGTCAAATTCAACATCGAGCGGCATCTCAACATGCCCGGCTCGAACCGCAAGGCCGAGATCAGCGCCGTAACCGGCGTCGATATCATCGACGACCACACCGTAAAGCTGGTGCTGAAGACGCCATTCGCGCCGCTTTTGGCGGCACTGAGCGATCGCGCCGGCATGATGGTGTCGCCTAAGGCGGCTCAATCGTCAGGCGGCGATTTCAGTGCGCATCCGGTGTGCGCGGGGCCCTACAAATTCGTCGAACGGGTGGCGCAGGACCGCATCGTTCTGGACCGGTTTACCGATTATTGGAACAAGGACCAGATCAAATTCGACCGCATCGTCTTTCTGCCGATCGCGGATTCGACGGTGCGGCTCGCCAATCTGCAATCGGGCGGGCTCGACCTGATCGAGCGGCTCGCGGCGACCGATCTGGAAACGGCGCGCGGGGATTCGCGGCTGAAGGTGTCGTCGATCACGGGACTTGGCTATCAGGCCCTGACCATCAACCTCAATAACGGGCCTCGCGCGAAGACGCCGCTGGGGCAGGACCCGAGGGTTCGCGACGCGCTCGAGCTGTCGCTCGACCGCGCCGCGCTGAACCAGGTCGTATTCAACGGCCTGTTCCAGCCCGGCAACCAATGGGTGCCGCCAAACAACCCGTTTTACGTCAAGTCACGCCCGATCCCCGGCCGCGATCTCGCCAAGGCCAGGCAGTTGCTGGCCGAGGCGAAGCAGCCGAACCCGCACGTGACGTTGATGGTGACGACGGTGCCGGAGATCATGCAGGCGGCGCAGGTTATTCAGGCGATGGCGGCGGAGGCGGGCTTCACGATCGATATTCAGGCGACCGAGTCAAACTCGGCTATCCAGGCCTCTGTGGACGGACAGTTCGAGCTCTACCTGACTTATTGGAGCGGCCGCACCGACCCCGACGGCAATCTCTACAACTTTGTCTCGTGCAACGCGCCCCCGGCATTGAATGTGGCGCGCTACTGCTACGCCGAGGTCGACCAGGAATTGGACGCGTCACGCACCGTCGAAGCCACAGCGGATCGGCTGGCGCATTATTCCAAGATTGCCGACCGCATCCTGGCCGATCGCCCGCTGATCTACCTCTGGCATCCCACCTGGCTGTTCGCGATGAACGCGAAGCTCGCCGGTTTTACGCCCTATCCCGACGGCCTCATCCGTCCGCAGGACTTGCGGATGCAGTGACAATGAGCTTCAGCAGGAGATCAAGTCGACATGCCCGGCATCAGCGTACGCGGTCAGCTCGCCGTTTCGCGTGATGATGGCATACCCGTATGCGCGCGCGGTGGCCGCGATGATGCGGTCGGCCGGATCGCGGGGAGGGGAGCCCGGCAGAAAGTTCGACGCGATCAAAACGCTTGGCGGCATCGCCGCCAGCCGCACACCCGGCCATGTCAATAGTTTGTCGAACCACACCTCGGGATCTTGGGTCAGTTGAATTCGATTTCGCGCCAAGAGCGTGCCGATTTCCCAGGCGCTGATCGGCGAAACGAACGCGCCCATGTTTTGCGTTTGCGCCGTGGTTATTGTGGCTCGGCTCTCCGGAGACAAGGGATCGCCGTTCATGAGCCAAATCGCCGCGCAGGTGTCGAGCAGGACCGGACGGACAGCGTTCAGGTTTCAGCCTCCCAGACCTCGCCAGTAGGCTCGGTGAGGTCTGTTCCTGGGGCGATCGTCACGCTGCCGCGCATCGCACCCCAGAGTTCCGGAAACTCATGGTCGACTGGTACGATTGCTGCGACGGGGCGGTTGTGCTTCATCAAGACAACGCGCCGGGTCTTTCCGCGCGCCACATCGTCGATCAATGCCAAGCATTGCGCCTTGAAGGCGGTAACGCCAATGATTGTTTCGTCCAAAGACGCGGATTTCATCGCTAGCCCTCTTTAGTTATGGTCCATAATAAGCAGACCACTTTCATGTTCAAGGGCTAACCGGTAACGCATGACCGCATTTCTGCTCCGGCGCATCGCGCTTGTCGTCCCGACCCTGTTTTTCGTGTCGGTGTTGATCTTCGGGTTGCAGCAATTGCTGCCCGGCGACCCGGCATTGGCGATGGCGGGCGAGGAGCGCGACCCGGCGGTGATCGCCTTCCTGCGCCAGAAATATCACCTCGACCAGCCACTGCCGGTCCGCTACGCGCTGTGGATCGAGGGGGTGGCGCAGGGCGATCTCGGGGAGTCTATCCGCATCAAGCGGCCGGTCCTCGATCTGATCGAAGAAAAGCTGCCGGTGACCGGCGAGCTGGCGGTGCTGGCGCTGTTGATCTCGCTCTCGATCGGCATCCCGGCCGGCATCCTCGCCGCGGTCAAGAGCGAAACGATCGTCGATTACGGGATGACAATGGCGGCGCTGTGGGGGCTGTCGATCCCGAATTTCTGGCTCGGGATCCTGTTGATCCTGTTCTTCTCGGTGGAGCTTGGGCTGTTGCCGGCCTCGGGCTTTGTCAGCCCTGCGGAGAGCCTGAAGCAGAATCTGTTGACCCTGATCATGCCCGCCTTTGTGCTCGGCAACGCTTTCGCGGCCGGCATGATGCGGCATACGCGCAGCGCGATGCTGCAGGTGCTCGGCATGGATTATGTCCGCACCGCCCGCGCCAAGGGCCTCAGCGAGCATGTCGTTGTATTGCGCCACGCCCTGCGCAATGCGCTGATCCCGGTGGTGACTTTGGCGGCGCTCGATTTCGGCGCGCTGCTTTCGGGCGCTGTATTGACCGAGCAGGTGTTCACGATCCCCGGTTTCGGCAAGCTGATCGTCGACGCCGTCTTCAACCGCGACTACGCCGTCGTTCAGGGCGTCGTGCTGTTCACCGCGTTCGCCTACATCATGCTCAACCTGTTCGCCGACATCGCCTATGTCGCGCTGAACCCGCGGCTGCGGACATGACCGCCGAGACGCTCGGCGCCATTACGCTCGCGGAGGATCGCGGCGAGCATCCGTGGCAGCGGGCATTGCGCCGCCTCGTCAAGCGCCGGGCCGCGGTGGCTGGGCTCGGGGTCGTCGTCTTCTTTATCGTCCTCGCGGTGGCGGCGCCGCTGATCTCGCCTTACGACCCGCTCGCCACCAGCTGGGCGGCGGTGCGCAAGGCGCCATCGGCGGCGCATTTGTTCGGCACCGACGAGATTGGCCGCGACGTGCTCGCCCGCATCATCTGGGGGAGCCGTGCCTCGCTCTTGGCCGGGCTCGTCTCGGTGTCGCTAGCCATCGCCGTCGGCGTCCCGCTGGGCCTCGTCAGCGGCTATGTCGGCGGCATCCTCGACGGCACCGTGATGCGCTTTATCGACGCGATGCTGGCGATCCCGTTCTTGATCCTGGCGATCGCGCTCGCTGCCTTTCTCGGCCCCAGCCTGTCGAACGCGATGATCGCGATCGGCATCTCGCAGATGCCGATCTTCGCCCGGCTGACCCGCGGTCAGGTGCTGCAGGTCAAGCACGAGGACTACATTGACGCGGCGCGCGCGGTCGGCAACCCGCACCGGCGGATCATGCTCCGCCACATATTTCCGAACATCGTGCCGCCGATCCTGGTGCAGGCGACCTTGGCGACCGCCGCCGCGATCATTGCCGAGGCGAGCCTGTCGTTTCTCGGGCTCGGCCAGCAGCCGCCGAGCCCCTCGTGGGGCAGCATGCTCAACACCGCCAAGAACTTCATGTCGCAGGCGCCGTGGATGGCGGTCTGGCCGGGTCTGGCGATCTTCAGCCTGGTGCTCTCGCTGAACCTGTTCGGCGACGGCCTTCGCGACGCGCTCGACCCGCGCCGCGAATGACCCGCCTGCCGGCGGCTCTCGCCGCCAGCATTTTATGGGCCGGTTTGACAACAGGCGCGCCGGCGCATCCGCTCGATCCGCTCTCCGCCGACGAGATCGAAACGGCAGTCGCGGTGCTCCGCGATGCCGGCGATGTCGATGCCGACACGCGCTTCGCCCTCATAGACCTCGACGAGCCCGAAAAGCGTGAGGTCCTCGCCTGGCGGCCCGGCCAGGACTCCGCGCGGAAGGCCTTTGTCGTCGCCCGTCGCGACCGCATGGTCTACGAGGCCGTCATCGATCTCGCTGCGCGCAAGGTCGAGCGCTGGGAGGCTATTCCGGGTGTGCAGCCGGCGATCGGGCGGGAGGAATGGAAGGAGGCGCAGCGGATAACGCTGGCCGATGCCGGCTGGCAGGCGGCGATGAAGCAGCGTGGTTACGCCGATTTCAGCGGCGATAAGCTGTTCTGCGCGCCGCTGTCGGCCGGCTATTTCGCCGATCCGGCGGAGGAGGGGCGGCGCCTCGTCCGCGTGACCTGCTTCGACAAATCCGGCACCAGCAATGTTTGGAGCCGGCCGATCGAGGGCCTCCTCGCGATCGTCAATCTCGATGAGAAGAAAGTCATTCGGTTGGTGGATACCGGCGCGGTCCCAGTCAGCCGCGACAAGCATGATTTCGAAGGAGCGCCGCCAAGCGGAGCTTCCCCAGCTGCGAGCAACCACGGTTTCAGCCGCGACGGCAGCGAGGTGCGCTGGAAGAACTGGTCGTTGCATTACCGGCTGGACGAGCGCGCCGGGCTGATCCTGTCTCTCGCCCGCTATCGCGACCAGGATCGCGAGCGACTGATCCTCTACCGCGGCTCGATTGGCGAGATGTTCGTGCCCTATATGGACCCGGACCCGGGCTGGTCGTTTCGCACCTATATGGATGTCGGCGAATACGGTTTCGGCCTGTTGGCCTCACATCTGGCGCCCGGCATCGACTGCCCGGCCGACGCGGCGTTTTTTGACGCTGTACTGCCAAGCGACCGCGGCGAGCCGCTGGCGGGCAAATCGGTGATCTGCCTGTTTGAGCGCGCCACCGGCGCGCCGCTGTGGCGCCATGCCGAAAGCGACAATGGCGCCTATGCCGGTCGGCCGGCGGTCGAGCTGGTATTGCGGACGATCGAGAGCGTCGGCAATTACGATTACCTGATCGACTGGGTGCTGACCGAAGCGGGGGTCATCCGGATCGATGTCGGCGCCACCGGCATCGACGAAGTAAAGGGCGTCGCCGCTCGCAACATGGCCGACCCGTCGGCGGCGCACGACACGGCCACCGGCATGCTGGTCACCCCGAATCTGGCGGCAATCGATCACGACCATTTCCTGTCGTTCCGGCTCGATCTCGATATCGACGGCGAGGCCAACACGCTGGTACGGCAAAGGCTGGTGCCGAAGCGCCTGGAGGGCGAGGCTGGCCGCCGCAGCCTGTGGACTGTCGCTGAAACGCCAGTGACCGAGGAAGGCCCGCTCGCGCCCGAGCATGGCGCCGCGGAAGTGTGGCGCATCGTCAACCCGAACCTGACGACCGCGCTTGGCCAGCATCCCGGCTACGAGCTGCGGCCCGGGCATTCGGCGACCTCATTGCTGGCCGCGGACGATTTTCCGCAGCGCCGCGCCGCCTTCTCGGTCGCGCCGCTCTGGGTCACCGCCTACGATCGACATGAGCTTTATGCCGCCGGCATGTATCCGAACCAGGGCAAGGGCGGCGACGGCCTGCCGGCCTATGCCGCTGGGCATCGCGCGGTGGAAAACGCCGATATCGTGCTGTGGTACACAATGGGCTTTCACCATCTGCCGCGGCCGGAGGATTGGCCGGTACTGCCGACCATGTGGCACAGCGTGTCGCTGGTGCCCTACGGCTTCTTCGACCGCAACCCGAGTGTCGGCCCGCGACCTTAAAACATTAAAAAAATCACTGGATCGGGTAGAAAGCAGCGCCATAATCGAACGTGCCGGTTTTGTTACCGACGATTGAAGTGTCTTTCGCTACCGCCTTTGCTCGGGGAGAGCGTTGATGAGCCGCAAGCCGCTGATTCTTTGTGGCGCGGTGTTCGCCGCATTGTTTTTTGCCTGGAGCGCTGCGCCGGCTTTCGCCCAGCCGCTTCCCTGTAATTTCGCCGCCAAGGTGCATTTCCTGGCGCCCGGAATCCCCTACGACCCCAGCTCCCGTATCCCGCCTCCCCAGGGCGCGCCGGTCGGCCAGCCCTATGCCAATGATTTGAACCAGGCCTTCGCGATCGCACCCGTGGCGTTCCAGGCTCAGCTTTGCGGCCTCGATGGGGTTTTTATCGACCAGACCGCCTGCAGCTCCGTGCAGGATTGCATGGGACATGCCTGGGGGTTTCGGCAACGCAATCCGACTGTCGGCCAGGGACGGTACATCGGCATACCCGGGGCGCTGTGGACTGCCCGACCCACCTACAGCCAATTCGCCGATCTTCTGTTCCATGCACTGATTCCATTGAATTCGGCCGGTTATTCCGCCGCAAATTCCGCCGCGAACACCTTTGCGACAACGGTATTGGCCGCGCTGGCGCATGAAGTGGGGCATGTGCGCTGGTACGACATCATCGATCCCGGCCGGAACGGGGGTCACAATTTCAATGCGTTCTGCGGCGGCAATTTCTTCAGCTCATGGCTGGGCGTGCACGCACCGCCGGAGTGGCGAGTGCTGCTGAACTTGAACGAGCGGCGAAATCATCCGCCCCCCGATCATCACAGGACCGGTGGCCACGTCACGCAAGTCGATGCCGCGTTGGGGACCCCGCTGGTCGCGGGCGATTTGTTGGACCAGCTTTATGCCCCGAGCGCGCCATGGGCGAGTTTTTTTGGCGCGATCTCCCCGGACGAGGATTTTGTCGAAACCTATAAATTCAAGGTGCTGATCAGCGCATCACCGCCGCTGACCTCGTTGCCGATGACGATCCAGGGCACTGGCGGGATCTACCGCGAAAATGTTCCTGCCGCCTATCTCAGCAACCAGAAGCCGGATCTGGCGACCAAGGTGGGCTGCATACCGCTGTAGGGCTTTGTGCGGCCGTCACATCGGGGGAATGTCGCGTTTCGAAACAGCAGCCGCGAGATAGGCGGGATTATCCCAAAAACCACTAGATGCGGTTGAAATGCCGCAGCATAATAATCGCGACGGTTGTTAAAGACGCGGCTCCCAAGCCCAAAAAACCTTCTTCGAGGGGAGAAACTTCATGATCCGCAGCGCCCTGATCCTGTCCGCCACCCTCCTCGCCGCGGTCTGTTTCGCCTGCGTGCTGCCGCCTCCTGCACCGGGGGCTGTCCACGGCCTCACGACGACGGCGTGCAGCTCGGCCAACACTCCGGCTGAGAATGCGGCAGCCTTCGCCAACAAGGCTGCCAACGGCTACCTGACGAGCCCTGCTGCTATCTATCCGGGAGCCCCCTTGCCGGTGAGCAGCGCGCTCCCTCAACCGGGTTCAGGTACCCCAGATTACAGCCAGGGCTTGATGAACGCTTTTCTGGCCGCGTCCACCGCCTTCCGCCAAACGCTGTGTACGCTCGATGCGGTGTACGTCAGTGCGGTCCAATGCACGAACCAGCCATGCTTCGAACAATCATGGGGGTGGTGGCAAAGCAAGCCGAATACTCCGAACGGGCGGATCGTTGCTCTTTCGACCGGGCTATGGAACGAAGCCAGCTATTCGTCATATGAGACGGACCTGACTCGGAGCCTGCTGCCGTCGAATGTGGTCGTTAACTATTCCAATGCGTCCTATTGTTCTTCGCCGACAGTTTGCAATTCAATTGATACCCCAACGATAGCGCTTCTGGCAGCGCTGGCGCATGAAGTTGGTCACATCGCGTGGTACTTTCAGGTTCCTTCGTCCTCTCCAACAAGCTTTTGCGGCGGCAATTTTTTCACTGGATGGGTCGCAAGTACGGTAACGCCGCCTCCGCAGTGGCGCGATCTGTTGTCAGCAGCAGCACGAGACCAAATCAGAAGTAACGGCAACGGCAAATGGCCGTACGTCCATCAACCGCACTCGCCGCAGATCGATAGTATCGACCACCCTGGCCCGGGCGATCAAGCGGCGGGCAAATCGGTCTACGCGTTACTTTACAACGGTACGCCTCCGTCGTATCCGCAGCCATGGGCAAGTTTCTTTGCTGCGCTGTCGCCGGACGAGGATTTTGTGGAGACATATAAATTTGCCGTCTTGACCACTGCCGCTGTCCCCTTGAATTCCGTGGCCATCGCGGTTCAAGGATACGGAACTGCGAATATCGCGCAGGATTATTCCGCCGGGAACAGACCGGACTTGACGACGAAGGTCGGCTGCGTATCGATCTCATTCTGAACGCCGGTTGGATTTTGCCCCAACGCCGGTGCGGGCAGTCTGCCAGGCGACGGTTTCGGCCAGGGTGTAGCAGACCCGGAGGGGCGGGATATCGGCGGCGAGGTGGGCGCGGATCGCGGCGAGCATGGCTTCTGCGTCGATGCGCTTCCGGTCGAGGCGGCCGGAGGGGAGCCACTCGGCGAACCTGCGTAGCGAGGCGGCCGGCAATCCGCGATCGGCGGCGGCCTTCAGCATCGCCTCGTAGCTTCGTTCCTTGTAAAACATTGCCTTGGCGATTTCGGTCAAGTGCTCGGCTAGATCCGGTGCGAGGATGCCGCCGCGCTCCGCCTCGGCAAGGGTCGCGCGGATGTTGACCATTGCTTCGGTCAGCGGCGGATAGCCGAGCTCTTCCGGTCCGTGCGATACGGCGACCTCGTCGTCGTCTTCCAGCACGCCGTCGCGGTAGGCCTCGTAAATATGGCCGATGCCGCGCATGCCGAACACGTCGAGCTCGGCGGCGCGGAGCGCGCCGATGCTGGCGGCGCCGAACACATGGATGCCCTGCGCCATCGCCCACAGGATCTCCTTGTGCCAGACCGTCGGCACCACCTCGAAATAGCCGTCGATGACGCCGATCGCCGCCGGCCCGGCGAGCGCCGCCCGGTACAGCTCGCCCTGGCGCACCGGCGGGCGCCATTCGATGCCGGGCTCCGATGTAGGGCGCATACTCGGCGGCAGCGAGGGGCCGGCGAAGATGATCGCGCTCAACGGTTGGCGCTCGCTTCGGCGCGGGGTCCCGGCCGGTAATTCGGGTGGTGCGGGTCCCATTCGAGCCCCGGAATGACCAGCCGCACCACCGGGATCGCGAAATCCGGCCGGGTCAGATCGATGGCGATGACGCGCTCGATCCCGGCCGTCGCAAGCCGGCCCAAGGCCCAGCGTAGGTCGTCGGTCAGATCATCCGCGGCAAAGCTCGGCACGTTACGCAAGGGAACCGGCGTGTGTTCGCGGGCCAGCGCGTCGAGCAGCGCGTCGCCGATCTCGGCGCCCGGCGCCTCCTCGTATTCCGATGGCGAGAGATCGTCGCGGATGCCGGCGATATAGGTCAGCCGGGTCTGCGCCGCCTCGGTCAAGGCGCGTGAGAGGCCGACCGCGCGGTCGGCATGGCAGCCGGAGCCGTGGAAGCGGCGCAGCCGCCGCGGATCGCCCGGCGCCAGGTCGCGGATTTCGCACAGGAAGGCGGCGATGCCGATATCAGTCGTGACGTTCCACACCCGGACCGCGATCTTCGCGGCCTCGTACTTGGCGAGCAGCGCATGGCAGTCGGGGTCGTCGACCGCATCGAGTTCGAGCATCTGCCGCGCCCGCTGTTGGATAGGCTGTGCGATCCACAGCGCGACGGCGTCGCGCTCGACGACTTCGTAAAGCGCCGCGTTGATCGCCTCGATCAGGTGATTGCCCGAGGCAAGCCCGTTCGAGCCGCACAGGAAATAGCCGTCCGGCTGCTGCAAGGTGTAATCGGTATGCACGATCTCGGCGGGCACCCAGCACGGCTCGCGCCGCAGCAGATCGTAGCCTTCGATCCAGGATATCGGCGCGCCGGTGTCGAACGGCCTTGCGCCCGGGCAAAGGGAAGCCGGATCGACGACGGTTTCGCTCTCCGTCAGATCGCGATAGGCGGCTTGCCGGCAGGGCCCGATCTCCTCGGCATGGAAACCTTCGCAGGCCTCCATCAGGGCCGAGGCCATCGCCTGCGGCAGTTCCAGCCCCTTGCCTTGCGACACCGAAACCGAACGCGAATTCGGCCGCACCGCTATAGCGACCGGGATGCCGATGCGATCGAGCCCGGTGATATTGCCGAGCCGGGTAATTCCCATCCGGCCCATATGCGGCCGGGCGCGCGCGAGCGTCTCGGAGGGGCCGACGGTGCGGTGCGTCCCCTGGCGAAATACCTTCGGCAAAGGCTGATCAAGCACTTGGGGCAGGGACACCGCGTCCGGACCGTCAGCCGACAATCACCCGACCTTACAAAGCACCCGGGAATTAAATTGCCATCCGGCCGTCGAGTCAGCGTCGTTCGCTGTTGTCCGTCGTGGTCGTCTTGCCCTGAACGCGCGGGTTTTGGGAGGGCGTTGTCTGCGCCGGGGTGCCGGGCGCGCTCGGACTGAATCCCGTCGCGGCGGGAGCGCCCGGTAGTTGTGATGTTCTGCCATTCTCCGCCGGCGCCCAGTGCATACCCGCGCCACCACCGCCGACCAGGATGATCCGGTCCAATATCTTCCGAGGCGAGCCCGCAACCGCGCCGTCGCGCTCAAGCAGTTGCTGTAGCTGGCGCGCCTCCGCTGTCTCGCCGAGACGCAATTCCTGCGCTGGCTTACCGGATTCAGATACGTAAATTCGTCCGCCCTGGCTCCAAATTCTCAACTCGCCGAACGTCTTGGCGCTTTGTTGCGGTGTGCGTGGGGACTCGCTGCGGACGTCAATCTCGGTCGTATTGGCATGAACATTAGCGGCAGAAAGAGCGCCAAATCCGAGCAACAAGGCGATCCGGCTCGGCAAGCGCAACCATTCCTTCGGGGACCTGGACCAAGCCATCGCAACCCTCGATTGCATTTATTGGGGCCGGCACACTCCCAACCGATATCACGAGCTTTGTAAGTTTGCGATGCTATTACGGCAGCCGCTCGTGGCCAACTAAAAAAGCGCATAAGTAGAATGCGCTTCAAATCGTGCCGCGTCATTGGCACGGGCGCTTCGCACCCCTCGGATATGCGCTATAGTCCGTGACTAACAGTTTTCGGCCTGGGTCCCCCGAATTATGGCCTCGACCCGCCGCCTTGCCGCGATTTTAGCCGCCGACGTTGTCGGCTATTCGCGTTTGATGCGGGCCGATGAGGAAGGGACGCATGAGCGCTTCAAGGCGCATCGCCGCGAGCTTCTAGACCCGAAGATAAACGAACACTACGGACGCGTTGTCAAATACACCGGCGATGGCATGCTGGTTGAATTCCCCAGCGTCGTCGAGGCCGTGCTTTGCGCGGTCGAAGTGCAATGCGGCATGAGCCATCGCAACCTCGATGTGGCGGGCGACGAGCGCATCACCTTCCGCATGGGCATCAATCTCGGCGATGTGATCGCGGAGCCCGAGGACATCTATGGCGACGGTGTCAACATCGCGGCGCGGCTGGAGGCATTGGCCGAGCCGAATGGCATCTGCATCTCGCAAACGGTATTTGAGCAGATCCGCGATAAACTGCCCTATCCCTTCGAGGATCTCGGGCATCTAAGCGTCAAGAATATCGCCCGGCCCCTGCATGCATTCGCATTGCCGCCAGAGGTCATCGCCACCTTGCCGGTTCCCGAGATCGTGCAAGTTGCTATGCACAGTGAGACGCAAACCAGAACCTCAGCTCAGGCGCGCGCTCCGCGTCTGTCCATCGTCGTGCTCCCCTTCACCAACCTGAGCGATGATAGGGAGCAGCAATATTTCGCTGATGCCATAACCGACGATGTGACGACCGATCTGTCGCGTATAGCGGGCATGGTGGTGATCTCGCGGAATTCCGCGTTCACCTACCGGGATAAGCCGGTCGAAACGCGGCAGATCGGCCGTGAGCTGAACGTGCGTTACGTGCTTGAAGGCAGCGTTCGGCGCGCCGGAAAGCGGGTCCGCGTCAACACTCAATTGATCGATGCCGAAACGGACGCGCACTTATGGGCCGAGCGCTTTCACGAAGCCGCTGACGACCTGTTCAGCCTGCAAGACGAAGTAACAAGCCAAATCGCAGTTGCGCTCAATCTCGAACTGATCGGCGCCGAGGCAGCGCGGCCGACCGAAGACCCGGATGCTCTTGACTACATGCTTCGCGGACGGGCGGCTCTTTACCATCATGAAGGTTCGACACCGGAGAGATTTGCGGAAGCGATACGTCTTTTTGAAAGCGCATTAATGCGCGATCCCGACTCGGTCGATACGCAGGCTTTGCTAGTGGTTGCGCTTACCGAGCGTGTACTCGAACAGATAAGCGAATCGGTCAAGGACGATCTCGAATACGCGGAAAGGCTGATTGAGCGCCTGTCGGCCTCATCGCCTCGGCATGCGCTCACCCATTTCGCAAAAGGTCATATCCTTCGTGCCCACCGCAGATACGAGGCTGCTATCCCGGAATACGAAGCCGCGGTCGCAGTCAATCGCAACTGGGTGGTCGCGATCGCCGCACTCGGAGTCTGCAAGCTCTTTGCTGGCTTCATCGAAGAAGCGATCCCGCCTCAGCAGCAAGCGATCCGCCTCAGTCCGCGCGACCCCCGGGTCCCGAACTGGTATTGGCGGATCGGCATGGTCCATCTGCTGCAAGCGCGCACCGATGAAGCGATCACATGGCTTGAGAAGGCGCGCAGTGGCAATCCTCGCCTCCCGGGCCCCCATGCCTGGCTGGCCTCGGCGTATGCTCTCAAGGACGACGTGGCGCGCGCCGCAGTCGAACTCGCCGAGGCGTGGCGGCTCACCAATGACGAACGTTATGCGACCATTGCCCGCTTCAAATCGGTCCAGTCCCTTGGCTCGCCCAAGAACCTTGCGATTGCGGAAGACACGTTTTTCGCTGGGCTGCGCAAGGCCGGCGTGCCCGAGGAGTAGCGCGCCAACAGCGCCCTTCAGAATTGCAGATGCGCGCGCAGCGCGAAGATCGAAACGGGGCCGCGGTCGCGGTTGTAGGCGGGGTTGGCGACGAACTGGTAATCCGCCGTCAGCGACAAGGGCTTCACCACCTGAAAGCGGTAATAGGCTTCAAGGATGTCCTCGGTGCCGTAACTCAGCTTGCCGTCGCCGACCAGAACGCCGAGACCGCCGGCTTCGAGAAATCGGGCATGGACGCTTGACAGCGCGTTGACGACCCCGGCGACGCCGACCGTGTCGTCCGCGCGCTGCCACGCCGTCCCTTTCAGGCTCACGCCCACAAGGCCGCTGCGATCGATGTCGGTGAACGACATGATCTCATTGCGCCCGTCATTGTAGCTGAACCGGGCGAACGCGCCGAGATCGTCGCTGATCGCCTGCTCGAAATTAACAACGAACCCCTCCTTGAGACGGTCCTTGCGGGTCTGGGTGATGTCGACTCCGGGAACCGACAGCGCCTCCGCATAGCTGCCTTCAAAGCCGCGGTTGACGAAACCGAGGAGGCGCAGCTTCCCCGATTTCCCGTATAGCTCGTAGCGCTCCTCGAGCTCGGCCTGATAGCCGCCGCGCTGAAGTATCCGGGTTTCGAGATCGCGGTCGTTCGAGCGTTTCGGCATCAGGAATCCGCCGGCGCGCAGCGCCCAGTCCTTCTGGTTCAGTTCGGCGGCGATGCCGTCGCTGAAGCCCTTCTGGTCGGCGGCGTAATCGTAGGCGCCGCCTTCCCAGATGGACCAGTTGAGGAAGTCGTTGCGCGGGTCGTGCGCGTAGGCGTTGTTGTCGAACAGATCGTTGGCCGCCAGCTTGCCGGCATAGATCGTCACTCGCGACACGTCGCGCGTGCCGGCGACCTGGTTGAGGTCGTCCTCGACCTGCTCCTGTTCGCCGCCGAGCCCGATCGTCTGGACGAGATAGAAGCGGGCGATGTTGAGCTTCGGCGCGTGCTCTCCAGCCTTCTGTGCCTCGCCGTTGGAAAAGCCCGCCAGACCGGTGGTGTGGCTGAGCCCGAAGCCCTGGTTCAACTCCGGATCGAGATAGAGCGCGCCGCCCTGCCAGAGCGTGCGGCCGAGATAGGCCGTCGCGCTCATGGTCTCGTCCATGCGATTGCCGGGGTTGAGACTGTTCGGCCCGCTATAAGGCGAGCGGAAGGCGGGGTGGCCCTGATCGATCGCCGTGTACTGGTAGTGCGTGCTCCAGTCGCCCGGCAACGCGGTGGCGAGCAACTCCACGCCTGCCGGAACCGCAAGATCGACCGGCGCTTTTTGGGCAGCGGCGGACGTGGAAACCAGTATCAGGACGGTACAGACGGCGATCCGCATACGACCTCGCGGTAACGTGACCCGTCACCGCATCGCAAGCCGTTTCGTAGAGAAACGATCTCCGCCAGGACACCCCGCCCAGCGTGCGCGCGTGACCACGTCGACGGCAGGTCTCCTGGCTCGCGGGTCATTGCCTTGCGCCGCCTTCCCGGTTTCCCAGTGGCCTGATTGGCGCTTGGCTCGCCGCTCACAGTTGCGGGGGCAGCCGCAGCTTCGGATCTCCTGAAAGTTGACCCTTACCGCGTTCCCTTTTGATCCCCGAAGGGAACCGTCGCTCATACGCTGTCACCTGAGATAGAGGAGGTCAACCGCAATTAAACCTCCTGGGGACATCGTCGGCTCTCACCGGCGCTCATGGTTTCATCCATGCTATTGCCGGTGCGGTGTCGCGTGCGCAGCCGCGCCGGTGGATCGTCAGGCTTCGGCGGCGGCCTGCTCGGCTTGCCAGTGGACGGCAGTGATAAACGGTTCAAGACTCAGGCGGCCGATGATCTGCTCCAGAGCCGCATCATTGCGGCTTGGCGAGACAAGAAGGGCGCTCACCGTGACCTGCGGCGAGTCCTCGAGGTTTTCGCTGGTCAGCCGCCGCAGACCCAGCCCCGCACTCGCTGCGGCTTGCAGCAGCAGGGCTCGGATATGCGCCTCTTCCTGACCCTGGCACCGCAAATCGACAGCATAGTGGGTCTCGACCTCAGCGGCGCCGAGCGGCTGCAGGTTGATCAGGCGGACGATCGGTCGTAGCAGCAGGTTCGTGCCGACGACAAAGCCACCGGCAAGCGCGCTCGCAGTCAGTTGGCCGGCTCCGGCAAAGGTTCCGACCATCGCCGAGCACCAGAGCGTCGCGGCGGTGTTGAGGCCGCGAATGTTTATGCCTTCGCGCAGGATTACGCCGGCCCCGAGGAAGCCGATCCCGGATACTATCTGGGCCGCGACGCGAGTCGGACTGTTGTCGCCGGACACGGTGGTCGAGAACACGACGAAGCCGGCAGCCCCGATCGACACCAGCGCGTTGGTTCGCAGGCCCGCCATCCGCTGTCGCCACTGCCGCTCGACGCCGATGACGGCGCCGATCACGAGGGCGGTGCCGAGGCGGATAGCGATCTCGCGAGGGTCCATCAGTGCCCCTCTCGCCGCCGCTAAAATTCCGCGTGAAGACGGGCGCCGAACACGGAAACCGGACCGCGATCGCGGTTGTAGGCCGGATTGACGATAAACTGGTAGTCGAGCGACAGCCGGGCAAAGCTTAGCGCCGCGAGACTGTAGTAGGTCTCGATGATTTTTTCGGGGCCGGAATGCAGCAACTGCCCGTCGCCGACGAGGATGCCGAGCCCGCCCGCTGCGAAAAAACGCTTGGCTGCGGCTGAGGCGTCGTTGACGACAAACGCGAGACCGACCCGGTCGTCGCTTCGGCCCCAGCGCGCGCCGCTCAGCGATCCGCCAAATGACGCCGTCTTGTCGATGTCGGTAAATTCGAAGGCTTCGTACTGCCCTTGCGTCCAGCCGGCCCGCGCGAAAACGCCGAGGTCGTCGGTCACCTGCTGCTCTAGGTTGAGCGAGAAGCCTCCCTTGTTGTGGCCGGCACGCACTGCGGTGATATTTGCCGGTGTTCCGGTTTGCAAGGCGAGTGCCGTCGCCTGGTCGTAAAGCCCCATGCGCCCGTGCATCAGAAAGGCGAGGAATTTGAGCTTGCCCGGCTGACCGAGCAGGGTGTGACGCTCCTCGAATTCCTGGTCGTATTGGTATTGGTCGAACCAACGCGTATCGAGCGCCTTGCTGTTCGGGATCGTGGACAAGTCGAACAGGCCGGTTCGGATCGTCCACCAATCCTGATACCATTCGGCCGCCGCGCCGTAGGTAAATCCCCAGGCATCGGCGGCGTAGTCGAAATTGCCGGCGTCGACGACCGACCAGTTGAGAAAATCGTTGCGCGGATCATGCGCGTACTGATTGGTGTCGAAGACATCGACGACCGAGAATTTCCCGACGGTAAGCACGACGCGATCGGCGGTTTGCGTGCCGGCAAGCTGGTTCAGGCCGGCGTCGATGTGCGACGGGTCGCCACCCAGGTTGATCGTCTGCCGCAGGAAGACGCGGGGGATGCGGGGATACGGGTTAGCGGCGCCAACCTTGTATGCTTCGGCACTCGGAAACCCGGCGGCCCCGAGGGTGCTGCTGAGCCCAAAGCCCTGGTCGATTTCGGGGTTGACCCACAGCTCGGCGCCATCCCACGGGCGCAAACCGGCGTAGAGCGTCGCGTCGAAGGTTTCTCGCGCCTGCTCATGCGGGTCGAGGCTGTTCGGACCGCGAAAGGCGGACGTGAAGCCAGGATGGTACTGCGCCGTGAAGGTGGCTTGCTCGTGAATCGCCCAGTCTTCCGTGGCCGGCGTTTCGCTGGAACTACTCGCCGGTTTGCCGACAGACGGGGAGTTGCCCTCGGTCGGTGTGGGACCCACCATCTGCGCCCACCCTACCGCCGGCCAACACATGGCCAGGAGCGCGATGGGCATCGCCAGCTTGATCGTTTCGATCATCCCCCGCGTCCCGTCAGCGGGCGACGATCGCGAGCTCGACGATGCGCCCGAGCACCAGCCCGCCGGCCAGGATGAGGTAGCCCCGCAGGACGCTCAGCCAGATGCGGGTGAGTGCGGTCATGCGTGCCGGCGGCAATTGATCGAGCGGCGGCATGCGCCAGATCATCCGTCCGAAACCGTCGGTCCAAACCCGCCCATCCTCCCGCCGAATGGCGAGCAATGCCACTGCGATGGCAAGAGTGAACAACATCCCGGCGCCGAGAATGGCGACAATCGTCCTCTCGCCGATGTCGGGATAGAGCACCGACGCAGTTAGGGTAATCGACAGCATCACGAGCACGGCGATGACCGCACCGGTGAAGACGTTGAGCGGCCGGCCGTTAACCCACGGCCCGAGTACCGCCTGGTCATTGCACAGCAGCAGCAAAAACACCGTCGCG
>DASYOB010000157.1:0-48287 GCA_036008175.1 Allostellaceae bacterium
GACCATGCTCCGGGCGAGCGATACAGCTGCGCTCCGGTAACGCAAGAAGACAACCTGATCGACCGGCTTCGAAAAGACCTCGCCGATCTCTCGAAACAATCCCATCAACTCGTCGCGCTGAGCGCCCACTTGGCGACTGTAATCGGCGACGATCTGGTGGACCGATTGCTGCTCGGGTTCGGTCAGCCGGGCGGATTGGACCAAGCCGGTCGCGCCAATTCCGCCCCTGGAAAGCCGCTTCATGAGAATCGTCGCCCTCATGTGTTGGGTGATCTTACCGGCGACGACATGAGGATCGCGCGCCGCGCGGATTTCCGCGATCCTTGCCTCAAACTCGATGTCGATCTCTTTTTCGCGCCGTCTCGCTTCCGACTTCACCCCCGTATTGAGCGATCTGGTTTCTTCAGTCTTGCCGTAAGCCTTGACAAAATCGCGGGGCACCACGCGGCGATAGTGATAGACGCCACCCCGCAGCTTGATATGATCCCCGCTCCTGACACCCATTCAACGCTCCGTATTGGAGCATACATTTGGAGCACAGGAACAGCAGGGGGTCAAGTCGGCTTCAACCTCCTCGACCCCAGAAGCTGGCAAAATGGCTTGATTATTGGAGTTTTAGGGAATGGCAGAGGCGAAGTTAAAGGCATTCTGGCAGCCTGGTTGAACCAGCTGCCTGAGACTCAAGGAGTTTCTCTCGGTCCGTGGGATCGAGTTCCAATCGATAAACGTGCTGGAAGACGCCGCCGGACGGGCTGAGCTGCAGCGTATCGGCGCGCGGTCGATCCCGGTGTTGTCGCGCGGCGACGAGTTTGTCTTCGCGCAGAACATCAGCCAGGTCGTGGCCTTTCTGAAGCTCAACGAGAAGACCGGGCCGGTGCTGTCGCCGGCGCAGCTGAACGAGCGGCTGCTGCGCTTTATCGACGCGGCATTGCGGATCATCCCGCAAATGCCGGACGACAGGCTCGACACCGAGGTGCCGAACCGGCCGCGCCGCTACCGCGTCTTGGCGCATCACATGTTCCGCATCCCGGAGGCCTTCGTAGAGGTCAGCGAGGGCGCGGCGTTCAGCCAGGGGCTGCCGACCGCTGTCCCGAACGAGGAGGACATGGCCAATACCGCGGCGCTTGCCGCCTATGGCCGCAAGGTGCGCGACCGGGTGGTGCGCTGGTGGGCCGAAACGCCCGACAAAACCTGCCAGCGGGTGGTCGAGACCTATTACGGCCCGCAGAAGCTGCACGAGGTGCTGGAGCGCACCACCTGGCATATCGGCCAGCATACGCGGCAATGGAACATGCTGCTCGGCACGGCCGGGGTCGCCGCCGACTACCCGCTGGGCGAGGCGGATTTCGCCGATCTGCCGATGCCGAAAAAGGTCTGGGACGACTAGCCGTCTTCTTGTCATTGCGAGCGCAGCGAAGCAATCTCGGGCGGTAATGCGCTCCACCGGGATTGCTTCGCTGCGTCGCTCCTCGCAATGACAGCGGAAATAAACGGCTACGTCTCGCCCTATCCGGTGGATCCGATGCCGGAATGGGTCGCCGCGTTGCGTGACGGCGCCGAGCCGGTGTGGATCTTTGCCTACGGCTCCCTGATGTGGAACCCGGAGATCCCGTTCGCCGAGCGGCGGCCGGCGCTGCTGCGCGGCTATCACCGCAGCTTCTGCCTCTATTCGCGCGACTATCGCGGCACGCCGGAGCGGCCGGGGCTGGTGCTCGGGCTCGACCGCGGCGGCTCCTGCCGCGGCATCGCCTACCGATTGCCGCCGGATGGGCTGGGGCCGGCGATCGACCGTGTCTGGGCGCGCGAGATGGCGGGCGAGGTCTACCGCATGCGGCCGGTGACGGTGTCGACGCCGCAAGCCCGGCTCGCCGCCTATGCCTTTGTCGTCCGCCGCGACCGGCCGGATTACGCCGGCCGCCTCGGCGCCGAGGAGGTGGTCCGAATCATCGCGGTCGCGAAAGGCGGGCGCGGCACCGGGCGCGACTATCTCGCCAGCACGGTCCGCCACCTCGAAGAGCTCGGCATCGAGGACGGCCCGCTGCACCGCCTGCACGAACAGGTAGAGGCGCTCCTGCCGCAATCTTAAGCGGCCGGCTGAGCTGTCGGGGCCGGGGCAATCTCCGGGGTTGCCCGCGCTGCGCCGATCGCGCGCGGCCGGCCGGCTTCGTCGATCGCGACAAAGGTAAATTCGGCGGCCGTCACCTTCAGCCTAGCCCCGCGGCCCTGCCGCAGCACCCAGATCTCGACCGCGAGCTTGATCGAACTGCGGCCGACCTTCAGAACATCCGTATAGCAGCAGACCACGTCGCCGACATTGACCGGGTGCAGAAACGAGATGTTGCTGACCGAGGCGGTGACGACCCGCCCCTCGGCGCGGCGGGTCGCGGTAATGGCGCCGGCCGAATCCATCATCGACATGATCCAGCCGCCGAAAATGTCGCCGGACGGGTTGGCGTCGGCCGGCATCGCCAGGGTGCGGGCCGCCAGCTCGCCGCGCGGGTGGGCCGGATCGAGAAACAAAGTCTCCCATTCGGTATAGGGCCACATCGCACAGCTCCTGTCTGTTCCGTGGCGCACACGTTTGGGGCTAAGTATGGGGCCGATTTGCTGCGATGCAACAATTCTAATGTAAGCGATCTATACCGCTTTGGCCGACTGATGATGCATCGCACAATAATAGGGCGGCCGCGCACGAGTTGGGCAGACGCAGGCAACGCACCGGCAGCGTTGGTCGTCCATGCGTCTACATCAATTATTATCTTGACAATCCCGATTGATTGTGTTACGGTCAAGCACAATCGCCGCATTCGGGATTGCCGCCGCCCGGGAAGCAGGAAGTCAAGTTGCCCCGAACGGGTCGAGCGTGAACAGCTCCTGCGGATGCTCGACGCCGCGCAGCGCATAACGGCCGACCGATACCAGCCGACCGCGTTCCAATCTTGCCATCGCGTCCGCGAAGGCCTGCGACACGAGCACATTGCGCTCGACCGACCGACACATCGCGGCGATGCGGGCGACCTCGTTGACGGCCGGCCCGACAACCGTGAAGTCCAGCCGTTCGCTGCTGCCGATATTGCCGTAGAAGACTTCGCCGACATGGAGGCCGAGATAAACCTGGGTGGTGGGCAGATCGTCCCCGGCCCGGCGCCGATTGAGCTCGGCGACGCGGTCCTGCATCGCCGTCTGCGCGGCAATCGCGCCGCGGCAGGCTTCCGCGGCGGAATCGGCGGTGAAGATCGCCAGAGTGCCGTCGCCGATCAGCTTCAGCACGTCGCCGCCGTTGTCGTAGACGGCCGAGATCACCGCCTCGGCATAATCGTTGAGGAAGGGGATGATCTGTTGCGGCGGCGCCTGGTCGGTGATGCGGGTGAATTCGCGCAGGTCGCTGTACCACAGCACCGCGTGGATCGTCTCGGCGACACCGCGGCGGATGCGACCGGCGAGCACGCGCCGGCCGGCGTCGCGGCCGAGATAGGTCTCGACCAGGGTGCCGGCGATCCGGGCGAGCGAGACGCATTTGACGGCCAGCGCCAGCATCGGCAGCAGCCCGACCAGGGCCTCGACCTGGCCATCGTCGAAGCCGCCCGGATGATCGGTCGCCCAGGACGAGTAGACGCAATCCATCTCGCCGATCACGCCGTCAGCGGCAAACCGGGTGATTATCGCGAGATAGTCGGACATCCCTTCCTGTTGCATTGCGACGACGCTGGCAAATTCCGCCGCCTGGCCGGCGGCGAGACGGATGCGCAGCCGCGAGCCGCCGCTTTCTACCAGACGGAAAAACGGGCTGCGGCGCCAACTCTCGGCCGCTTCCCCCTCGTCCGTCGGCCCGTATTCGATCGCCTCTGTATGGCCCTCGTCGCCCTCGCGGCGCCAGCGGAAGACGCGGCCCTCATGCACCGGATGCAGCGTGTCGATGATGACCATGGCTCGCGCCACCGGCAGCCCGGCCGCGACCGCGCGCCGGCAGAAGCCGTCGAGCATCGCGGTCTCGCTCTTTCCCGCGAGCCCCGCTTCGGTCAGCCAGGCGCTGAGTTCGGCAAAATTTGCACGGTCCATGCGGCTACCGAAACGTCCCCCACGCACAATATCTGGCGAACAATATCTGGCTAGAGCACAGGCAGTTTTGCAGAGGCGATCCGGCGATGGCGACGTGGACGCGCGACGAGTTGGACAAGATCGGCAAGGCGGACGAGTTGCAGATCGTGACGCTGCGGCCCGACGGCACGCCGCGCAAGCCGGTGACGATCTGGGTCGCGCGGCACGGCGACGATCTCTATGTGCGGTCGGGGTATGGCGACCGCGCCGCCTGGTACCGCGGCACGCAACAGCGGCGCGAAGGCCATATCAGGGCGGGCGGCGTCGAGAAGGACGTCACCTTTGCGGAGGCCGAACCCGCCGTAAACGCGCGGATCGACGCCGCCTACCGCAGCAAGTACCTGCACCACGGCGCGCAATGGGTGGACCCGATGGTCGCGCCCGAAGCGGGCGCCACGACCATCAAGCTGGTCCCGCGCTGAAGGCCGGTATCAACCGCATTTGGAGTAGCGAGTAGGGCGGGTGGAGCGTAGCGCAACCCGCCGCGGTAGTGCCGCTAAACGGCGGGTTACGCTGCGCTAACCCGCCCTACGGGCCAATGCGGTGACCGCCATAGCCTGTCTACCCGCATTTGGAGTAGCCGCAGCTGGTGCACTGGTCGCAATCCTCCAGCCGGATCAGCGCTGCCTCGCCGCATTTCGGGCATTGCCGCAGCCGGGGGCCGGCGAGCGCGGGTTGCCCATCGGGCTGCAGATTGACCACCCGTGCCTGAAGGGCGCGTTCGTCATGGCCATTCTTCGCCGGCAGAAAGCCGATCTCGACCATGTGGCGCTCGATGACATCGCCGATCGCCGCCAACAGCGAGGGGACGTATTTCCCCTCCATCCAGGCGCCGCCGCGCGGGTCGAAGACCGCCTTCATCTCCTCGACGACAAAGGAGACATCGCCGCCGCGGCGGAACACCGCGCTGATCATCCGGGTCAGCGCGACGGTCCAGGCGTAATGCTCCATGTTCTTCGAGTTGATAAAGATCTCGAACGGGCGGCGCCGGCCGTCCTGGATGATGTCGTTCAGGGTGATGTAGAGTGCGTGCTCGCTGTCCGGCCAGCGCACCTTGTAGGTCTGGCCGGGCAAGGCCTCCGGGCGCGACAGCGGCTGGGTCATGTAGACGACGCCGCCGGCCTCGTACACATCGGCTGGCCGTGGCGCGGCGGACGGCGCCGGCAACGGCAGCTCTTCCTGACGCGGCGGGCCGCGCATCGGCGCGGGGTCCTGCGCGCTCTCGGGCCTGACCTCCAGCACGGCGCCGGTCACCTCGTTCGGCCGATAGGTCGTGCAGCTCTTGCAACCGCTGGCATAGGCGAGCGCGTAGACATCCTTGAAGCGATCGAAGGGGATGTCGGCCGGCAGGTTGATCGTCTTTGAGATCGAGCTGTCGATATGCCGCTGCACCGCCGCCTGCATGACGACGTGGTCCTCGGGCGAGAGCGTCTGCGCGTCGACAAAGCAATCGGGCAGGGGCGCCGACTCGCCCTTCAGGCGCCGGAACAGCCGGTAGGCGTAATCGGTAACCTCCTCCTCACGGCGCGAACCGTCCGGCATCAGCATGTTGCGCGTGTAGCGAAAGCTGAATACCGGCTCGAGGCCCGAGGAGACATTGTCGGCGAACAGCGAAATGGTCCCGGTCGGGGCGACCGAGGTCAGCAGCGAATTGCGGATGCCGTTTTTGGCGATCGCCGAGCGGACATCTTCATCGAGCCCGGCCACGGTCTCGCCGGCGAGGTATTTGTCGCGGTCGAACAGCGGGAAGCTGCCCTTTTCGGCGGCGAGCTCGGCGGAAGCGAGATAGGCGGCGCGCTCGATCAGGCCGAGCCATTCTTCGGCTGTCGCCGCCGCCTCGGGGCTGCCGTAACGCAGCCCGCACAGGATCAGCGCGTCGGCCAGTCCGGTGACGCCGAGGCCGATGCGGCGCTTTTTCTCGGCTTCCTCCTTCTGCTGCGGCAGCGGAAACTGCGAGATGTCGATGATGTTGTCCATCATCCGGACGACATCGGGCACGAGCCCGGCGAGCGCCTCGGCGTCGAGCCGGGCCTGCGGCGTGAACGGGTCTTCGACAAAGCGCGCCAGGTTGAGCGAGCCGAGCAGGCAGGCGCCATACGCGGGCAAAGGCTGCTCGCCACAAGGATTGGTCGCCCGTATCTCCTCGCAATACCAAAGGTTGTTACGGCGGTTGATGCGGTCGATAAAGATGACGCCCGGCTCGGCATAGGCGTAGGTGGCGCGCATGATCTTGTCCCACAGCTCGCGCGCCGGCAGCACCTTCGAGACGGTTTTCGTTTGTCCTGGTCCGCCGAAGGACAGCTCCCACGGGGCATCCTCCGCGACCGCCTGCATAAAGGCGTCGGTGACGAGGACCGAGAGGTTGAACATGCGCAGCCTGCCCGGCTCGCGCTTCGCCTCGATAAAGGCCTCGATATCGGGATGATCGCAGCGCAAGGTCGCCATCATCGCGCCGCGGCGATAGCCGGCGCTCATGATGGTGCGGCACATCGCGTCCCACACATCCATGAAGGACAAGGGACCCGAGGCGTCGGCGCCGACGCCTTTGACATAGGCGCCGCGCGGCCTGAGCGTCGAGAAATCGTAGCCGATGCCGCCGCCCTGCTGCATCGTCAGGGCTGCTTCTCGGAGATGGGCGAAGATGCCGCCCATATCGTCGGGGATCGCCCCCATCACGAAGCAGTTGAAGAGGGTCACATCCCGCCCCGCCCCGGCGCCGGCGACGACCCGCCCGGCCGGCAGAAAGCGGAAATCCTCCATCGCCGCGTAGAAGCGCTCGGCCCAGTCGATCGTCCCATTGGGCGCAGGATCGCGCTCGGCGGCGGCGCAAGCCGCGGCAACGCGCCGCCAGGTGTCCTCGATCGTCTTGTCGACCGGCTCGCCGGACGGCGCCTTCAACCGGTATTTCATGTCCCAGATCTGCTGCGAGATCGAGGCGACGATGGCCATCAGCGGACTTCCTCTTTGTCGAACGCCTAATGTAATGCCGTTCCCGTTTTGTCGCCACTCATGGCTGTGCTAGGCTGACCCGCATGACACCTGCCGACGGATCACGCTACGACGAGGATTTCTACGCCTGGACACAAGAACAGGCGGAATTGCTGCGCCGCGTGCGGCCGCGCGCAAACGGTCTTGACGTCGAGCACATTGCCGAGGAGATCGAGGATTTGGGGAAGAGCGAGCTGCACGCCTGTCAGTCGCTTTGCGAACACATTATCGAGCACCTGCTGAAACTGGAATATTCCGGCCTCGACGAACCGGCCCGTCATTGGCGTCAGGAGACCGTCGAGTGGCGGCTGCAATTGGCGAGAAAGCTGACCCGCGCCATCTTGGCGCAGATCAACCTCGACGAGCGCTACCGCTACGCGTTGCGGCTGCTGAGGCCTTTCGGCGACGACGTGCCGGAATTGATGACGCGAGTGCCGGCAGAGTGTCCCTATTCGCTCGACCAGATCCTGGGAAGCGGCGAGGAGGATTGGTTTCCCGCGGCGCGGTAGCTCGTCATTGCCTCGCGTTCCAATTCGGCGGTGGCGGCTTCGATGCGCCGCTCAAGCTCGGCCATCAGCTCCCGCCGCGGCAGGCCTGGCGCGATCGGTTCGAGGAATTCGAGGACGATACGGCCCGGCCGCTTCATAAAACTGCGCCGTCCCCAGTAAAGGCCGGAATTGACCGCCGCCGGAACCACCGGCAAGCCGAGCCCTTGATACAGCGCCGCGACCCCCGGCTGATAGGGGCGCATTTCACCGGGGACCGTGCGTGTGCCTTGCGGGAAAATCGCGATCGGCCTGCCCTCGGCCACCACCCGCCTTGCCGCCGCCAGCATGCGGCGCAGGGTGCGGCCGCCGCCTTTGCGGTCGATGACGATCGAGCCGGCGCGCGCCGCGTACCAGCCGTAAAACGGCACCAACAGCAATTCGCGCTTGATGACGACCGCCGGGTCGCCGAGCACCAACGGTAGCATCAGCGCATCCCAGGCGGATTGGTGCTTCATTGCCAGCAGGTAAGGTCCCTCGGGCAGGTTTTCGCGGCCTCGCACCTCGCCCTGCAAACCGACGATCGCCCTGAGCAGAAAGAGGATGGTTGCGTCGTAGAAGCGGCCGAATTCCATGACCCAGCGGCGCGGGGCGAGCAGCATCGGCAAGCCGAGGACGCCGAGCACCGCGGTTGCCGCGACAAAGGCGAGGTTGAACCCCAGGGCGCGCAGCCAGACCATCCTCAGCGGCGCTCCAGAACGTGGTCGATCGCGGTCCGGATGGTCGGCCCTTTCGCGGGCGACGGCAGCAGGGCATCGAATAGCGGCCGCAGCCAGGTCGCAAGGAATTTGTCGTATTCCTCGACAATCAGCGTGACGGCGCCGTGCCAGCCCCACAACCGCTCCGGATCGAGGTGCTGCGCAAACACCGGATGGGCGATTATCGTCATTCCCGGCATCGCGCGACCGAATTCGAGCAAGCTGCGGTGCATATGGTACCAGCTGGTAACGAGGCGCAGGCTGCGATAGCCCTCCTCGCGCATCCAGCCGGCGGTTTCCCGCGCGTTCCCCATGGTGTTGTCGGCCTCGTGGCCGAGCACGATGCAGCAGGTGACCTGAGGCGGCAATGCACCGAAACCGCGCAGCAGCTCCTCCCGGTCGACCTGCTGATTGACGCCGGAGACAAACAGCTTGCGCGCCTTGCCGGCAGCGAGAAGCTCGATCCCGGTTTCGAGCCGCAGTTTGCCCCCGGTCAGGACTACGATCGCGTCAGTATCGGCGGAAGGATCGGCGTGCATGCGCAGGCTGCTCAAGGAAAACCAGCCGAGACCGCCGAGCCAGAGCAGGACAATGCCGAGCGCGACAAGCGCCGTTCGACGCAACAACCGCAGCAGGCGACGCACGCGACGCTCAGATCATGCGGGCAAGCCCGCGCAGGACGGTGACCCGCGCGGCTGCCATCGCAACAGCGCCGCTCGCGATCGCGGCGCCGATCAGCACAACCCAAACCCGCCAGTCGGCGATACCTTCGACAGGAATTGGGGCGGAGAGCTGCGAGACGAGGCCGGCGCTGCCGAGCGTCAAAATGGTGAGTGCGCTGGCGATTGCCCCGGCTCCGCCGCCGATGAGCCCCAGTTGCAACGCCTGCGCCTCGAATTGCCGGGCGATATGACTGTCCTTGGCGCCCAGCAGTTGGAGCAGCTCGATCATGTCGCGGCGAATCAGCAACGCGGTGCCCGCACTGGAGGCAGCAGACAGCACCATCACGAGAAGCACGACGGCAAGCACTGCGGCGATCGTGCTTGTCAGCCGCACCGCGGCGTTTCGTAACTCCGCGAGCAACGCCCCGTATGCCTCGAGCCGCGCATCCGGCACGATCGAGGCGAGTCTCTGCCGCAAGTCGGTGAGATCAACGATGGCGGGGCCATCAACGTGCAGATCAATGACCCGGGGCAACGGCAAGCGGTCGATCGCGACCGAGCCGCCGAGCCACGGCTCGACCAGACGGGCGGTCTCGGCCGGCTCGAATACATGGACGCCGACGATCCCGTGGGTTTGCTTCAATAGGGCAACGACCGTATTGAGCCGCGCCGTCGAGGTGTCCGCTGGAACCTGCAGCGTCATCGTGCCCGCAAGAGAGTCGTCCCATCCGTGCAGCCTGTCGCCCACCGCGATCAATCCGACCCCGGCGAGCGCCGCCAAATAAACCGACAACGCCGCAACGCAGGGCAGCAGGCGCGCCAACGCGTACCATCTCAGCGGCAGGTGGACACGGTCTGCCAAGAACGGGATCCGTATCATTGCGCCACGGCCTCGATGCTATGCAGCGCGCCTCGATCCAGATGCAGGCGCGGATGTTCAAACCGACGGGTAAAGCCGATATCGCGGGTCGCGACGAGCACCGTCGTGCCAAGCTGGTTGACGCGTTCGAAGACGCGAACGAGCAGCGACGCGGTCTCGTCATCGACATGGCCGGTCGGCTCGTCCGCAATGAGCAGATCGGGCCGGGTCACGATCGCTCTGGCGATCGCCACGCGCTGCCGCTCGCCGCTGGAAAGGAGCGTCGGGCTGGCATCTATCGGGTGTTCCAGACCGAGCCAGTCCAACAGCGCCATCACGCGCTCGCGAATTTTCCCTTCCGGAGTTCCGGCGATGCGCAGCGGCAGCGCCACATTCTCGGATACGCTGAGTTCGTCGATTAGACGGAAATCCTGAAACACGATCCCGATGCGGCGCCGCAGCTCAGCCCGGGCAGCCCGATCAAGATCGGCCGTGTCGCTACCGAACAGTTTGACGACGCCCTGCGACGGAGTTTCGGCAAGATAGATGAGCTTTAACAGCGTGGTCTTGCCGGCACCGCTCGCCCCGGTGACAAAACAAAACGCGCCCGGCTCCAATACGAGCGAGACATCGTGCAGGATCTCGCCGCCGGTGCCATAGCGCTTTGCAACATTCTCCAGCCTGACCACCACAGTCTCCGTCGCGACCGCCGTCCCGGCCCCGCCCTCGTTTTTCGGCGGCGGACCTTGGCATGCCGCCCGCAATGCCGTCCAGCCAAGGCAACTTACGTTTGTCACCGATTCGCTGATGCGCGCAGCGCAGCGGCGCCTCCCTCGCCCGCGCTGGGTTGACGCGACGCTGGTCTATATCGGATTGCTGGCGCCGATCCGGCGGGACGACGAGGCCTGACCGGCGCGGCTCAGCTGGCCGCGCCGGTCAGCAGCTGACCAAAGAGCTCCCAGCGCTCCCCGCTAAACTTCGCCATCTGCATCTGCTTGATTGGCGCGAAGTCGGTCGGGCTAGTGTTGAGCTTGATGCCCGGCAACGTCATCGGCACCACGAAATCATGCAGATTCGCCGCCTGTTTCATCACGTTCTCGCGGGTCAGTTCGTCGCCGCATTGCTTCAGCACCTGCGTCACCGTCTGGCCGAATGAATAGCCGATGACATTGCCGACGTCGGTCTTGTCGCCCTCCGGATAGTACTTATCCATGAAGACAATCCAGTCCTTCCGCGCCTGGTCGTCATTCCATGCCGGATCGGTCGGATCCTTGAGGTAGAAATCGGAGACGATGTCCTTGGCGTTTTCAAGTCCGGCCGGCTTCAACGCCGCGCCGACAGAATTGCCGACGCTGCTGAGAACATGTAGCGGCTTCCACTCGATCTCCGCCGCCTTGCGGATCGCCTGCGCGGCGAATTTCGGGATCGCGGTGTTGACGAACACATCGCAGCCGGCCGCTTTCATGCCGACGATCAGCGAGTCGACCGTTGGATCGGTCGTCTCATAAGGCGACTCGTTGATGATCATCGAAGCCTTGTCGCGAAGCCCGTCCTTGACGCCTTTCAGGTAGTCCTTGCCGAAATCGTCGTTTTGGTAGAGGACGCCGATCTTGCCGTTCGGCTTGTTCGCCAGGATGTAGGCGGCATAGACGTGCCCCTCGCTCTGGTAGTTTGGCTGCCAGCCGATCGTCCACGGATGCCCGTTCGGGTCGTTCCATTTGGTCGCGCCGGTGGCGACGAAGAGCTGCGGCACCTTCTTCTGGTTCATATATTGCCAGATGGCGCTGTTGGTCGGCGTGCCGAGGGTCGCGGAGGTGCAGAGAACCTCATCCTGCTCGACCAGTTTGCGTATCATCTCGACCGTCTTCGGCGGCGTGTAGGCGTCGTCGTAGGAAATGAAGTTGACTTTGCGGCCGTTGATGCCGCCCTGCTCGTTGAGCATCTTCCAGTACGCAGCCTGCGCCTTGCCGATCGTCCCGTAGGACGAGGCCGGACCGCTATAGGGCACGGTGTTGCCGATCTTGATCTCGGCGTCAGTGACGCCCGGCCCGTAATTCTTGGCGCGCACCGGCCAGGCGCGCAGCGCCAGGGCGGCTGCCGGCGCGGCGGCGAGGATCGAGCGGCGGGTCAGTTGCTTCATGGCTTTCCTCCTTCGGGATTGATGAGCGGCGCCGGCCGCGCTCGCGACAGGCGCAAGACAGCCAGGCGCACCAAGCCGGCGGCGCCGGTCGGCATGACAAAAATGACGATGAGCAGGATGACGCCGTAAATCGCCCCGGCCAAGCCGGTCGAGATGCTGTTGGCGATATTCGGCACGTAGAGCACGAAGAGCCCGCCGAACAGGCAGCCGGGAATCGAGCCGACACCGCCGATGACGAGGCCCACCAGAAACGAGACCGATAACAGGAAATTGAAGCTGTCGGGTGCAACAAACGCCACGACCAGGGCGCTGAGCGCGCCCGCCACGCCGGTGTAAAACGCGCTGACGCCAAAGGTCAGTGTCTTGTACAGCGAATTGTTGATGCCCATCGCCGCCGCGGCGATCGGGTTGTCGCGGATCGCCATGATCGCGCGCCCGGTGCGGCTGCGCATGAGGCTCGTGGCGGCGCCGAACATCAGCAACACGACGGCGAGGGTGACGTAGTAGAGCCACTGGTCGGTGCTGATCGGCAGAAAACCCGGCGGGTCGGGCTGGTCGACGACGAGGCCCTGCACGCCGCCTGTCCAGTTTTCCAGCCCGTGATATTTGAGGATCTGCGGCACTGCGACGGCCAGCGCGAACGTCGCCAGCGCGAGATAGAGGTTTTGCAGCCGCAGCGCCGGCAGGCCGAACAAGAACCCTACGACGAAACAGACAATCCCCGCCGCCGGCAACGTCCACAGGTAACCCACTTCGTAATTGTGCATCAGGATCGCCGCGGTATAGGCGCCGATCCCGTAGAACGCGCTGTGTCCGAGCGAGAACTGACCGCTGAAGCCGGTCAACAGATTGAGCCCGAGGATCGCCAGGCCGTAGATCATCACCTCGGTCAGCTGGAAGATGACGAAGCTCTTGGCCACAAGGGGGACCACAAGGGCAACGACGATCACCGCCGCGACAATCCAATGCGAGCGCGCCGGCATCGCCCAGGCTTGGTGCGGTACCCGCGCGCTCGCCGGGACAGCGACGCCTTCCTCGGGAAGCGTCGTCATACGCGGCTTACCACGCTGCGGCCGAAGAGGCCGCTCGGGCGGAACATCAGGACGACGACGATCAGCACCAGGGCGAAGGTCAACTTCAACTCGCGCCCAAAGGCAGGTCCGATATAGGGAACCAGCGGCACCAGATTCTCGATCACCCCGACGGCAAATCCGCCGAGGACCGCGCCGCCGGGGCTGGTCAACCCGCCGAGCACGGCACCGGCGAAGCCGTACAGCAGTACGCCCAACATCATGTTGGGCTCGAGGAAGACGACGGGGGCGATCAGCATTCCGGCGACGGCGCCGATAGCTGCCGCCATGCCCCAGCCCAATGCCGTCATCCAGCCGACGCGGATGCCGACCAGGCGCGCCGATTCCGGATTCGCAGCGGCGGCGCGCATTGCCAGCCCCAACCGGGTGCCGCGGAAAAAGAGGTAGAGCAGGCCCAGCATCCCCAGCGTGACGCCGATCATGCCGGCCTCATGCGTATCCATCAGCCCGTTGCCGAAAAGCGGTTTCTGGCCGAACGGGCTCGGGAAGGTCTTGATCGTGAAGTCCCAGATATAACCGGCGCTGCTGTTGAGGATGCTGAAGAGCGCGATGAACGCGACGAGGCTCGACAGCACCGGCGCGTTGTGGATCGGCCGGAACAGCACCCGTTCGATCAGGATGCCGGCGACGAACGACGCGATGATGGTAACGCCGAAAGCTACCCAATAGGGCTGTCCCCAAGCGATCAGCTGCCAGGCGATGAAGGTCGAGAACATCGCCATCTCGCCCTGAGCAAAATTGAGGTGGTCGATCGCCTGGTAGATCATCACCACGGCCAGGGCCATGCAGGCGTAGATCGCCCCGTTCGCCAGCCCTGCCATCACCTGCTGGAGCACGAGTTCCATGCGGCTAATACCCCAGATAGGCACGGCGGATGGATTCGTCGGCGCCGATCACCGCGGCCGGGGCATCCATCACGATATGGCCGGTCTCCAGCAGGTAGGCGTGCTCGGCGAACTCGAGCGCCAGCGCCGCATTCTGCTCGACAATCAGCATCGCGACGCCGGTCTCCTCATTGAGCCGGCGGAGGATCGCGAACAGCTCCTCCACGACGAGCGGCGCGAGGCCGAAGGAGGGTTCGTCGAGCAGCATCAGCCGCGGTCGCAGCATCAGGGCGCGACCGACCGCCAGCATTTGCTGCTCGCCGCCGGATAGTGTGCCGGCCTGCTGCGTCCGCCGCTCCTTGAGCCGCGGGAAATGGGTATAGACGCGGTCCATGTCGGCAGCGATCCCGGCGCGGTCGCGGCGGGTCATCGCGCCCAGCTGCAAATTCTCTTCGACCGAGACGCGTAAGAACGTGCCGCGCCCCTCGGGGACGTGCGCAATGCCGAGCCGCACGATGTCCTCGGTCGCGCGCCCGGAGATGCGCTTGCCATCGAAGCGAATGTCGCCGGCGGTGCGCACCATGGCGGTAAGCGCGCGCAGCACCGTGGTCTTGCCAGCGCCGTTGGCGCCGAGCAGCGTGCGGATCTGACCGTCATCGAGCCCGAAAGCGATGCCGTAGAGGGCCTGGTACTCGCCGTAATAGGCGTCGAGCCCATCGACTTCGAGCATCATGCCGGCACTGGCCTCGTTTGCGCCGTGTGTTTGGTGGTGCCGAGATAGGCGCGGATCACTTCCTCGTCCTGCTGCACCTGCGCCGGCGTGCCCTCGGCAATCTTGCGCCCGAAATCGAGCGCGACAACTTTGTCCGACACCGACATGACCAGGTTCATATGATGCTCTACCAGCAGCACCGTGACCCGCCGTTCGTCGCGAATCCGGCGAATGAGCGCGCCGAGTTCGCCGACCTCCTCGTGGTTGAGCCCGCCCGCCGGTTCGTCGAGCAGCAAGAGCTTCGGCTGCCCGGCGAGCGCACGGGCCAGTTCGACCCGCTTGCGGGTGCCGAGCGGCAGGCCCGTCGCCGACCGCAGTGCTACGTCTTCGAGCTCCAGCAGGCGCAGAAGCGACCAGGCGGTTTCCGTCAGCGCTGCTTCATGCCGGCGCACCCAAGGCAGGCGCAGCGTGTCGCTGACGAAATCGCCGCGGCTGCGCGCGTGGCCGCCGATGCGGACATTGTCGAGCACCGTTTGCGGCGCGAACAGCGCCAGGTTCTGGAAGGTGCGGCCGATGCCGATCTCGGCGATGCGGTGCGGCGGCCGGTCGACGATCGAGCGGCCCTCGAACAGGATGTCGCCGCGATTGGGCGTATAGAGGCGGCTGACGCAGTTGAACAGCGTCGTCTTGCCGGCGCCGTTCGGGCCGATCAGGCCGAGGATCTGTCCCGGCTCGATCGTGAAGGAGACGCCGTCGAGGGCAACGATGCCGCCAAAGCGGAGGGCGACGTCGCGGATTTCGAGCAGAAGCGGCTCGCTGGCCAAACTTGTCGCCGCGGGGGATGCGGTTACGCTGGAGCGCGCCATGACACGCCGATGCGAGGCACCAAAAACCCGGCACCGTGGCCGTGCATCCGCGCCGTCCTCCCGCAAAAACGTTTGTCGCGCCTCAAGGGCGCCGCCGACCCTGCCGGCGGCGATTCGCCGAGTCAAGGCGTCATCGCGAGCCGCTGTGACGCACCCCGCTGCTGCTGATCGACAAGAAACCCCAAATCCAGGATCATCGCCGCCCGATCCGCCCTTGCCCGGTCGCGGGAGGGCGCTTGGCCTTAGAGCGCAACATGATCCTGACCTGCCCCGCCTGCCAGACCCGCTTTCGGGTCGACGATTCCGCAATCGGTGCGGATGGGCGCACCGTGCGCTGCGCCAATTGCGGTCACGTCTGGCGTTATTCGCGCGAGACCGCGATCGAGGTATCGGCCGCCGGAGCAACGGCTCCTGCGACACTAGCCTTGGCCGAAGCCGGGGGGCCCGCCACCCCGGCGCCGATCGAGCCTACGCCGCGCGTCGAGCCGCCGAGCGTGTCCGGGTCTTCAACGCCGGCGCCGGCGCCGGTCGTGTCACCTCGGACGCGGGCGACAGAGGCCGTGCCACCGCCAGCACCCCGCCGCGGCGGCGCCGGGCTCGGCTGGGCCGCGTTGATCCTGATCGTCGCCGCGGCGATCCTTGTCGCCATTCTCGCCCGGGACAAGATCGTGGCGATGTGGCCGCAGGCGGCGCGGATCTACGCGCTTGCCCATCTAAAAGTGGAGCAGCCGACGGTTGGTCTCGACATCAAGGTGACGCCGTCGCGCACCGCGGATTCGCTGGTGATCGATGGGGATATCACCAATACGGCGGGCAGCGCGCGTACGGTGCCTCGGCTCCGCGTGGCGCTGCGCGACGCCAACAAGAACGAGCTGGATTCGAAGGTCATCGACCCGCCGGTCGAGAGCCTGCTGCCGGGCGCGACGGCGCATTTCACGACGAGCTTTCCGAACCCAAACCCGAACGCCGCCGGCGTGGCGGTGACCTTCGCGACGGAGTGATCGGCTGACGCCGCCCCGGCCGAATTTCCTATGACCGCCCCGATTACCCTGGAGGACATCGAGGCGCTGGCGGTCGGATCCTGGATCCTCGGCACCGGCGGCGGCGGCAGCCCGTATCTCGGGCTCCTGAACATGCGCCACCTTTATGCCGCGGGGCATCGGGTCGAGCTGATGTCGCCGCTCGACCTGGCGGACGAGGACCCGGTCGCGGTCGTCTCCAACATGGGAGCGCCGCTGGTCGGCCAGGAGCGCCTCGCCGACAGCCGCAACATCGCCCGTGCTGTGGCGATGCAGCAGGAATATTCCGGCTCCGAGTTCCGCGCCGTGATGTCCTTGGAAATCGGCGGCGGCAACGGCATCCAGCCGCTGATGGCGGCGGCGCATCTCGGGCTGCCGGTGGTCGATGCCGATTTGATGGGCCGCGCCTATCCCGAGGCGCAGATGACCAGCGTCGCGGTCGGTGATCTCCGGCCCTATCCCTGTGCGCTCTACGACCCGCGCGGCCTCGAGTCGATTGTCACCAACGTGCCGAGCTGGAAGTGGATGGAGCGCGTCAGCCGCAAGATCTGCGTTGAGATGGGCTCGATCGCCTCGACCTGCAAAGCGCCACGCACCGGGCGCGAGATCAAGGAATGGGGCATCCATTTCACGGTGTCGAAGGCGATCGGCATCGGCCGCCGGGTGCGGGAGGCACAACGCCGCCATGAGGACCCGATCGCGGCGATCCTTGACGAGGCGCAGGGCAAGCAGTTGTTCCGCGGCAAGGTCGTCGATGTCGCCCGGCGCGCCACCGAGGGGTTTCTGCGCGGCCGCTGCGTCATCGAGGGGCTGGACGAGGACCGTGGCGCGCGGCTCGAAATCGCCTTTCAGAATGAATGGGTCGTGGCTTGGCGGGCCGAGAACGCCCGCTTGGACCCTATCGCGATGTCGCCCGATCTGATCTGCGTGCTGGACACGGTGTCGGGCACGGCCGCGGGCACCGAGACGATCCGCTACGGCATGCGGGTGACGGTGGTGGCGCTACCGGCGCCGCCGGTCTTTCTGACCCCGAAGGGCCTCGAGCATGTCGGCCCGCGCGCCTTCGGCTACGACCTCGACTTCAAATCGGTGTTCGCTTGATCCAGCATTCCGTCAGTCATTCCGGGATGGCCCGAAGGGCCGGGCCCGGAATCCATGAACATAGGCCTCTGGAATATGGATTCCGGGCTCGCGGCTCCGCCGCGTCCCGGAATGACACCTTGGGGGCAGGCCGGCAATGAGGCGGATCGGCATCGATGTCGGCGGCACCAACACCGACGCGGTGCTGCTCGAAGACGGCCGGGTCGTGCACGCGGTCAAGACGCCGACGACTGAGGATGTGACCACTGGCATCGTCACCTCGCTGGGTCTGCTGACCCGGCACCCGGAGGTTGCGCACGGCGCGATCGATGGCGTCGTGATCGGCACGACGCATTTTGTCAACGCGGTGATCCAGCGCCGCAACCTGGCGAGGGTCGCGGCGATCCGCATCGGCTTGCCGGCGAGTGCGTCCTTGCCGCCGTTCTACGACTGGCCGCTTGAGCTCACCGAACTGGTCCGTGGCGCGGTGTTCATGCTCGAAGGCGGCCATGAATACGACGGCCGCGAGTTCATGCCGTTCGACGAAGCCGGTATGCGCGACGCGGCGCGGCAGATCCGCGACAATAGGTTGCGCGCCGTCGCGATCGCCTCTTCCTTCTCGCCGCTCGACGCCTCGCATGAGGAGCGGGCGCGCGCGATCCTCGCTGCGGAATGCCCCGACGCGGCGGTGACGCTGTCGCATGAGCTCGGGCGCATCGGTCTGTTGGAGCGCGAGAACGCGGCCTTACTCAACGCGGCATTGGCTGATCTCGCGCGGGTCACGATAGCCGGGTTTCGCGAGGCAATCGCGTCGAGCCATATCGAGGCGCCGCTCTACCTAACCCAGAACGACGGCACGGTCATGTCGGCCGATGCGGCGATGGCATTGCCGGTGATGAGCTTTGCCTCGGGCGCGACCAATTCGATGCGCGGCGCCGCTTTCCTGTCCGGCCTCGAAGACGCGATGGTCGTCGATGTCGGCGGCACCTCCTCCGATGTCGGCCAGTTGCGCCGCGGCTTTCCGCGCGAGGCCAATTCCGTGGTCGAGATCGGCGAGGTGCGCACCCTGTTCCGCATGCCGGATCTGCTGTCGATCGGGCTCGGCGGCGGCAGCATCGTAACTGAACAGCCGCTCGCGGTCGGGCCGCGCAGCGTCGGCTATCGATTGACCCGAGAAGCGCTGGTGTTCGGCGGCAGCACGCTGACCGCAACTGATGCTGCGGTGGCTGCCGGTGTCGTCAGCATCGGCGAGCCGGCAAAGGCCGCGGGAGTGCCGCGCAAGCTCGCCCAGGCGGTGCTGGATGAGGCCCGCGGCAAGCTCGAAGACGCGATCGACCGCATGAAGACGGAAGCCGGCGATGTGCCGCTGATCGCTGTTGGCGGTGGCGCTTTTCTGGTGCCTGACCGGCTCGCCGGCGTCTCCGAGGTGATTCGCGTCGCGCATGGCGATTGCGCCAACGCCGTCGGGGCCGCCATCGCGCAGATCAGCGGCGAGACCGACCAGGTCTATCGCGAGATGACCCGCGACGAGGCGATCGCCGCGGCCGAGGCACAGGCGGTGGAGCGCGCCGTCGCCGCAGGCGCCGATCGGGCGAGCCTGCAGACGGTCGATGTCGAGGACATGCCGCTGGCCTATCTCCCCGGTAATGCGCTGCGCGTGCGAGTGCGAGTCGCTGGCGAGATGCGCAGCCCCGCCGCGGGTGGTTAAAGCAGCCTAGCCCCTGGCGCTGCACGGCCTATCAGGCGGGACCGCTGCAAATACAAGGGCCGTCGGCCGCGTTGATCCCCGCCGCTGGAGCGCCACTCGCCTCATCGATGGTCTCGACCGCAGCAAAAGCGAAGAGCGCCCCAATCAGCGTCAGGCAGACGAGCCACGCAGCGATAACGTCCCGTATCCCCAAAACGAAAGCCGCCGGATGGTAGAACATCGTGGTTCTCCGAACCGTCGGGCTGGGCCCGCGGCAACAGCTTCACGTGCTCACTAGACCGTTTGCGAAGGGAATTTATTGCCGGCTCGCAGGCGAAATTTTCGTGCCGTGCGGTGCGGCGTTTCGCATGCATTTACGAGGGTTTCCGCCATGCCGCGGCGAAGGCGCGCAGTTGGCCGGGTTCGACATCGGAGACCGCCCAGAACGTCATGCCGTCCTGCGTCCAGTGCACGACATTGTAGCCGTTCAGTTCATCTGTGGTCGGCCTTAATGCGGCAGTTGCCGCTTCCGGCCAGACATACACATCGATGATGTGCTTGCCGCGCTGATAGACCAGCGCCGCGACCGGCCGGCCCTCGATATAGTCGAGCCGTCCGCCAATCAGCGGGAAACCCGCCGCCGCGAAATCCCTGACCGGCGGCGCGAAGTCGATGCGGCCGTCGAACCAGGGCTTGACCGTGTGCTGATCGGTTGATGCGACATCTTCCAGATGCCCCGGCTGCAGCGCGCGGACATGGCTGGCGACAACCTGCTCGGTCAGGTTCTGCTGGTTTGGCGAGAGCACCAACAGCATGATGGCGGCGGCGCACGCGGCGCCAAGCCCGAAACCGCCCATCGTCGGGCGCCACGCGGCGAAATGCGGGAAGCGTCGCGGCCGGGCGAGCGTCGGGGCAGGCGTCGCCAGATCGAGCTGCGCCAGGATGCGCTCGCGGAGGTCGTCGGGCGCGGGCTGATAGAGATCGCCCTGAAACAATTCGCGGGCGCGCGTCAACTCGGCCTCAGCCGCCTGGCATACCGGACAGTGAGCACGGTGTACCGCCAGATCGGCCGCGCGAGCCGCGTCCAGTTCGCCGTCGAATTCGGCTTGGACCAGGAGGACCATGTCGCAGCGGTCGTTCATATCGCCGGCCATCATGAGGCCCTCCGGTATTCGCCGGCCGCCTGTACCAGCAATCGCCGGGCCCGCCACAGCCGCGACATTACCGTCCCGATCGGGGTCCGGGTCACTTCGGCGATGTCCTTGTAGGAAAGCTCCTCGATTTCGCGCAGCACCAGCGTCTCGCGCAGTTCGACGGGCAGCGTGCCGATCAGCTGCCGCACGCGGCAGCGGTCCTTCGCCTTGATCAGGCTGATTTCGGGATCGTCATCGAGCGAGGGCAGGTCGGCGATTGCGCCGGGGTCGTCTTCGCCCGTCGCGATCGGCACCAGCTCGATGCCGCGATTGAGTTTCATCGAGCTGTAGGCGGCGTTGCGGACGATCTGCAGCAGCCAGCCGCGCGGGTTCACGCCCTTGAAGCTCGGAAAGTAGGTCAATGCCCGCACCATAGCGTCCTGCAATACGTCCTCCGCCGCCGGGCCGTCGCGCATAAGCCAGCGGGCAAGATTGTGGGCGGCGTCGAAATGCGGCAACACGACCGCTTCGAACGATGGATTGCGCGATGGAGCCGCCACGTCATCCGTTCGAAAAGGGGCACACGCCCGATGAGAAGCACGCCTCTGTCTGGCAGGACCCCAGACCTGGCCCGTTTATTCTCTATGCGCCAAAATTTTTACCGGCACGAATAAAACCATGCCGGCGCCGGTCTCCCCCTCCGATGTCCTTTTTTTGGGGAGTGTCTGCGATGGATAAAAATTCAACCGCGCCCACCAGTCGGCGCGGCGTGCTGAAATGTATGGCCTGGGCCGGCACCGGCCTGGTCTGGACGGTTGTGGGCGGCGTGCCCCGCAGCATCAATCTGGGCGACGAGGCGAACGCGGCGGAGATGGCCAAGGGCGCCGACTTCACCTTCGTGCAGATCAGCGACAGTCATATCGGCTTCAAGGCCGAGGCCAACCCGGATCCCAACGGCACCTTGCAGCTGGCGCTCGATCGCGTCGCCAAACTGCCGAAGCATCCGGCCTTTATGATCCATACCGGCGACGTGACGCATCTGTCGAAGCCGGAGGAGTTCGACACCGCCGACCAGATCATCAAGGGCGCCAAGCTCGACACCCATTTCGTCCCGGGCGAGCACGACGTGATCGGCGACGACGGCAAGCAGTTCTTTGGCCGTTTCGCCAAGGAAGCGACCCCCGGCGGCTGGTACAGCTTCGATCATGGCGGCGTGCATTTCGTCGCGCTGATTAATGTCCTGGGCTTCAAGCCCGGCACCGGCGGCAGTCTCGGCACCGAGCAGATCGCCTGGCTGGAGAAGGATCTGAAGCCGCACGGCGCCAGCACACCCATCGTCGTGATGGCACATATGCCGCTGTGGTCGATCTACCCGCAATGGGGCTGGTCCACAGAGGACGGGCCGGAGGCGCTGGGGCACCTGAAGCGGTTCGGCTCGGTGACCGTGCTCAACGGCCATATCCATCAGGTTGTGCAAAAGGTCGAGGGCAATGTCTCGTTCCGCACCGCAATGTCGACCGCCTTTCCGCAGCCGCCGGCAGGCGAAGGCAAGGGGCCGGGGCCGCTGAAGGTCGAGGCGGACAAACTGAAGAGCGTGCTCGGGGTGCGCCAGGTCGACTTCGTCCCGGCCAAACCCCTCGCGGTCAGCGACTCGACGCTGGCCTAGCCGCGGAGCGCATGATGAGCAACCGCATGTCGGCGCGGATCTTCGGCCTCGCGATGGGGGCGCTGGTGGCGGCTTCGGCCGGCACCGGCGCCGCCCAGCAGCTCGCCAAGGCGACGCCCACCGAGATCACCATCGACAATTTTGCCTTCGCGCCGGCGACATTGACGATCCCCCGCGGCACCCAGGTCACCTGGATCAACCGCGACGAGGAGCCGCACACCGTCGTCAGCGCCACCAAGGAGCAGCCGTTCAAGTCCCAGGCCTTGGACACCGACGACAAGTTCAGCTTTGTCTTCGATAAGCCTGGGACCTTCAAATACTTCTGCTCGATCCACACCCACATGGTCGGGACCATCGAGGTCAAGTGACGGGCTGTCATGCGGCGGCCGTAAACAACCGGCCGCCGCAGACCGGGTGCGGCGCGCCGGTCGTGGTCGGCAGGCTGAGCGGCAAGCCGCTAACCGAGCGCACGGCCAGATAGGCGAAGGCTTGCGCTTCCAGCGCGTCGCCATCCCAGCTGACCGCCTCGACCGGCCGCACCGGAACCGCAAGCCGGCGCGCCAGCGCTGCCATAAGGGTCGGGTTTCGCCGACCGCCGCCGCAGACGAGCCACTCACGCGCCGGCGCCGGGAAATACCGAGTCGCGGCATCGACAGCGGCCGCGGTCATCTCGGTCAGGGTCGCCGCGCCGTCGGTCACATTCAGATCGTCCGGAACGAAGTCGCGGAAATCGTCGCGGTCGAGCGATTTCGGCGGTGGGTGGCCGAAATAGGGCGCCTGAAGAAATCGCGAAATATGCGCGGGCGAGGCCTGACCCGCCCGCGCCAGCACGCCGTCGAAATCGGCCGCCTGGCCGGTATGACGCCGCACCCAATCGTCGATCAGCGCGTTCCCGGCCCCGGTGTCAAAGGCGAGGATCTCAGCCTCGGTGGCACCGATCCAGGTCAAATTGCCGACACCGCCAAGATTGAGCACAGCGAGCGGCTTTATTAGATCCGCGGCGAGCGCGGCGTGATAGAGCGGCGCGAGCGGCGCCCCTTCGCCGCCGGCGGCAACATCGGCGCCGCGGAAATCGGCCACGACATCGCAGCCGGTCAGCCGGGCAAGCAACGCGCCACCGCCGATCTGCCATGTCCGCCGCTCGGCCGGGCGGTGTAGAATCGTGTGCCCGTGGAAGCCGATCAGATCGAATGTCGTCTCGGGGTATCTGGCGCGGAATTCCGCGACCGCTGCGGCATGCAGCCGGGTTAGTTCGGCCTCGACCGCGGCGATGTCAGCTTCCGGGCTGGCCCCGCCCAGAACCGCGCGCAGCCTCTCTCGGAATGCCTCGGGATAGGGAACCGTCAGCGCCGGCCCGGCGATGACCCGATGACGCCCGTCGGTCGCGATTGCCGCGACATCGATGCCGTCGAGCGAGGTGCCACTCATCAGGCCGAGCGCGCGGCGGAGATTTGCGCCTGGATTTGTGCTAGATGACGCCGCCATGTCGAACCCGAGTTCCGCCTTTCTGACCGCTGCCGCCGAGCGCGGCTTCATCCACCAATGTACCGACGCGGAGGCGCTCGATGCGCGGCTCCGGGCCGGGCCGCTCACCGCCTATATCGGCTACGATTGCACCGCTGACAGCCTGCATATCGGCAATCTGATGTCGATCATGCTGCTGCGCCTATTCCAGCAGACCGGCAATCAGCCGATCGTGTTGATGGGAGGCGGCACCACGCGTATCGGCGATCCCTCCGGCAAGGACGAGGCCCGCCAGCTGCTCGACGATGCGACGATTGCCCATAACATGGCCGGCATCCGCAAGGTCTTCGCCAACTACCTGCATTTCGGCGACGGCCCCGGCGACGCGATCATGGTCAACAACGCCGACTGGCTGGACGAGCTGCATTACATCCCATTCCTGCGCGATGTCGGCCGCCATTTCTCGGTCAACCGCATGCTGACGCAGGACAGCGTGCGCCTCCGGCTCGACCGCGACCAGCCGCTCAGCTTTCTCGAATTCAACTACCTCGTTTTGCAAGCCTACGATTTTCTGGAGCTGTCGCGGCGCTTCGGCTGCGAGTTGCAGATGGGCGGCTCGGACCAATGGGGCAATATCGTCGCCGGGGTCGATCTGGCACGCCGTGCCGACGGCCGGGGCCTGTTCGGACTGACGACGCCGCTCGTCACCACCGCCTCCGGCGCCAAGATGGGCAAGACCGCGCAGGGCGCGGTCTGGCTCAATGCGGAGCGGCTGCGCCCCTTCGATTACTGGCAGTTTTGGCGCAACACCGAAGACGCCGATGTCGGCCGGTTCCTGCGCCTCTTCACCGAATTGCCGCTCGACGAGATCGGCCGATTCGAGAGCCTCAAAGACAGCGAAATCAACGAGGCGAAGAAGGTGCTGGCAACCGAGGCGACGGCGCTCGCTCACGGTCGTGCCGCGGCCGAAGCCGCCGCCGAAACCGCCCGCGAAGTGTTCGAGGCCGGCGGGGCAGGGGACGAACTGCCGCAGATCAGTGTGCCGCGCGAGACGCTGGCGCGTGGCGTGCCCGCCTTCGAATTGTTCGTCCGCGCCGGCCTTGCCGCGTCCAACGGCGAGGCGCGCCGACTGATCAAGGGCGGCGGGGCTCGGGTCAACGACGCGGTGGTGACCGGCGAGATGCAGCCGGTCTCGCTCGCCGATCTTGATCCGGAGGGCCAGATCAAGCTCAGCGCCGGCCGCAAACGCCACGCGCTGATCCTGCCGGACTGATTATCCGAACCGGCCGGAGCGCGGGAAGCCCTGCGGCACGGAGCGGCCGGCGCCGCCGCGCGGCCCGCGCCAGGGGACGATATCGGTCTCGGTGCGGGTGCGGTTCTCACCCTGGCGCCAGGTCAGGCCCTCTCCTGATCGGAACACCTTGGCGTCGGCGAGCCCGCCCGAGCGATAGCGCTGCAGGATGACGCCGCGGCCGCGCGCCATGACCGGGATGTCGTCGATGTCGAGGACAAGCATGCGGCGATTGTCGCCGACCAGCGCGACGAAATCGCCCTCGATCGGCGCGCAGACCACGGCAGGCGTTCCGGCCGCGGGGGTCAGCACCTGTTTGCCGGCTCGGGTCTGCGCGACCGCCTCTTCGGTGTCGACGATAAAGCCGCGCCCGTCCTTCGCGGCGATCAGCAGCCGCAGCTCGGGGCGGCACGGAAACAGCGCGACGACATCGTGCTCGTTCGGCAGGTCGATCATTAGCCTGAGCGGCTCGCCCTGGCCGCGGCCGCCGGGCAGGCGATCGACCGGGATCGTATAAAAGCGGCCGTTGCTGCCAAAGATCATCAGCCGGTCCGTGGTTTCAGCCGGCACCGCGAAGCGCGGCCCGTCGCCCTCCTTGTATTTCTGCTCGGCCACCGAGACTCCATGCCCCTTGACCGCCCGGATCCAGCCCTTTTGCGAGCACAGCACGGTCACCGGCTCGCGCTCGATCAGCGCCGCCGGCGGGATCTCGATCGCCGCCGGCGCGGCGCCGATCAGGGTGCGGCGCCGGCCGAGTGGCGTGTCGCCGCCGAATTCGGCTTGCGTCGCGGCGATTTCCTTGCCGATCGCGCGCCACTGCCGCTTGTCGCCGCCGAGCAGCGCCTCCAGCTCCTTTGCCTCTCGGCCGAGGCCGTCCAGCTCCTTCTTGAGGGCGATCTCCTCCAGCCGGCGCAACGAGCGCAGCCGCATGTTGAGGATCGCCTCGACCTGCACCTCGGTGAGGTCCCAGCGTGCCATCATCTCGGCTCTGGGATCCTCGGCCTCGCGGATGATGTGGATGACTTCGTCGAGATTGACGTAGACGATGATGAAGCCGCGCAGCACCTCGATCCGGCGCGCCACCGCGGCGAGGCGATGCCGGCTGCGCCGCTGCAACACCTCGCGGCGATGGTCGAGAAACGCCTGCAGCGCCTCGCGCAAATTCATCACCCGCGGCACGCCGGCCGGGTCGAGCACATTGAGGTTGAGCGGCACCCGCACTTCGAGCTCGGTCAGCCGGAACAGCTGCTCCATCAGCACATCGGCGTCGACGTTGCGGGTCTTCGGCTCCAGCACGAGGCGCACGTCGCTGGTCGACTCGTCACGGACATCGGCGAGGAGCGGCAGCTTCCGCTCTTCGAGCAGCGCCGCGATCTTCTCGATCAGCCGGCTCTTCTGCACCTGATAGGGCATCTCGGTGACGACAATCTGGAAGACGCCATGGCTCAGCGTCTCCTTCTCCCAGCGGGCGCGCAGGCGAAAGCTGCCGCGGCCCGTGGCGTAGGCTTCGGCGATGCTCTCGGCTGGCTCGACCAGGACGCCGCCAGTCGGGAAATCGGGGCCGCGCACATGGGTGACGAGTTCGGCCGCGCTGCAACGCGGGTTGTCGATCAGGTGCAGCAGCGCGGTGCACAGCTCGCCGACATTGTGCGGCGGAACGCTGGTCGCCATGCCGACCGCGATGCCGGCCGCGCCATTGGCGAGCAGGTTCGGAAACCGCCCCGGCAGCACCACCGGCTCGCGGTCCTCGCCGTCATAGGTGCTGCGGAAATCGACGGCGTCCTCGTCGAGGCCGTCGAGCATTGCCTGTGCCACCGCCGAGAGCCGGCTCTCGGTGTAGCGCATCGCCGCCGCGTTATCGCCGTCGATATTGCCGAAATTGCCCTGGCCGTCGACCAGCGGGTAGCGCTGCGAGAAATCCTGCGCCAGGCGGACCAGCGCGTCGTACACCGCCAATTCGCCATGCGGGTGGAACTTGCCGATCACGTCGCCGACGACGCGGGCGCATTTCTTGTAGCCGGAGGCGGGATCGAGTCGAAGCTGCTGCATCGCGTGCAGGATGCGGCGATGCACCGGCTTCAGCCCGTCGCGTACATCGGGCAGCGAGCGCGACATGATCGTCGACAGCGCGTAGGACAGATAGCGCTCGCCGAGAGCGTCGGCGAAATCGACGTCGCGGATCTCGCCGCCCGGCACCAAATCGGACATGCCTACCATACCTCGTAGTTTTTACCGGCCCAGCATACCACTGACAGGTGGCCGCCGCATCCGGTCGGTGAGGCGCTCGCGCGCTTCGGGCAGGCTGCGGCCCTGCGGCAGCAATAGGTGGTGCAGCAGAAAGTGCTCGGTCAGGACAAGCCCGGCAACGATCTCGGCGCGACTCGCCGGGGTGTCGCGCCATAAGAAGCCAGGCAGCGGCAGCAGCTTGTCGCGATAGGGCGCCGCCGCCGCGCGCGATACCGCCCGGCCGGTACGCGGCGAGACGTGCGTAAGGTCCTCTGTCGTGCCGCTCACGGCGCAGCTCGCGAGATCAAGACCGAAACCGAGCGCCGCGAGCAAGCCGCATTCCCAATGCACATAAGCCTTCCGCCACTCGTCCGAATCGGGGGTAAGCGCATCGAGGAGGCCCGCGAACGCGGCATAGACATCGCTATGCGGCTCCCGCTCGGGCAAAGCGGCGAGCAGCAGGGCACTCGCCGCGGACAGCGCGGCGAGGCGATCGGGGTCGTCAAGAAAGCGGGCGGCATGCGCGTCGATAAGTTCGCAGTCGAAGCTGCCGAGATGCTCCGAGAGCCGGCCTCGCCAGCTCGCCGCGACCCGGTTGCCAGGTTGCAGCAGCGCGCGCCGCTTTGGCGTTTGGCCGCCGCGCACGAGGCCGGCATGGCGGCCGTGCTCGATCGTCAACAGTTCGACGATCAGCCCGCTTTCGCCGTGCCGCCGCGTTGCCAGCACAAACCCGGTGTCCCGCCAGTCCATTTAAGCATTGTAGTCGAGGCCGAGCGCGGCGTAGCGCTCGGGATCCTCGACCCAGTTCTCCCGCACCTTGACGAACAGGAACAGGTGGACGCGGCGCTCCAGCATCTTTTCGAGCTCGGCCCGGCCGCGCGCGCCGATCGCCTTGATGCGCTGTCCGCCGTCGCCGAGCACGATCGCGCGCTGTCCGGGCCGCTGCACATAGATAACCTGATCGATCCGCACGCTGCCGTCGGCGCGCTCCTGCCAGCTTTCCGTCTCCACAGTTGCCGCGTAGGGCAACTCATCGTGCAGCTGCAGAAACACCTGCTCGCGCGTGACCTCGGCGGCAATCCAGCGCTCGGGCGCGTCCGACAGCTGATCGGCCGGAAACAGCCACGGGCCCGGCGGCGCCGCGGCCGCGAGGCGGCGTTTCAAATCATCGATCCCGTCGCCGGTCAGCCCGGAAATCATGAACACTTCGGTGAAGACGCCGGTTTTGAACAGGGTATCGGCAAGGCCGAGCAGCTTGTCGCGGCGGACGAGGTCGATCTTGTTCAGCGCGAGAATGGTGCGCCGCCCAGTCTCGGTGAGGCGGCCAATGATGCGTTGCGTATCGCGATCGTTCGGCCGCGCGGCGTCGACCAGCAGCACGGTCTCGTCAGCGTCGGCGGCGCCGGCCCAGGCTGCCGCGACCATCGCCCGGTCGAGCCGTCGGCGTGGCTCGAAAATTCCCGGCGTGTCGACAAGGACCAGCTGCGCCGGACCGACGATCGCGATACCGAGAAACCGCGCACGCGTCGTCTGCACCTTGGGCGTCACGATCGCCAGCTTGCGGCCGACGAGCTGGTTCAACAGGGTCGATTTGCCGGCATTGGGCGCCCCGATCAGCGCGACATAGCCGCAGCGGGTTTCGGCCTTCTCGCGCGCCGCGGGAGGAGGGCTGTCCGGACGCTTTCTGCTTCCTGCCATCCCCGTCAGCGCCGCGATGGGCCGGTGGACAGCCGCTCCAGAAGCGCCGCTGCCGCCCCCGTTTCGGCGGCGCGCTTGGACGACGCGGTGGCGCTCGTCTCCTCGAAACCCGCAAGGCGAACGGAGATCGTGAAATGCGGCGCGTGATCCGGTCCGCTCGTCGCGGTCAATTGATAAGTCGGCAGGCCGAGGCCCCGCGCCTGCGCCCACTCCTGCAGCACGGTCTTGGGGTCGCGCGGCGGTATCTCCATTTCGGCGATCAGCGGTGCCCACAACCGCTCGACGAAGGCGAAAGCCGCCGGAAATCCGCCATCGAGATAGATCGCCGCGATCACCGCCTCGCAGGCATCGGCAAGGATCGTCGGGTTGCGCGCGGCGCCAGCGGCGGCCTCGGCTGGCGAGAGTTTGAGGTGTCGGTCGAGGCCGATCATGCTGGCGACCCGCGCCAGCGTCTCGCGCCGCACGAGCTGCGCGTGACGTCGGGTCAGCGGTCCTTCCGGCTCGTTCGGGAAGCGCCGCCATAACAGATCGGCGATCACCAGGCCGAGCACACGGTCGCCGAGAAATTCGAGTCGCTCATAGTTGCGCGGCGGGGTTGTCCGCCGCGGGCGTCGGCGGCCCTGATGCACTTGCGGCAGGACGCTCGGGTGAGTCAGCGCTTCCGTCAGTAGCTCCGGTCGGGCGAAATCGTGGCGGGTCAGCTGTGTGAGATGCTCGCCAGCCAAGGCGCTCCCCGGCGCGCCTCCGCGCTCAGCCGACCTCATGGAAGAGCCGGTGGTAGCGGATCGCGAACGGCCATTTCCAGATTTCCCACCAACGCGCCGCGCCGTCGGTCGAAAAGAGGATGAATTGCGCCTTCCCAACCAGGTTTCTGGCCGGAACGTAGCCGACCGCCGAGAGCACGCGGCTGTCCTGCGAATTGTCGCGGTTGTCGCCCATACCGAAATAATTGCCCAGCGGAACGTCGTAGACCGGGGTGTTGTCGAGCGGGCCGTCGTCGCCGACCTTGATGATCGGGTACTCGACGGGCGGCTTGCCCGCTCCGCGCGGCAACGACTCGATATATTGGTGCAGCACTATCATCGCGCCGCCCTCCTCATAGACGTAGTCGTCGACCGGACGTCGCGGCACCAGTTGGTCATTGATGTAAAGGTTGCCGTGCCGCATCTGGATGTGATCGCCGGGCAGGCCGACGATGCGTTTGATATAGTCGATCGATGGATCAGTCGGCAGCTTGAAGACCGCGACATCGCCGCGTCGAGGCGGTTGTACACGATACTGTCCTCGATCCACTATAAACCAGTCACCAACAAGCAGAGTCGGCACCATTGATCCCGCTGGCATCCAGAAGGACTGGAAATTATACTCCGGCGCCGCTACCGCATTGGCTATCGGCATCAGTAGAACTAGAACAACATAGATCCAGCCATGCTGGTATCGGCCGATGCTTATCGCACCGACGCGTCTAGCCCGTCGAAACGCTGCAATGGCCGAACCGATTCGAAAAACCAATTCTATTAACGTCGTTAGTATAAGCGTACTAATCGCGATTTTAAGCGCGAGGTTTGGTAAAATCAGAGCTGCCGCTAATTCCAGACATATAAATAGTATAAAGTACGATAGACCTTTCCCGTGTTCTCCGTTGTAAAGCTGGCCGACACCAGGGGCGAGCAGTGAAAAAATGCCTGCGAGCCAAGCGCGCCTCCGCTTGATGCCGCCCGCGCCTTGGACGGCCGTAACCGGGCCTTGGACGCCGCTGTTGGCCCCCGCCCAGCCGGAGCGCAAATTACGCCCACAGAATCGGCACACCGTTGCCTCGGGAAGAATCGCCTCGGCACAAAATGGGCAGGGCCGACGCTCCACGTCCATTTCTCAATAGACACCGTGAAACAGCCGACGATAGCGGATCGCGAACGGCCACTTCCAGACTTCCCACCAACGCGCCGAGCCGTCGGTCGAGAAGAAGATGAATTGCGCTTTTCCAACCAGATTTTCGGAGGGGATGTAGCCGACCACCGAGAGCACGCGGCTGTCCTGCGAATTGTCGCGATTGTCGCCCATGCCGAAATAATGCCCCGGCGGCACATCGTAGACCGGCGTGTTGTCGAGTTGGCCGTCGTCGCCGAGCTTGATGATGGGGTGCTCGAGCGGCGGCTCGCCCGGCCCGCGCGGCAGCGACTCGATGTACTGGTGATACACCAAGATCCTGCCCTCCTCCTCGTAGACGTAGTCGTCGATCGGGCGCCGCGGCACCAGTTGGTCGTTGATGTAAAGATTGCCGTGCCGCATCTGGATGTGGTCGCCGGGCAGGCCAACGATCCGCTTGATGTAGTCGGTCGACGGATCGGTGGGCAGCTTGAAGACCGCGACATCGCCGCGCTCGGGGCCGTGCGAGAACGGCAGGCGGATCCGGCCTGAGAACAGCGGCAATCCGAACGGCAGCGAGTACCGGCTGTAGCCATAAGAAAATTTGGAAACAAACAGGTAATCGCCGACCAGCAGCGTCGGTACCATCGAACCGGACGGAATATTGAACGGTTCATAGGCGACCGTGCGGACGACCAATGCGATCAGCACCGCATAAACAATGGTTTTGACGGTCTCCAGAACGCCGCCCGAGGCTTTCTTCTTGGAAACGACTTTCGAGGATGAATTCGATTTCATGCGCAAACCGGGTGGCGTGAGGCGGGCGCGATCAAGCCAAGCGTTGTCCGGCGAGTCAAGCGCGCTGCCGATTTCATTGTCGGGCATCCTCGGCCGCGACGGCCGGGAGCGCGGTGATCACCACGACTGCTTGGGCAAGCGGCGGCTCGTCGGTCAAACTCACATCGAGCCGTGCTGTCATTCCGGGTGGGGTGATCGCTGCCAGGCGATGCAGGGCGCCGCCGGTGAGCCGCATCCCGGGCTGACCCGACGGCAGGTTGACGACCCCGAGATCGCGCCAGAACACGCCCTTGCGAAAGCCGGTGCCCAGTGCCTTCGCCGCCGCCTCTTTCGCGGCGAACCGCCGCGCATAGCTCGCCACCCGCGTGACGCCGCGGCGGTCACAACGGAGGCGCTCCGTCTCGGTGAAGATGCGGTCGAGAAAACGGTCGCCGAATCGCTCGATCGCGCGCTCGATGCGGCGGATGTCTACGAGGTCGCTGCCGAGGCCGAGGATCATCGGCTCAGCCGTGCGCCCGCTCGACCGAGTTGATGACCGGCGTCGCGCGCAGCGCGGCGATGATCGTCGACAGATGCTTCACATCGGCAACCTCGATATCGACCATGATCTCGAAGAAATCGGTCGAGCGGTTGGTAATTTTGAGGTTGCTGATGTTGCCGCCCTGCTTGCCGATCGTTGTCGTCAGGCTGCCGAGGTTGCCGGGCTCGTTGGCGATCGTGACGTTGATCCGACCGACATGTCCGGCATCAGTCTCCTCGCTGCTCCAGGCGACGTCGAGCCAGCGCTCCGGCTCGTTACTGAAGCTCTCGAGCGTGTCGCAATCGATCGTATGGATCGTCACGCCCTTGCCGGTCGTGACGATGCCGACGATGCGGTCGCCGGGCAGCGGATGGCAGCATCCGGCGAAATGCAGCGCCATGCCGGGAATGAGCCCGCGTATTGATACGGCGTTATCCTGCGGGCGCCCCTTACGCCGTGCCCGCGCCAGCGGGACGACCTTGTCCTTCTGTTCCGCCGGACGCGGAAAAGCGGCGTTGACGACTTCCCGCCCGGTGACCATGCCCTCGCCGACGGCGACGTAAAGATCCTCGACGCTGGCGCAGTTGAACTGCTTCATCACCGCTTCGAGCGGCCGCTCGGAGAACCCCTGCCCCTCCTGTCGGAACGCCTTCTGCACGATGGCCCGGCCGAGATCGAGATATTGGGTGCGCTGCTGGGTACGGACGAACCGCCGTATGCGCGCCCGCGCCTTGCCGGTGACGACAAACCGCTCCCAGGTCGGCGACGGGGTCTGCGCCTTCGAGGTGACGATCTCGACCTGGTCGCCATTGGCGAGCTGAGTGCGCAACGGCAGCAGGCGGCCGTTGATTTTCGCGCCAACGCAAGTATCGCCGATCTGCGAGTGGACGGCGTAGGCGAAGTCGACAGGGGTCGCGCCGCGCGGCAACGCGATCAAATCGCCCTTCGGGGTGAAGGCGAAGACCTGATCTTGGAACATCTCGAGCTTGGTGTGTTCGAGGAATTCTTCCGGGCCCGAGGCGTGGTCGAGGATCTCCAGGAGTTCCCGCAGCCAGCGGTATTGCCGTCCGTCGGTCCAACCCGTGTCCTGCTTGTAGATCCAGTGTGCGGCGACGCCGAGTTCGGCGATCTCGTGCATGTCGCTGGTGCGGATCTGCACCTCGATGCGTTGCCGCTCGGGGCCGATCACGCCGGTGTGCAGCGAGCGGTAATTATTCGGCTTTGGTGTCGAGATGTAATCTTTGAACCGGCCGGGAACGACGTGATAGGCGGAGTGGATGATCCCCAGCGCGTGATAGCAGTCGCCGGTGCTGTCCACGAGCACACGGAAGGCCATCACGTCGGCGAGCTGCTCGAACGAGATGTTCTTGCGCTGCATCTTGCGCCAGATCGAGTAGGGCGATTTCTCGCGGCCGGAGATCGTGGCGTTGAGCCCCTCGTCGCCAAGCTTCTGGTTCAGCTCCGCGACGATGCGGGAGACGATGTCGCCACCGTGTTCGCGCAGGAAAGCGAGGCGGGCGGCGATGCTGGCGCGGGCGTCGGGATAGAGCTCGGCAAACGCCAGGTCCTCGAGCTCGTCCTTCATCCGGTGCATGCCGATCCGCTCGGCGAGCGGAGCGTAAATGTCCATCGTTTCGCGCGCGATGCGCCGCCGCTTGTCTTCGCTCCTAATGAAACGCAGCGTGCGCATATTGTGCAGGCGGTCGGCGAGCTTGACCAAGAGGACGCGGATGTCCTCGGACATCGCCAGTACGAGCTTGCGGAAATTTTCCGCCTGCTTGGTCTGGTCCGATTGCAGCTCGAGGCGCGACAGTTTGGTGACGCCATCGACCAGCCGGCCGATCTCGGAACCGAACAGGCGCTCGATGTCGTCGAGCGTGGCGACGGTGTCCTCGACCGTATCGTGCAGGAGCCCGGTGACGATCGAGGCGCTGTCGAGCTTCATCTGCGCGAGCAGCCCGGCCACCTCGATCGGGTGCGAGAAATACGGATCGCCCGATGCGCGCAGCTGGGCGCCGTGCGCTTTCATCGAATAGACATAGGCACGGTTCAACGCGTCTTCGTCCGCGTTCGGATCGTAGGACTTGACCAGCTCGGCGAGTTCGAACTGTCGCATCATGGCCGGGTCGTCCCCGTCGTGCTGCCGTTCCGGGGTGCCGACCCGAGAGATGCGCACCTCGCCTCCGTCGCGCCGCCACGAGCGTGGCGGCGGTTTGCTCGGCGAAGCGCCAATATGGTCACCCGGACAGCGTGCCTAGCGCAGAGGAATTGCCGGTGTGAGCTTAGGCGGTATTGGGCAGCGCGGATCAGGGCTCCTCTTCCGGTTCCTCGCCGTCGATTTCGGCGGTGCCCTCCGGCAGTTCGAGTTCCTCTTCGTCTTCCACCGCGAGCAGATCTTCTTCGAGCTCTTCCTCGACCGCTTCCTCGTCGACCTCGTCTTCGCCAATGACCGGGCCGATTGGATCCGCGACACCGAACAGCCGCTGTTCGAGATCCGGGGTCTCCTCCGGCTCGTCCATCTCGACGTGTTTCTGCATCCCGCGGATCAGCGAATCCTGCAAATGATCGAGCTGGATCGTGTCCTCTGCGATTTCGCGCAGCGCGACCACCGGGTTCTTGTCGTCGTCACGCTCGATTGTCAGCGGTGCGCCCGAGGTGATCTCCCGAGCGCGCTGGCCAGCAAGCAAAACCAGCTCGAAACGGTTGGGCACCTTGACCACACAATCTTCGACGGTAACGCGCGCCATTCTTCAACCTTCGCAGTGCTGAATTTGAACCTATCAAATATATGGACGCGAGGCGGTCGCGACAACAGCAACCCGGGCGCAAAGCCGCCGAATCCTGCGGCAATTTTGCGGCGTTAGCGTGTGCTGCAAGCTCCCGAGTGCTGGGACCGGGTGCAAAACGCCTGGGTGCTCAGCCTGTGCTATTGCGCAGCAGCGGTTTGCTGCCGGGCCGACAGACCGGCGATCTCGGTCACGAGCTTGCGGGTGATCGCCTCGGCGAAGGTATCGAAATTCTCCACTTGCAGCAAGAACGCGCCGGGACCGCCGATCACGTTCTCCTCGTAGTATTTCGGCAGGCCGCCGGGGGGTTGGGTGTGGAAGGCATAACCCGGGTTCGCCTGTGTGTTGATGATGGCGAGGCCATTGATCGTGGTCCCGGCAGCCACCGCCTGATCGCGCGACTCGGTGACCGCGCGGCCGGAATTGTTGGTGCCGTCGCCGGAGACATCGATGATGCGCTTATCGGCCTCGGCCGGCGCGGCGGCGAAGCGCTCCATGGCGAAATCGATCGCGGCGCTGATCGAGGTGCGGCCAAGAAACGAGCGCGGCGCAGACAGCATGGTGGCCGCGACAGCGCCGGCGCCCTCCTCGTCACGAATGACGGTCCAGTCGACGACGACGTTCTGTTCCGGCGCGCCCGCCCATTCGACAAAGGTAACGGCTATCGCATGATTGGGCGCGCCGGCGATCGCCCGCAGCACCCGTGGATCCGTCATCGCCGCGGCGTAGCCCTTGCGCTGCAGATTGAATTCGCCGTCGTCGATGCTGCGCGACACGTCCGCCGCGAGCACCAGCAGGAGGTCCACCTTCTCGGCCCGCGCGCCCGAGGCAAAGGCCAGACAGGCGAAGAGCGCCGCAGCGACCGCACTCGTTCTCATGCGCCGTACCTCCGGTTGGCCGGTCAGCATAAGCTGGCGCGCGGCAGCGGGGGAAGGGGCCACGCCGAGCCGGGGCGGCGTTGTATAGTCTGGAGGCGGAAGGATTCCGATATGCGCATCGCTCAAACCGAGCTGACGATCCGTACGACGCCGCGCGAAATCCGAGAGGTGACGCGCGAGGTCGCCGACTGGGTGGCGCGGCAGGGCATCGAGCGCGGCGTATTGACGATCTTCATTCCGCACACCTCCGCTTCGCTGCTGATCCAGGAAAATTATTCGCCCGATGTCCTGCGCGATTTGGCCGGGTTTCTCGACCGTCTCGCGCCGGAAGACCCCGCCCGCTATCGCCATAACGACGAAGGACCGGACGATATGCCGGCCCATCTCAAAAGCGTGCTTACCCAAGTGCAGCTGACGATCCCGGTCAGCCGCGGCGGCATCCGGCTCGGCACCTGGCAGGGGATCTTTCTGCTCGAGCACCGCGCCAGCCCGCATCAGCGGCAGCTGTTGCTGACCATTATTGGCGATTAGTCAGCCGGCCAGCTCACGCCGGACGATCGCGGCGCCTTCGGCGAGCGCCTTGAGTTTGCCGTAGGCCACATCGCGCGGCAGGTATTTCATGCCGCAATCGGGCGCGGCGATGAGGCGCTCGGCGGGGATGTGCTGCAACCCGTGGCGCAGCCGCGCGGCCACCACTTCTGCGGTCTCGATTGCCGGGTCGTTGAGGTCGAGCGCGCCCAGGAGGATCGTCTTGCCGGACAGGTCCTTGAGCACGCCGAGATCGAGCCGCGGCTGCGCCGCCTCGATCGAGATCTGCTCGGCGATGCTGTCGGCCAGTTGCGGCAGAAAGGCGTAGCCGCTCGGCTTGTTGCGGACCATCGCGGCATAGCCGAAGCACAGATGCACGACAGTCGGGCCGGGAATGCCGTCCAGCGCCCGGTTGATCGCCTTGATGCCCCAGCGCGCTGCCTTCTCCGGGGCGGTGCGAACCCACGGCTCGTCGAGCTGCACGACATCGACCCCGGCCGCCTTCAGATCGCGCAACTCGTCGTTGACGGCGACGGCGTAATCCATCGCCATCTCCTCCTCGTCGGCATAGAAGGCGTTTTCCGCCTGCTGCGACAGGGTGAACGGGCCGGGCAGCGTGATCTTCGTGGCGTGGATAGCGTGGGCCAGCAGAAACTCGGCGTCGCGCCGCTCGACCGGCCCGAGCCGGCGGATCTTGCCGACAACCCGCGGCACCGGCGTGCTGCCGCCGCCGCTGCGCGCGACCCGGCCGGGATGCTCGGCGTCGAGGCCGTCGAGCGCCAGCGCGAAGCGGTTGGAGTAGCTCTCGCGGCGGATCTCGCCGTCGCTGACGATGTCAATGCCGGCCCGCTGCATCTCGCCGATCGCGACGATCGTGGCGTCGTCCTGCGCCTGTTCGAGCAGCGGCGCGCGGATGCGCCAGATGTCGCCCGCCGCCACCCGCGGCACGCCGTGATGTTCGAGTACGCCGCGGTCGACCAGCCAGTCAGGCTGCGGGTAGCTGCCGACAACCGTCGTCGGGATAAGATGCGTCGGATAGGTCATGGCCTCAGTCTCCGGGCCGCTTCCGTGATCCCCACTCTACCCTGTTCCACCTGTTCTTTGCTGGCTAGGAACAGGCGGACGGGGCGCGTCCGCACCCTCAGGCCACGCCGCCCGGCCAACCGGTTTCCGAGAAAAGAAAGCCGGGCCGGCAGCCTACATAAGCTGCCGGCCGGCGACATTCAAGAACATAGGCGGAACATCGGCGCTTCAAGCGCCTGTATCAGGGCGTTACCCGCGCCCCGACCGTCGATTGCCCGGCCGAGGCGGCCTCGTATTCCGCCTCGGTCGAGATCTCCTTGTTGGTATAGTCGGGCAGCATCAGGGTCGCGCCGATGCTGATCACCGCGCAGATCACCACGTAAATGCCGATCGGCGCTGTCGAGTTGTAGGTAGCGAACAGCCAGGTCGAAATGAACGGCGCCGGACCGCCGGCGATGATCGAGGCCAATTGATAGCCGATAGAGGCGCCGCTGTAGCGCAGCCGTGGAGTGAACGCCTCGGCGATCAACGCCGCCTCGGGTCCGTACATCGTCATCACCGGGATGAACGACAGCGCTACCGCGATGAAGATCAGGAGCGGCTGCTTCGTATCGAGCATCGCGAAATACACGAAGGTGAAGATCGCGACGAACACGCAGCCGATGATGTACATCTGCCGGCGACCGATCCGGTCGGACAGGGCACCCGCGATCGGCGCCCAGATGAAGCCGAGCGCGGTCGTCGTGATTAGCCCGATCAGCAGCAGGTCGCGCGAGGCGCCGAGCACCTGCGTTCCATAGGTGAAGATGAAGGCATTGAAGATGTAGCCCGGCGACTGCTCGGCAAGGCGCAACAGCGCGGTCAGCACGATCTCCTTCGGCTGCTTGCGGAACACCTCGATTATCGGCGCCCGCGCGACCCGGTTTTCATCAAGGATACGCCGAAATACGGGGGTTTCGAGAATGCCGAGTCGGATCCACAGGCCAACCGCGACCATGACGATGCTGAGCAAAAACGGGATGCGCCAGCCCCAGACCAGGAATTGATCGCCGGAAATCCAGCTGAAGGTCAGGACCGCCAGATTGGCAAGGAACAGCCCCGCCGGCGCGCCGAATTGCGGCCACGCCGCGATAAAGCCGCGATTCTTGCTGCTGCGCGCCCATTCCATTGCCAGCAGCACCGAGCCGCCCCATTCGCCGCCGACGCCGATGCCCTGGATCAGGCGCAGTAGGGTCAGGATGACCGCGCCCCAGATCCCGATCATATCGTAGCCCGGAACGAGGCCAACCAGTGCGGTGGCGATGCCGGTCATCAGCAGGGTGACGATCAATGTCGCCTTGCGGCCGATGCGGTCGCCGTAATGGCCGAAGATCGCGGCGCCGATCGGCCGCGCGACAAACCCGATAAAGAAGACGCCGAACGCCTTCAACGTGTCGATCAGCGGGTCGGAACCGGAGAAGAAAACGTGCCCGAACACCAGTCCGGTCATCGTGCTGTAGATCAGGAAGTCGTACCACTCGATCGTGGTGCCGACGGTGCTGGCGATCACGGCGCGGCGAAGATGCCTTCCGTGCTCGGCTTCCGACAATTGACCGGAAAACGCGTCTGTCGCAGCCATATACGGTTCCCTCCCATAATCCTTTTGTTCGGGAATCATATACGCGGTCTCGCACGTGGCAACCCGCTTCAATCAGTGGTTTCCCATGCAAGAATATTACCCGACCTGCCCGCGATAGCGGTGCGGCACGCGGCGGATGTCCTGGACGAGACCGGGCGGCACCTCGCCGGCGTCGCCGACCCCATCGCCACGCAACGTCAGCGAGTCGACGAGCCCGCCGAAGCGGCGCTCGATCGCGCCGACGATCTGGTCGTGCCGGCCGACCGCGGCGAACAGGTGCGCGACATCGTCCGGCACCTGCTTTGCCATCTCGCCCCATTTGCCCTCGCGGGTCAGCGCGTTGAGCTTGAGACCCAAATCTTCGAGGCCGTGCGCCGCCAGCACCGGGTAGTAGGCCGGGGTCGAGCCGTAAAAGGCGACGCGCTGGCGCACCCATTCGAAGCGCTTGGCGACGGTGGCGTCGTCCGGGCCGGTCGCGAGAAATCCGCCGCCGGAGATCTCGTAGTGCTCGCGCTTGCGCCCGGCCTTCGATAGCCCGGCCTCGATCCGCGGCATGATCGCGTCGGTCAGGTATTTCTGCGTGCAGAAGCCGTGCAGCTTGACGCCGTCGCATTCCTCGGCGGCGACCTTCAGCATCGCCGGGCCGACCGCGGCGATCATCACGGGGGGTGGCGGCGCCTCGATCGGCGGCGGCGTGAAATTGGGGGTCATCAGCGTGAATTTGTAATGTTCGCCCTCATAGGCCGGCTTCTCGCCTTCTTTCCAGCAATGCCAGATCGCCCGCAATACCTGCACGTACTCGCGCATGCGCGGTGCCGGCGGCGTCCACGGCACCGAAAAGCGCCGCTCGTTGTGCGCGCGCACCTGCGAGCCGAGCCCGATCACAAAGCGCCCGCCAAAGGAGCCGGCCATGTCCCAGCCGATCTCGGCCACCGCCATCGGCGTGCGGGCGAAGGAGATCGCAACCCCGGTGTGCAACTCGATGCGCTCGGTCACGGTGCCGGCGACGGCCAATGCCAGGAACGGGTCGTGCTGGTTCTCCATCGAGATGATGCCGTCATAGCCGTCGGCTTCGGCGGCACGCGCCGCTGCCGGCACAAGGCACAGATCCTGCTGCGGCACCGTCGTGAACACGCGCATCGGTTCCGCTCCTTCCTCTCGTGTCATTGCGAGCGCAGCGAAGCAATCTCGCGCCGGCTGAACTCGAACTCATCGGGATTGCTTCGTCGCCTGCGGCTCCTCGCAATGACAGCCGAACGGACGCTGGGCAATCTACCCGTGATCGGGCCATAGTTCGCCGCGTCAGACAAGGAGGCATCCTATGCCGAACAATGTCGCGGTCGGGGTCGGGCTGATGGAGTTCCCGTTTTCCGGCGCCGCCGCCTATTGGCGCTGGGTCGATCTGTGCGAGGCGGGCGGCATCGACTCGATCTGGCAGACCGATCGGCTGGTCAGCCCGCAACCGTTTCTCGAATGCATGAGCGTGATGGCGGCGCTGGCCGGCCGCACAAGGCGCATCAAGTTCGGGGTCAATGTGCTGTCCCTGGCGATGCGCGACGCTGTTTTGGTGGCGCGGCAATGCGCGACGATCGACTATTTGTCGAACGGGCGGCTGTTGCCGGCCTTCGGCATCGGCAGCCCGCTCGGGCCGGAATGGACGACCCTCAACCTCGACACCAAGACCCGCGGCCGCAAGACCGATGAGGGGCTGGAGGTGATCCGGCGCCTCTGGTCCGAGGACAAGGTCGATTTCGAGGGCGTGCACTATCATCTGTCGGGCGCCTCGATCGCGCCGAAGCCGGTGCAGCCCGATCTGCCGATGTGGATCGGCGGCTGGTCCGAGGCGGCGATCAGGCGGACCGCCCGGATCGGCACCGGCTGGCAGGCCGGGCCTGAGACGCCCGAGCAGGCGGCCAAGGTGGTCGCCGCGATCAAATCTGCGGTGGCCGAGGAGGGCCGGACGATCGACGACGATCATTACGGCGCCGGCATCCCCTACCGTTTCGGCCGGGCCGACGACCCCGCATTGGCGCCGCTGTTCGAGGCGTATCGCAAGCGCACCGGCCGCGACCCAAAGGACTATTTCGCGATCGGCGACGCCGCGGCGATCGTCCAACGCGTCGCCGAATACGTCGAGGCGGGCGTCTCCAAATTCATCCTGCGCCCGGCCGCGAAGGGCGACGACGAAATGATGGCGCAGACCCGCCGCTTGATCGAGGAGGTATTGCCGCTCGTCAAATCGCGCTGGCCGAAACTGAAGAAGCGGATGGCGGCGGAGTGAGCACATTGCAGGCCGATGTGTTGGTTCTCGGCGCCGGCATGGTCGGCGTCTCGGTCGCGGTGCATTTGCGGAAGCGCGGCAAGCAGGTCGTGCTGGTCGACCGGCGGCCTCCGGGCGAGGAAACCTCCTATGGCAATGGCGGGTTGGTGCAGCGCGAGGCGGTCTTTCCGCACCCTTTTCCGCGGTCGCTTGCCGAGTTGCGGCGCATCGCGCGGAACCGTTCCGTCGACGTCTATTACCACCTATCGGCCCTCCCGGAGCTGTTTGGGCCGTTGTTCCGGTATTGGCGCAATTCGGAACCCTGGCGCTATGCCGCGATCGCGGCGCAATGGCGCAGACTGATCGCCACCTGCGCCGCGGAGCATGAGAAGCTTGCCGAGGAGGCGGGCTCGACCGCGCTTCTGCGCCCGGTTGGCTTCATCCGCGCTTACAACGATGCGGCGACGTTCGAGGCCGATCTCGCCAAGGCCGAACGGGCGCGCGAGTTCGGCGTCAATTCCGCCGCACTCACGCCGGCCAAACTTGCCGAGATGGAGCCGCATCTGAGCAACGGTTTCATCGGCGCGCTGCATTGGACCGATCCTTACGCGGTCAATGATCCGCACGCTCTGACCCTCAGTTATGCCGCGCTCTTCGAGCGTCTCGGCGGGCATTTCGCGATCGGCGACGCGACGACCGTACGACGCGACGGGTCGGGCTGGCGAACCGACACGGCCGATGGTTCGGTTGTCGAGGCAGAGGAAGCCGTTATCGCCCTGGGCATCTGGTCCGGCGGCGTCACCAAGCGCTTCGGCTACGCGCCGCCGCTCTTCGGCAAGCGCGGGTACCATCTGCACTTCAGGCCGCAGGGCAATGCCGGACTGACCCGCCCAGTGGCATCCAACGGCTTCTTGCTGGCGCCGATGCGGCGGGGGATTCGCCTAACGACCGGCGCCGAATTCGCCCGCCGCGGGGCCAAGCCGAGCCCGATGCAGCTCGCCCGTGCCGAACCGATCGCCCGCAGCATCTTTCCTTTGGGCGAAGCGGTGGAGCCCACGCCCTGGATGGGCGTCCGGCCCTGCACTCCCGACATGTTGCCGATCATCGGCCGGATCCCGTCGCAGCCCCACCTATGGGGCGCCTTTGGGCATGCCCATCAAGGCTTCACGCTGGGCCCGACGACGGGACGGCTGCTGGCCGAGATGATGACCGGCGACGCGCCCTTCCTTGACCCGGCGCCATTCCGGGCGGAGCGTTTCTGAGCTTACGTCGATAGCCGCGCGATCAGGGCTTGGGCGGCGGCGGGGGCGCGCACCTTGGCGCCGTTGATGAAGTAGAGGAACACGTCGCTTCCCTCAGCGGCCAAGGCGCGGGCGCGCTCGGCCCAGCTATCGAGCGCTTCCGGCGGGTAGCCGGTTGGCTCCTCTTCGGCGCAGCGGCGCAGCCGGAGATAAGCAAAATCGGCGGTGACATCGTCGAACGCCGGGAATTTGGCGTCCTCGACCATCGCGACCGCGACGCGGTGCTGGCGCAACAGATCCGCGAAAGCCTGGGTGCGAAAGCTCGCGTGCCGCACCTCGACGACATGGCGGATCCGCCGGTTGTCGATGCTGTGCGGCAGTAATTCGAGAAAACCGGCGAAATCGGCTTCGTCGAATTGCTTGAACGGCGCGAACTGCCACAGGACCGGCCCGAGCTTGTCGGCCAATTCGAGGACGCCGCGCGAGAAGAACAGCTCGAGCGAAGGCCCGGCGGTCGCCAGCTCCTTGCGATGCGTCACAAAACGCGGCCCCTTCAGCGAAAAGACAAAGCCGTCGGGGGTCTCGTCCCGCCATTTGCGGAAGCTGTCGGCCCTCCCAGAATTGTAGAAGGTGCCGTTAATCTCGATCGCGGTCAGGTGCCGGCTCGCATGGGTCAGCTCCCGCGATTGCGGTAGCCCGGCGGGGTAGAAGGTGCCGCGCCAGGGCGGGAATACCCAGCCGCCAATGCCGACCCGTATGCTGCCGCTGTCGCTCATGTCGCGATCGGTTATAGACTGCCCCCATCACACAGCAAGGAGAGAAGCCATGCCCGTCAAAGCCGGAGTCGTTCGCGCCGGGTCGCGCACTACGAGGCGGGGCGCCGCCGAGACCTTCACCGGCGTCGTGTTTCAGGACCCGGTCGTCGTTGCCGAGGCGCCGTCGCGGATGGGCGGATCGGTCGTGACCTTCACGCCGGGCGCGCGCACCGCGTGGCATTCGCATCCGGTCGGGCAGACGCTCTACTGCCTGTCGGGGATCGGCCGCATCTGCTTCGAGGGCGAGCCGCCGCAAGTGCTGAACCCCGGTGACGTGGTCAATATCCCGCCCGACACGATGCATTGGCACGGCGCCTCGCCCGACCGCCTCTTCGCGCATCTGGCATTGTCGGAACAGGGCGAGCAGGGCCAGGGCACGTCCTGGGGCAAGCACGTCAGCGATACCGAATACACCGCCCCCGCCCGGGGCGGCTGAGCCGTCGACGCTGGGACCAGCCCCTCTCCCGCACTGCGGGAGAGGGTGGCCGAGGCGCAGCTGAGGCCGGGTGAGGGTATTTCAGTGATGTAGACCCTCACCCTCCCATCGCTCGCTCGCGCGATGGGCCCCTCCCTCTCCCGCGATGCGGGCGAGGGGCTGTTTGCGGGCTTCTCCTCGCGTTTGCCCCCACTACCTACATCCGATGCCAATACTTCCCTCCGACGTCGAGGTCGCGGTGATCGGCGCCGGCGCCGCCGGCATTGCCGCCGGGCGGCGGCTCGCCGAGGCCAGCCGCGTCTCGTTCGTGTTGCTGGAGGCGCGCGAGCGCGCCGGCGGTCGTGCGTGGACCGCCGAGGGCGATGACGGCTATCCGATGGATCTCGGCTGCGAATGGCTGCATTCGGCCGACCGCAACGTGCTCGCGCCGCTCGCCGAAAAGCTCGGCTTTTCGATCAACAAAGAGCGGCCGGACTGGACGACGCGGCTACGCCACAGCGGCGAGAGCGAGGCCGCCGAGGCCGATTGGCTCGCCGAGCGTGAGGCGTATTACTGGGCCGTCCACCGCGCCGCCCTGGAGGCAGAGGACCGGCCCGCTTCATCGGTAATGACGCCCGGCGGGCGCTGGAACGCGCTGCTCGACGCCACCAGCACCTGGGCCAACGCGGTCGAGCTCGAGCACCTGTCGGTCAAGGACAACGACCGCTACGAGGATACCGGCCTCAACTGGCGTCTGCGCGAAGGCTATGGCCGATTGTTCGAGGTCTTGGCCAAGGATCTGCCGATCGCGTTCGGCACGGCGGTGTCGCGCATCGACCATCACGGCCGCACCCTACGCATCGAGACGAGCCGCGGGACGCTCACGGCGGCGCGGGTTATCGTCACGGTGCCGACCGCGGCGATCGCCGAGGAGTGGCTGCGCTTCGACCCGCCGCTTTCCGACAAGATTGCTGCCGCGGCCGGGCTGCCGCTCGGCCTCGCCGACAAGCTGTTCTTCGCCTTCGACGGCGACATGCCCGAGCGGTTTCTGGTCGGCTCGACCCGCCGGCGCGAGACGATGAGCTATCAAATCCGGCCGTTCGGCCGCCCGCGCATCCAGTGCTTTTTCGGCGGCCGCTTCTCGGAATCGCTTGAAAGGGAAGGCCTCGCGGCGATGGCCGACTTCGCGATTGGCGAGCTGGCCGGGTTATTCGGCAGTGACATCCGGCGGCAATTGCGCCCGCTCGCCGCCTCGTTCTGGCGCCGGGACGAGTTCGCCCGCGGCTCCTATTCCTACGCGCTACCTGGCCACGCCGACGACCGCGCCCGCCTCGCCGCGCCGGTGCAAGACCGGCTGTTTTTCGCCGGCGAGGCCTGCTCCCCGAATTTCTTCTCGACCGCGCACGGCGCCTACGAGACCGGGACAGCCGCCGCAACCGCCGTGCTTCGCAGCCTGAAGAAATAAACCCGCTTACAGCGGCGGCGGGTCGGCGCGCACCGCCGCTTTGGCGAGGCTGTTGTCGGCCGCGATTTCGTATGGTGTGCCCGTGCGAACGAAGCCGCCGGATTCGAGGCCAGCTTTCAATCGCTCGTAGCCTTCGCGCGGCAGCACCGGATCGCGGCCCCAGATCCCGAGCGCACGATAGCCCCCCAGCGCCGCGCGCAATAGGCCCCGCGGCACGGCGGGGAAATATGGCTGCACGGTTTCGGCGAGCGCGTCGTCGGTGGCTTGGTGTACCCATTTCTGGGTGCGGTAAAGGCCGCGCACGAGGCTCGCCATCTCGTCGCGTTTGGCGGCGAGGTTGCCGCGGCGTGCGTAGAAAGTCGTGTACGAGCATAGGCCACGAGTAGCCGCGGCGTACCAGAGATGGCCGCTCCCGTCGGCGATCAGTTCTTCGGCGAGCGGCTGGAACAACTGCACGACATCGATCTCGCCGCGGCGGAGCGCCGCCATGTTGTCGGCCATGCTGCGATCGGCCACCCGGTCGAGCCGGACGGGGTCGAGCCCGGCCCGGCGGAGATCCTCCTGCAGGCAGAGCCACGGCGTCGGAACCTCGCTGACGGTGGCGACCCGCGCCGACATCAAATCGGCAAACGTGAAATTGGGGCGCGGCGTGCGGCCGATCAGCAAAAACGGATCGCGCGTCACCGCCTCGCCGAAGCAGACGAGATCGCAGTCGGATCGCTCTGCGTAAAGCTGGTTGACCCGCATCGGCCCGCCCCAGCTCACATCAACGGTCCCGTCGAACAACCCGTTCGGCCCCGCGTCCGGTGAGGCCGCGCTGACGAAGCTGACCTCGACCCCTTCCTTGTCGTACGCGCCCAGGGCAAGCGCCGCGTAATAGGGCGCATAGAACAGCCCGCGCAGCGACTCCTGCAAAACAATTGCCATCGCCATCACCCCGCCTTCAGGATCGCGGCGGCGGCGTCGGCGAAGACCTGTGCGCCAAGCGCGATGTCCTCTTCTTTGGTGTCTTCCGACCAGTGGTGGCTGATGCCCTTGAGGCTCGGCACGAACATCATGGCCGAGCGCATCCGGCGCGACAGGATCTGCGCGTCGTGGCCGGCGCCGCTCGGCATTCGCAGATGCGCGCCCGGCGCGTGGCGCTCGGCCGCCTGTTCGATCAGATCCTGAAACGCCGGGTCCATCGCCGCCGGCTCGCTTTTCGAGATCGGCGCGATATCGATGCGGCACGGGCTGGCGCGATCAGCCTCGGCAACTAGCTCCAACAACGCGTCCTCGAATCGCGCCAGGATACCGGTGTCGGTGTCGCGGAACTGCACCTGCATCTCGGCCCGGCCGGGCACGATGCTCGGCGCGTTCGGGTCGATCAGCACGCGGCCGATCGTCCACACCGTGCGCGGTCCGGCAAGCTCGGCGAACCGGTCGTAGATGCGCGCGGCTAGTTGCATCATCGCCGCGGCGGCGTCCTTGCGTCGCGCCATCTGCGTCGTGCCGGCGTGGTTCTGCTCGCCGGTGACGGTGACCCAGTAATTCCAGTTGCCGATGATGGCCTCGACCACGCCGATCTTGAGGCCGCTTCTGTCGAGCCAGTCGCCCTGCTCGATATGGGCTTCGAGATAGCCGAGATACCGCTGGGGGTCGGTCTTCTCGCGCGGCCGCCCGGCATAGCCGGCCTGTTCGAGTGCGGTGCGGAGCGGCATGCCGTCGCGGCTCGTCGCCGCCCCGATCTCGCTCTCGGGCAATGCGTCGATAAAGGAGCGGCTGCCGAGCATGTTGCCGTAATGCCCTTCCTCGTCGGCCCAGGCGACCGGCTCGATGCCGAGCCCGGCGAGCGAGGCGTCGGCGGCGAAGGCGCGGGCGGCCTCGAGCGCGTAGATGACGCCGAGCGCGCCGTCGAGCCAGCCGCCATGCGGCTGCGTCTCGCTGTGCGAGCCGACCAGCAGGCGGCGCGCCGCGCGCGGGTTATGGCCGATCACGTTGCCGATGCCGTCGATGACCGGGTCGAGCCCGGCCTCGGCGAATTTCTCGGCCAGCCACTCGCGCGAGGCGACGTCCTCGGGCGAATAGGTCGGCCTGTGCACGCCGGTCTTGTAACGGCCGAATTCGGCGAGCCGCTTTAGATCGGCGACGACTCGCGCGCCATCGGTTTTCGGCATCTCTAAATTCTCCTGACGAGTCTATCGGCGAATCGATCACTTCTTGGTCAATGCCGGGGAGCTTCCGGCCGTCTCCCGCCTATTCTATGCAGGAATGGAGTAGGAGAGTGCTTCCAATGAACAATTCGATCCTCGCCGTTGCCGGGTTGATCGCGGGTTTGGCAATCGCCGTGCCGATGCTTGCCTGGTCGGCCGATCCCGAGCCGCAGCCGGCACAGACTGCGCCCGCCCAGCACGGCGCAGGCGTGATGGCGCCGATGGCCGGCGACGATCACCCTATGCCGGGCGCCATGCGCGCACAGATGGGGCCGATGGGCCAGGGCTTGATGCGACGAACGATGATGGGCCGCTCGCCGCGAGAGCGCTGCGAGGAGCGCCTCGCCTGGCGCGCCGGCATCATCGCCTACACCGTCACCAAGCTGAACTTGACCGCCGAGCAGAAGCCGCTGTGGGACCGGCTGAACGGCATCGTGCAGAATGCGACCGACCGGGAACGCCAGCTCTGTGCGTCCTTGCCGAGCGCCGAGCAGCGCGGCGAGGAGACGATCCTCGACCGGGTCAGCCGGCGCCAGCAGTTCCTCTCCGCCCGGCTGCAAGCATTGCAGCAGGCGCAACCGGCGCTCGAAGCCCTCTACCAGTCGCTCAGCTCGGACCAGAAGGCGGTCATCAACCACCCATTCCGCCGCTGAGCTCACGTCATCAACCGCTCGAGTGCCTCCAGCGTGTCGGCCTCGCGGAAGGGCTTGTCCCAGCGGATGCGGTGGACGCGCGGGAAGCGCATCGCCACGCCGGATTTGTGCCGGGTCGAACGGTGCACGCTGTCGAAAGCGATTTCGAGGACCAGGCCGGGCGCCACCTCGCGCACCGGCCCGTAGCGATTGACGGTGTTGTCCCTCACCCATTTGTCGAGCCGGCGCAACTCCTCGTCGGTAAAGCCGGAATAGGCCTTGCCGACCGGCACCAGCGCGTCCAGGTGCCAGGCGCCGAAGGTATAGTCGGAATAGAAGGACGAGCGCTTGCCGTGACCGCGCTGGGCATACATCAACACGGCGTCGATGGTTAAGGCGCCGCGTTTCCATTTGAACCACGGCCCTTTCGGCCGGCCGGCGACATAGAGCGAGTCGACGCGCTTCAGCATGATGCCCTCGATGCCGCGCTCGCGCGCGCCGGC
>DASYOB010000158.1:0-63693 GCA_036008175.1 Allostellaceae bacterium
GCGCTCGACACGCTCGCGCCGCTCGCCGGCGGTTTCCGTTTCGGGCCGAATGTCGGCCGCGCTCTCCTGGAAGCCGGCGACCAGCACTTGCCCCGCCGGATCCTGTGCTCCGGGGCGGGCGACCCACAGCTCTTCGGCCGAACCGGCGGCGGCGGCACGAGCCTCGTGCTCGCGCGCTGCCCGGCTGACCGTGCCGAGCCGCCACAGCTTGTCGATGATCACTGTCCAGCTCCACACGGAGGCCGCTAGCAGGAGCAGCAGGACGCCCTTGACGATGATGTCGGCGTTGAGAAACAGGGTAACGATCGAAAGGGTCGGTGCAGGTTCCATAATCTCGATTCCGGGAGTTGCATTGCCGATCGCGGCTTAACCTCTAATGCTCGATTGTGGCAGAGCAAGGGTTGCGGCGCACTGCCAGGTTAGAAGTGCTGCGTCAGCCTGGCGATGATAGTCTGCCGCCTGTATTGCGCCGGTGCCGGTGCAGGTAGCTCGTAGCACCTCAGAACTCCTTGGTGACGCCGGCAAAGACGGAGCGGCGCGGGCCAAACTGGTTGGCGAAGACGCCGATCCCGGTCTGGCTGCGCAGCAGATAGTTCTCATCGAGCAGGTTGATGACGGCAAGACGCACGGTGATCGGACCGCCGGGCGCCGACTCGAAGCGGTGCGTTATGCCGAGATTGACCTGCTCGTAGGATGGGACGGTGCCGTTGTTGATGGTTTCGCCGGGCGGCGTGGTGCGCAGGCCGGTCCCCGCAATGATGTCGACGCTGAACCGCGTCCCTTGCCACAGATACGCCACACCGGCGGAAGCGGTCATGAACTGGCTGTGATCGGTATTGATGAACATGGCGTTCGCGGCGGCGAGATCATCTGCGGTGAAGTTGAATTGTGCCGAGTTGATCCCCCGCGCCAGTTGTCGGGCGAGCGCCAGATTGCCGTAGTAGGTAAAATTTCCAACGTTATAATTCGTCGTTATCTCGATGCCGCGGTTGATGCCGATGTTGTAATTGAACGGTGTCAGGATGACCGGCGCGCCGAATTGTCCCTCGTCGAGCAGGTTGTGCGCTTTTTTGTAATAAAGATCGAGGCCGACCTTGAGGCCCGTGATGACTTCCTGGGTCACTCCGCCGTCAAAATACTGGGCGCTCTCGTTCTTGATCGGGTCGTTTGTCGTAACTGCGGGCGCTGCGGTGGTATTAGCAAAGGAAGCGAGGTTTGCCGTCGAGACCAGTTCCTGCGGCGGCGGCGTGAAGTAGCTGGCGTAGCCGGCGTGAACAGTTGTCGTTGGCGTCGCTTGCCACACAACGTTAAGACGCGGGCTGAGCTGATCGCCCTTCGTAAAGCCATTGACGAGATCGAACCGGCCACCGTAGTTGACAGTCACATCTTCGAGCGCCTTCCATTCATCCTGGAGATAGGCGCTGTAGGTAAAGCTCGTCTGCTTACTGCTTGCGGCAAGGTTGGACGTTGTGGTCGCGTAGATCGGGTTGCCAAAGCTGTCGGTGCCGGTCTGATCCAGCACGGTGGAATTGGTCTTCGCCGTCACGTGCTCGGCAGTGAATAGCAGGCCGGCGCGCAACGTGTGATCGGGCGTCAGCCGGTAGGTGCCCTCGGCCTGGAAGTTGTCGGCAAGGCTGGTCCTCGCCGCGTCCTGACCGATGCCGTTAAAGGCAAGATCGCCTAACTCATCCGGATGATAATGCAGGCGGCTGTATTTGACGATATCCGAGATCTGGAAATCCAACGGTCCCTCGGAATGCAGGAAGGAGACCGCCCCGAACTGGCTGCCCTCAGTCTGGGACTCGCGTAACTTGGCAGAGTCGAACGTGGGGATCGGCGTGCCGTTGATCGCGGTAATGCCGGCGAACGTCGGCTGACCCGGGTTGTTCGGGATCTGGAACAGCGAGTTGAACTCGCCGAGCATTACGCTGACTTTGTTGTTCGGGTCGAGGATCTTTTCAAGATAGGCGAAATCGTGCGTCTGGTCCGTGTCGTCGTGGATCTGATTGTATTTTCCGGTGACGCCGTTGATGCCGTGGCTGCTTTGGAGGTAGTCGCCTGAGAAGTAATAATTGTAGCCGTCGACAGAGCCGCCATATTCCAGGCTCGGATTGAGAGTACCGTAGCTGCCGCCATACATGCTGATGGAGCCGCCCTGATTGAACAGGCCGCTCTTGCTTTGGATGTCGATAATTCCAGCGGTCCGCAGACCATATTGCGCAGGCAGAGCGCCAGTGATCAGTTGCATCGAATCGACGAACCGGGTGCTCAAATTCTGCCCAAAGAAACTGAGCCCGTCCGGAATGATCACGCCGTCAATACGGTATTGCACGTTCAGGTGTTCGTCGCGCACGTGAATGCCGCCATTGGCCAAATTGTCCTGATCGACACCAGGCATTTGCAGTATCGCGTCGTTGATCGGCGTATTCGAGCCACCGGGCAAGTCTTGGATCGCGCTATTGGTCAGCGTGTAGGTCGAGGCGCCGATCCGTGGCTCAATGTTGATGCGCGCCTGGTTGAGCTGCTTGGCAATGACTTCGAGGTCGAGCGACACCTCGCCCTCCTTTGGCGCCGCGACAGCGCCTTCCGTCGGTGCCGGAGGAGCCACAGGCTCGGTTTGGGCGAAGGCCACAGGAGAGAAAACGGGCAATGCGGCTAGCGCGGCCAAAGCGCGCCGGCGCCCGCCAGAAAAGGCTGGCATGCGACACCTCGTGTTTTCCGTGAGCCGCGGCGCTGCCGCGGCGGAAAGCTCGGCTCAGACGGGGTGGTTCGAAGCCCGAGGTGGTGCGCGTGCGTGAAAGGCGTGCTCGGATGCCCGAGCGGCCTGAAGGAGAATGGGCAATGGCGGCGTCGATGCCGCAATCGGCGGGATCGGCAGCAAAACAAATTCGCCGGGCGAGGCGCTGAGATGATGCAGCGCCATGCAGATGTCGCACTCGTCCTCGGCGCTGGCTGGCGAGAGCGGAAACGCGGCATTGGTTAGGGATACGACCGGTTGCGAGCCGCGGGAGGCGGGCCCCAACTCATGATGATGCCAGCCGAATAGGATCGCCTGGAACAGGACCGCCACGATGCCGAGGAGCGCGACCCGGCGCCGCGCCCTTATCCTGCGCTTCTGCTCGCGGATCTCGTTCACAGGCGCAGCGTCGACGGGGCGGCGTTCTCGGCGACGAGGCGCCTTCGCCAAGCCTGGGTCGCGGTCACGAAGCTCGTCACACCGATACCGACGACGCTGAACAGCACGAGGACGAATGGCAGCCCGAGCGTGTCCAGGTTATGGACGTGGAGCGGCGTCCTGATGCCGAAATCCGCCAAACCGGGAAACGCCAGCGCGAGCGCCCCGAACAGGACGAACGCGCAACCGCCCCATGACAGGGTCCGCGCCGCGGTGGTCAGGGCAATGTTGCGGATCACCTGTGGCGGCAGACCGCGGCGGGCTGCCCAGGAGCCGAAAACCGCGCCGGCCGCCCCTTGCACGCACAATGTCCCGAGGCCGAAGAGGAGGCCGGGCAGCCATCCGGTCGCGGCAGACGGCATCGCCGGGGCCAGCGTCGTGTAGATGATCACCGAGAACGCGTCGATCCCCCAGCCGGCGATGAACCCGTGGATCGCCGGCATCCAGGGCTTCAGCTCGCGTGGCTGTGCATTGTTCTGCGGATTTTGCGGCCAGCCCGGCAGGTGCAGATGCGGCAGCACCCCGCGCCCCATGATGAACAACCCGGCCGCAACCATGACAATCCCGACGATCACGTACACGATCTCGTCGAGGCCCTCGAAGGTGAACCAGTGCGCGAGGCCAAGATGGGCAAGCTCGCTCGCCAAGGCCTGCTGCGCCGTGAATGCCAGCGAGAAGATCAGCCCCGCGACGAGGCCCCGCCGGGTCGAGTGGCTGCCGACCGCGTAGCTGAAAGTGATCGGCCAGGTATGCTCGTCCGGGGTAATGCCATGGACCAGGCCGAGTAGAAACGCGGTCACGAGGTCTACCGTGAAGGTGACGTGGTTCGGCTCCCAAAGATTGATGGCGCCCATCACGCCATCGTCTCGTCGTCGACAGCAGCCACCCGGCAGTTTCGGCAGAGGCCGCTTAGGATCACCTGATGGTCTTGAATGGAGGCCCCGGTTTCGCGCTCCAACGCGGCAAAATCGTCGCGCGCGATGACGCAGGGCACCGGCACGAGCTCGTGGCAGCGCGTACAAAAGAGGTGGTCGTGATGATGGCCGACCAGCTCAAAGCGGGCGCGCCCGTCTTCCAGCTGGAGCTTGCGGACGATGCCGTCCGTGGCGAGCTTTTCGGCGGCGCGAAAGACCGAAGAAAAATCGGTTACCTGGCCCCGGCGGGCCAGGTCCATTTGCAACTCTTCCAGCGACCAGGCATGGCGCTGGCCCTCGCGCATAAGGCCTACCACCGCGGCGGATATGCGTGCTTTTCGGGCCATCGATGAAGGTTATCCGGCCCCGAGTACATAACGCAAGTTACTTGCAGAACGAATTGCGGCAAAGCCGTTTCGGGACGCATTTTCGCATGCCGAAAATGGCCGGCGTCGGTAGAACGGGCTCCCGGACGGCCTCAAGACAGGATGGTGTGCCGATGGCGAATACGCTAAGGGACAGGATCGCGAATGGCCTCGTGCGCCTGATGTCGGCGCACAATCCGCTTTCCGCGCGGCTCGCCGAGGAGGCCGGGTTCGACGGGATCTGGGCGAGCGGCTTCGAATTGTCCGCGGCCTATGGCGTGCCCGATGCAAGCCTTCTCTCGTTCACCCAACACCTCGACATGACCCGGGCGATGATCGAGCAGGTCGGGATCCCGCTCGTCGCCGATCTCGACACCGGCTACGGCAACGCGATCAATGTGCTGCACGTCGTCGGCGCCTATGCCCGGGCCGGCTCCGCCGCGGTCGTCATCGAGGACAAGGTCTTTCCGAAGGACACCAGCCTGTTGGCCGGCGGCCGCCAGGAGCTGGTGCGAACAGAGGAATTCCAGGGCAAGATCGAGGCGGCGCGCGCCGCCGGCAGTGGGCACGATCTTCTCGTTATCGCCCGCACCGAGGCGCTGATCGCCGATCTCGGCATGGAGGAAGCGCTCCAGCGCGGCGCCGCTTATGCCGAAGCCGGCGCCGACTTGCTGCTGATCCATTCGAAGCGCAAGACGCCCGACGAAATCGTCGCCTTCGCCGAGCGCTGGGCCGGGCCGATCCCGCTCGTCATCGTGCCGACGGCATACCCGGACTTGACCGAGGAGAAGATCCGCGCGCTCGGCAAGGTCGCGATCGTGATCTATGCGAACCACGCCGTGCGCGCCGCAGTCACCGCGATGCGCGAGGTCTTTGCCGCGATCCGGCGCGACGGCGGCATCCACCATGTCGACAAGCGCATCGCCTCGGTCGAGGACATCTTCGAGCTGCAGCGGGTCGCCACAATGAAGGCGGCGGAGAAAAAATACCTGCGCTGAGCTCTACGTGCAGGCCGCCGCCCGGGGCAGGAGTTCACACGAACAGGCGCTCCTTTTCGAGCCCCTTGTACATGTCGGCGACGAACTCGCCATAGCCGTTCCAGATCAGCGTCGGCCGGCGCTCGTCGGTGCCGAGCATCCGCTCGTTGGCCTGGCTCCAGCGCGGGTGCGGCACCTCCGGGTTCACATTGGCCCAGAACCCGTATTCGCTCGATTGCAGCGATTCCCAGTAGGATTTCGGGCGCTTGTCGGTGAACTCGAAATGCACGATCGATTTGACCGACTTGAACCCGTATTTCCACGGCGTCACCAGCCGCAAGGGTGCGCCATCCTGCTTCGGCACCGGCTTGCCGTACATGCCGGTGACAAGGAAGGCGAGTTCGTTACGGGCCTCGGCCATCGTCAGGCCTTCGACATAGGGCCAGGGATAGAAGAATTTGTTTTGCTCGGGTGCGACCGCCGGGTCCATGAACGTCGTCATCTTGACGTAGGTTGCCGAGCCGAGCGGCCGAGCGAGATCGACCAGCGCGGCCATCGGAAAGCCGGTCCACGGCACCGCCATCGCCCAGGTCTCGACGCAGCGGTGGCGGTACAGCCGCTCTTCGAGCGACACCTTCTTCAACAGATCGTCGATGCCGAGCGTGATCGGCATTTCGACCATGCCGTCGATCTTGATCGTCCAGGGTCGCACCTTTAGCGCCTGCGCCTCGCGCCAGATCGATTTGTCAGGGCCGAATTCGTAGAAGTTGTTGTAGGTCGTCGAGGCCTTCTCGTCGGTGATCGGCCGGTCGAGTGTGTAACGTTCGTCGCGCTTCGCCGGGTAGAGGCCAGCCGAGGGGTCGGCCTCGTCGGCCAGCGCCGAAAGGGGGCCAAGGCCGGCGGCGAGGATCGGCCCCGCGGCGATGCCCTGGATCAGGCGCCGACGGTCGCGGAACGCCGCCTCACTGGTCGCCGCGCTCTCCGGCAGCTCCCAGCCGCGCTTTCGTCGGATCAGCATATGAAGCGTCCCTCGATGGCCGCGCAGCATGTGGGCAGCCGGAGACCGGCCGCCAAGTCGCCCTGCTGCGGCATATTCGAGTTCGCGACTACTGCGCGGCTTCCTGCGCCCGGCTGGCGATGACCTTCTCGGCGGGCCTGCCGGTCAGCTCGGCCATATGGTCGAACTGATGGGCGAAGCTGCCGACCCCGAGCGTCAGCGAGCGCAGCTCGACGATCAAATCGTGCAGTTCGCTGCGCGGCAGATACGCCTTGACCACATCCCAGCCCGGCCAATCTTCCTTGGCGTCATAGCCGAGGAGCTGGCCGCGGCGGCCCGAGACCAGGCGCTGCACCCGGGCGGTGAAGGCGTTCGGCACCGAGATGTCGACCGAATCGATCGGCTCCAACAGAAACGGCTCGCATTTCGGCAAGGCCTCCTGGATCGCCTGCCGGCCGGCGGTCTTGAACGCCATGTCCGAGCTGTCGACGGCATGGAACTGGCCCGTGAGCAGGCTGACCGCGACATCGACGACCGGGAAGCCGAGCGGGCCGTGCTGCAGCGCCTCGACGACGCCCTCCTCGACCGCCGGGATGTAGTTCCGCGGGATCGCGCCGCCGACGACCTTGTCGGTGAAGGTGAAACCGGAGCCGCGCGGCAGCGGCTTGACGTCGATCGTGCAATCGGCGAACTGGCCGTGCCCACCGCTCTGCCGTTTGAAGCGCGAGTGCTGCTCGGTGCCGCGGCGGATCGTCTCCTTGTACGGCACCGTCGCCGGCTGGCCGACCACGGTGAGGTTGTGGCGGTTGCGCAGCCGGTCGCTCGCGATCTGCACATGCACATCGCCCTGGCCCCACAGCACCATCTCGCGCATCTCGGCGTTCTGCTCGAGCTCGAGTGCCGGGTCTTCGTCGATCAGCTTGGCGATTGCGCCCGACAATTTGACGTCGTCGCCGCGCTTTTCCGCGTGAATTGCCAGGCCGAACACCGGCTGCGGCCGCTCCGCCCGCGGCAAGGGATCGGCCTTGCCCGAGGGGGTGAGCACCGTGCCGGTGGTGATTTCCTCCATCCGGCCAAGCCCGACGACCGCGCCGACCTGCGCGGCCGGCAGCTTTTCCTGTTGCGCCCCGACCAGGCGGAGGACACCGGCGACGCGAGCGCCGTTCAGCGTGTTGCCTTCCGAGATCGAGCCGCGCCACACCCGCGCCAGCGACAGCTTGCCGGTATGCGGCAGGTGATAGGTCTTGATCACCTGCGCCAGCGGCTCGCCCTGCGCGGCGATGCCGAGCCGCGCGGCAGTTTCGACCGCGCTCGGCGCCTCGTGCCGCAGCGCCTTCCACAGCCGGCGCACGCCGTGATCCTGGGCCGCGGCGCCGAGCAGCACCGGTACGATCAGGTCCTTCTTCAGATCCTGCGCGAGATGGCGATAGATCTCCTCTTTCGAGGGCTGGGTGTCTTCGAGCAGCTGCTCAAGCAGCGCGTCATCGAAATCGGCCAGCTTTTCGACCAGTTCGGTGCGAGTCTGCGCCTCGTTGTCCCAAAAGCCCTCGGGCAGCGGGATCAGGTCGGAGGGTTGGCCCGGTCGGTAGCGGTAGGCGCGCTCGCTGACCAGGTCGACATAGCCGGTGACCTCGTTCTCGCCACCGCGCAGCGGCACCTGGCGCAACACCAACGGCCGCTCGGAGTGCGACTGCAGCGCTGCCAATACGTCGCGCACCCGACCGGCGCCCGCGGCGTCGAGTTTGTTGATGAAGATGATGTGCGGGATGTTGTGGCGGTCGAGAAAGCGCAGCAACGCGCTGACCGTCACCGCCCGCTCGACTTCGGGCTCGCAGACGACAACCGCGACATCGCAGGCGAGCATCGCCTGCTGTGCCTCGTACAACAGCTCGACGTTGCCCGGGCAGTCGAGGATGGTCCACGGATCGTCGAGGAACTTCGCATCGGCGACATTGAGCTCGGTCGACATCTGCCGCGCGCGCGCTTCGGCGACGTGGTCCCCGACCGTATTGCCGTCGCGGACGCTGCCGCGGCGGGGAATGCTGCCGCTCGCGGACAGCAGGGCTTCCATCAGCATGGTCTTGCCCGAGAGGTACGGGCCGACCAGGGCGACACAGCGGTGGCCTGCGGCATTGGGCATTGGCATCTCCATCCGATCCTGGCTCGGCCGCGCCCGCTTTCGCTATCGGGGGCTGGGCACGGCTTCTCGTTGACTGGGATCGTGGCGCGCCGCCCCTAACGAGGCAATCGGAATCTGGCGAGGCGCCGCTCGCCTGCGACCGCAGGGGCTTTCTGGCGCAGCCCTACGTTAACGCGCGGCAGGCGCGCTCGATGCGGGCGCAGGCGTCGCGCAATTCCTCGTTCGAGGTCGCGTAGGAGATGCGGAAATGCGGCGCCAGGCCGAACGCCTCGCCATGCACGACCGCGACGCCGTCGGCTTCTAGCAGGTAGCGCACAAAAGCTTCGTCGTTCTCGATCGTGTCGCCCTTCGGCGTCTTCTTGCCGATCAGCCCGGCGCAGGACGGGTAGACGTAGAACGCGCCCTCTGGCCGCGGGCAATGGAGGCCCGGAATCTGGTTCAGCGCGTCGACGACAAGGTCGCGGCGCTCCTTGAAGGCTTGCGAATTTCTCGGGATGAAATCCTGCGGCCCGGTCAGCGCCTCGATTGCCGCGGCCTGGCTGATCGAGCACGGGTTGGCGGTCGAGTTCGACTGCACCGCGCCCATCGCCTTGATCAGGGCCTTGGGGCCGCCGGCATAGCCGATGCGCCAGCCGGTCATGCAATAGGCCTTCGATACGCCATTGACGGTCAGCGTCCGCTCGTAGAGGCGCGGCTCGACCTGCGCGATCGTCGTAAAGCGGAAATCGTCGTAGACGAGGTGCTCGTACATGTCGTCGGTCATGATCCAGACATGCTCGTGCTTGAGCAGCACCTCGGCGAGCTCCTTCAGATCGCGCTCGGTGTAGGCCGCGCCCGACGGGTTCGACGGCGAGTTCAGGATCAGCCATTTGGTCTTCGGCGTGATCGCCGCGTCGAGATCCTCCGGGCGCAGCTTGAAGCCGTTGTTCTGCGGGCACGAGACCGGCACGGGCTCGCCGTCGCAAAGCAGCACCATCTCGGGGTAGGAGACCCAGTAAGGCGCTGGAATCACCACCTCATCGCCTGGGCTCAAGGTCGCCACCAGCGCGTTGTAGAGGACCTGTTTGCCGCCGTTGCTGACGGTGATCTGGGACGGTTCGTAATCGAGTCCGTTTTCGCGTTTGAACTTGCCGCAGATCGCGCGCTTCAGTTCGATGCGGCCGTCGAACACGGTGTAGCGGGTCTCGCCGCGCTGGATCGCGGCGATGCCGGCCTCGCGAATGTTCTCGGGTGTGTCGAAATCGGGCTCGCCCTGCGACAGCGTAATGACGTTTCGCCCCGCCGCCTTTAGCTCGGTGGCGAGCGCGGTGATCGCCATGGTCGGCGAGGGCTTTACGCGAGCGAGACGGTCGGCAAGAAAGGGCATGGCTGGCTTTCGGCGGGAAATGACGACCCTAACCTAGTGGCTGGGTAGGCCGCTGTGAAGCGCCGTTCAGTCGAATTCCGTCGGCAATTCCGGAGCGTGGTAATGCGCGAACATGCGGCCTATCTGATACGGCACGACGCGACCGATGGAAATGTCGGCGGGGAGGTTCTTTTCGGCAAAGAAGCCGATCTCGGTGGTCTCGAGACTGGCCTGCGCCGCACCGCCCTTAATCTCGCAGATGAAGAACAGCTTGTAGACGTGGAACGGACGGGGCGGCACATGCGGGTGGCGAGAGCGGTCGAACACCGCCGCGAGTTTTCGCACGGTCACCTCGAAGCCGGACTCCTCGCGCACTTCGCGGATGATCGCCTCGCGCGGCGATTGGTTGACATCGGCCCAGCCGCCGGGAAGCGACCAGCGACCGTCGGTTGCCTCGCGCACCATCAGCAAACGTCCGTCCCGGCGAAACGCAGCGGCGCGAACGTCGACCTTAGGGGTGGCATATCCCGATTGTTCTGCGAACAGCTCGGCGACCCGGCTCAGCGTGGCGTCGCTGTGCCCGACCATGATCTCGGCGGCAAGCGCACGGATCTGCTCGTAGCGCTCCCGATCGTACGGATCCTGAGCAAAGGTCAGACCGCATTGCGCAATCGCCTGCAGCTGCCGAGCCCAAACCAACCAACCGGGTTCCATCATCCGCCGCCTTTTGGTCGCGGGAGCATGTGCAGATGTAAGGAGCGAGCCGGGCCGGGCCTATGTTCGAGCTGACTTTTCTCGGCACGGCGGCCAGCACCGCTTCGGCGGAGCGCGGTCTGCCGGCGTTGCTGGTGAGCGGTGGCGGAGACCGCTTTCTGGTCGATTGCGGCGAAGGCACGCAGCGGCAGATGCTGCGCGCCGGCGCCGGCTTTCGCCGCCTCGGCCATGTGCTGCTGACGCATGCCCATCTCGACCACGTCCTGGGCCTCGCCGGGCTCATCGCCACGTTGGGCCTCCTCGATCTGCGCGGCGAGCTCTCGATTTGCGGCAGTCTGCAAACCGTCGAATTGGTCGAGCGCTACCTGCTGGCTCTTTGGCCGCAGCGAAGGGCCCCGGTGCCGGTCCGGTTTGTGCCGCTTCAAGCCGGACCAGTGCTGAGCGGTGACGGGTTTCGAGTCAGTTGCTTTCCGGTGCGCCATCGCGGAACCCAAAGCCTCGGCTTTCGCTTCGACGAGCTGTCGCGCCGGCATTTGCGCCCCGAGCGGCTGGCTGCGATCGGCGTGCCCGACGGACCGCTGCGCGGCCGGCTTGCCGCCGGCGAACCGGTCATGCTGCCCGATGGCCGCCGGATCGAGCCCGAGGACGTTCTGGGACCGCCCACTCCGGGTGCCAGCCTCGCGGTGGTCGGCGACGCGGAAGAGGGCGGCACGCTGATCGAGGCGGTCCGCGGCGCCGACGCTCTGGTGATCGAGGCAACCTTTCTCGCCGCCGACGCCGCGCTTGCGGCCGAACGCGGACATCTGACGGCCGCGGAGGCGGGGCGTCTAGCCGCGGAAGCCGGGGTCGGCGCGCTTTATCTGACCCACATCTCGGGTCGCTACGATCCGGCGGAGGTTGCCGCCGAGGCCGGCGCTGTATTTTCCAAGTTTCGGTGGTCAACGATCTCGATCGCGCCGCTGTGCTTGCCGCGGGCAGTCCCGCGTCGGAGAACTTGACGCCCAAATCAGCGAATTGAGACGGGCGATAGCGACGCCGGTTTCCGCTAATATATGCCCAGCCGGAAGAGGGTGCCCGGCCGGGCCAGGGCCTGCCGACTGCCGCGAGGATTGAAACAGACGTATGAACGCACCGCCTGAACGTCCTCGCGCCAAATTGCTGGTCAATCTGGGCAGCGGGCCGAAAGGCTATGGCCGGGTTCCGGCGATGTTTGCCGACTGGCGCGAGTTCCGCGTCGATGTCGATCCTGGTGTCGCCCCCGACCTCGTCGCCGACATCACCGATTTGTCCGGCATTCCGGCCGGCTCGGCCGACGCGGTCTGGTCGGCGCACTGCATCGAGCATCTCTATCTGCACGAGGTCGGCCGGGCGATCGCCGAGGTGCATCGCATCCTCGCCGAGGAAGGGTTTTTGTGCCTGATCGTTCCCGATCTGCAGTCGATCGGCAGCTACATCGTCAACGACCGCCTGCATGAGGTCATCTATCAGTCGCCGGCCGGCCCGGTGACCGCGCACGATATGCTCTTTGGCTTTGGCCCGGCCATCGCGCAAGGGCGCACCAGCATGGCGCATAATTGCGGCTTTGCGCCGGGCTTGCTGATGCAGAAATTGCAGGAAAGCCGGTTCGCCGAGATCGTGCTCCGCCGCCGCCCGAATCACGAGCTGGCCGCGCTGGCACGCAAGCGCGCATCGGCCAGCACCACCGAGCGCGAGGCTCTGCTCGCCGCTCTCGAACTGTGACGACAGATCGCGGGGGGTATTGCGTGCTGGAAACCACCATCGCCGGCAGCCTGCCGAAGCCGTCTTGGCTCGCCGAGCCCCGCGTCTTGTGGGCGCCGTGGCGGCTCGAGGGCGAGGGCCTTCAGGAGGGCAAGCGCGACGCGACCTTGATCGCGCTGAAGCTTCAGGAGGACGCCGGCATCGATATTGTTACCGACGGCGAGCAGTCGCGGCAGCATTTCGTGCATGGCTTTCTCGAAAGCGTCGAGGGGATCGATTTCGGCCGGCGCGTCCGAATGGGCATCCGCAACAACCGTTACGAGGCGATGGTGCCGACCGTGACCGGCCCGCTCAGGCGGCGCGGCAGCGTTCATTCGGCGGAAGCGCTAATCGCCCGCACCCACACCGGGCGGCGGCTCAAATTCACCCTGCCCGGGCCGATGACGATCGTCGATACGATCGCCGACGAGCATTACCGCGACCGGGTCGCATTGGCGATGGCGTTTGCCGAACTGTTGAACGAAGAGGCGCGCGAACTGGCGGCGATCGGGGTCGATGTGATCCAGTTCGACGAGCCGGCCTTCAACGTCTATCTCGACGAGGTCGTCGGCTGGGGGATCGGTGCTTTACATCGCGCGGCGGACGGGCTCGCCTGCAAGACCGCGGTGCATATCTGCTACGGCTACGGCATCCAAGCGAACATCGACTGGAAGATGAGCCTTGGCGCCGAATGGCGGCAATACGAGCGGATCTTCCCGGCGCTGGCGGCGAGCCGCATCGACCAGGTGTCGCTCGAATGCGCCAACTCGCACGTGCCGATCGATCTGCTGTCGCTGCTCGGCGAAAAGGACGTTCTGGTCGGCGCGATCGACGTCGCCAGCGCCGAGCCCGAGACGCCGGCGCAGGTCGCGGCGACGATCGAGAGCGCGCTGCGCTTCGTTCCGGCGGAACGGCTCTATCCCTGCACCAATTGCGGCATGGCGCCGTTGGGCCGCACCCTCGCCCAGCAGAAGCTCGCCGCGCTCGCGGCCGGCGCCGCGCTGGTTCGGGGCCGCAAGTCGTGATCATCAACGAGGTACGAGAGTTTAAATGCGGCCACGAAAGACGGTTACCGGCTTGGCGGCACTCGCCGTGAGGTGGGTCGCGGTTCTGGCGATGAAATTCGCGGTAGCCACTGCGAGTTGCGGACGAGCCGGCGGGAAAACCCTCGCTGCGGCGGTGGCGAGGCGCGGATGCAGCGCGGCGAAGGCCCTGATCGTCGCCACAACACGCTGCTGACGTGAGTTATCGACGAGCCGCACCAGTGGGGTTATGCGCTGAGGAGCGACGGTATCCGGCGCTTTCGCGATCGCGACCGCCGGTTGCGGGCGGTCGGTATCGTAGACTTTGATGGTGGCCCATCCCGCCACCTGGTAGGGGCAGGCCATATCCTTGTCGCAGCTGATATCGAAACGGCTGTCGTATTTTTTCGCCAGCCGATCCTCGCAGACATAGGTCACGCCACGAATCTCGACCGTTGTACCGAGGCTGATCCGGCGGGGACAAGCGACGGCGTCGCGCCGACCGCAGATATCCGCGCCGGATGCGGCGATGCAGGGCGTGGAATCGGTCTGACCGGCCACAGTGTTGTAGCCGGTTACAAATGCTGTCACGTCGCGATGCAAGGAAGGGGCTGAGGTTGCGGAGTCCTGACTTGTGGTCAGGGCCAATGGAATCAACAGAGAAGCCACGCTTGCAATCATGCCGGATATGCCGTTTCCTTGTTTTGAGAAGAAAAGGTGCGGCGCGGTCTGTAACGACAGGCGACATTTTGTAACACTTATCGACAGAAGAACGTCCGAAATGGGGCAATGCTATGGAGCGGACGTTAAACTTCTTCGGATTATTGCCGCTAAGGTTGATAGCGACGGCAGCCGCGGCCGGCTGCGGGCGCGTGCTCGCTTATTTGCTATAGAGCTGTCGGCAGCCCGTGCTGATTGCCTAGCGCGCGGGCCTCCGATAACGTCCGGATCGGCTCAGCACTTTGCCGAAGAAGGGAGACAGCGCATGTCGATCATTGTCGGCACCGGCGACTTCAAATACCGCATCGTCGAGGACTGGGCGAAATTGCCGGACGGCTGGTCCTTCAAGGAAGTCGGCGCGGTTGGCGTCGATGCGAAGGACAATGTCTACGTCTTCAATCGCGGCGACCATCCGATGATGGTGTTCGATCGCGAGGGTAATTTCCTGCGCTCCTGGGGCGAGGGAGAGTATCCCCGCGCGCACGGCGTCCATGTCGGCCCGGACGAGTCGATCTACCTGACCGACGATGGCAGCCATTTCGTGCGCAAATGCCGGCTCGAAGACGGCAAGGTGCTGTTGGAGCTCGGCGTCCCAGGCCAGCCTGCGCCGTATATGAGCGGCGAGCCGTTCCACCGCTGCACCCACACGGCGCTGTCGCCAAAGGGCGAAATCTACGTCTCGGACGGTTACGGCAACGCCCGCGTCCACAAATACTCGCCGGACGGCAAGCTGCTGATGTCGTGGGGCGAGCCCGGCACCGATCCGGGTCAGTTCAACATCGTCCACAACATCTGCTGCGACGCGGACGGTTGGGTCTATGTCGCCGATCGCGAGAACCACCGGGTCCAGGTGTTCGACGGCAACGGCAAATACGAGGCGCAGTGGAACAATCTGCACCGGCCCTGCGGCCTGTTCATGCACAACACCCGGCACCCGGTCTGTTATATCGGCGAGCTCGGGCCGGTGATGGGGGTCAACCGCAACAGCCCCAACCTCGGTCCGCGCGTCAGCATCGTCGACCATCAAGGTAAGCTGCTGTCGCGCTTCGGCGACCCGCATGCCGGCACCGCGCCGACCGCGTTTCTCGGGCCGCACGGGCTTACGGTCGACTCGCACGGCGACCTCTATGTCGGCGAGGTATCGTGGACGCAATGGCCGCAATTCTTCCCGGACGTGCCGCGGCCGGCCTACATCCGCTCGTTGCAGAAATACGAGAAGGTTCATTAGCCGGGCGGTACAATGAGCGCGCTTGCCGAGGCCATCGCCAGGCTCGAACAGGCCGTCGCACGGCTTGAGGAGGCGACCGATCCTGCTGCGTCCGCCGCCCGCGAGCGGCGCATCGCCGACGCCGTAACCGCGATCGCCGAGCGCATCGACGCTGCGGTCGCCAGGATCGACCGGCTGCTCGAACGGGAGGCGTGAGATGGGCCAGGTCGTCGTCAAGATAAATGGCCGCGATTTCGCGCTCCGATGCGCCGACGGGCAGGAGCCGCGGCTGCGCCGGCTCGCGCAATATGTCGACGCCAAGATCGGCGAGTTTGTGAAGACGCTCGGGCAGGTCGGCGAAGCCCGACTGATTCTGCTGGCCGCACTCGCCATCGCCGACGAGCTGTCGGACGCGAACGATGCGCTCGAGCGCGGGTCGAGCGGCGAGGCGAACGACCAGACGACCGACGCGGCGGCCGAGGCCGCTTCCGGCATCGACAATCTCACGCAGCGCATCGAGTCCATTGCGGCGCGGATCAAGACTCCTTAGGTAACGCTATAAGGAGTGGGGCTGCGCGGTGCGTTAGGCCGCTTAACCCCGGGGCCGATATCTACCGTTCGGGAGCTGTCCCTGTCGGAGTCGTGGCTTCGATACATGGCGCCCACCTGCGATGCAGGGCCACGGTGGGTTTGCAACGCCGACGGCCGAGGCGGCTCCACTCCCTCTCTCCGATTTGTCATACCGGCGAAGGCCGGTATCCACGGCAGGGATGGACCCCGGCCTCTGCCCGGGATGACGAGGAGAGATTAAGCCGCGGCTTGCTGCTCATGCGTTGTGTCGGCCGCTTAGGAGCATCGATTCTTGAACATCCTGTTGTGCGGCGATGTGGTTGGGCGGTCGGGACGCGAGGCGGTCAAGGCGCATCTGCCGGGGCTGAAGCGCGATCTCGCGGTCGACATTGCGATCGTCAATGCCGAGAACGCGGCGCATGGCTTTGGGCTGACCGAGAAGATCTGCGGCGAGCTGTATGAAGCCGGCGCCGACATCCTTACCACCGGTAATCATGTCTGGGACCAGCGCGAGCTGATCCAATACATCCCGCGCGACCCGAGGGTGCTGCGGCCGGCCAATTTCCCCGAGGGCACGCCCGGCGAGGGTTGGCGACTGCACCGGCTCCTCGACGATCGGACAATCCTGGTCGTCAATCTGATGGGGCGCCTGTTCATGGACGCGCTCGACGATCCGTTCGCGCGGCTCGAAAGGATCCTGGCGGATTGCCCACTGGACCGCGGCGCGACCGCGATCGTCGTCGATTTTCATGGCGAGGCGACCAGCGAGAAGATGGCGTTTGGCCATTTCGCCGACGGCCGGGTCTCGGCGGTGCTCTGCACGCACACCCACGTGCCGACCGCCGATGCGCAGATCCTGCCGGGCGGTACCGCCTATATCAGCGATGTCGGCATGTGCGGCGATTACGATTCGGTAATCGGGATGCAGAAGGCGCCGTCGGTCCGTCGATTCGTGACCAAGATGCCCGGCGATAAGCCGCAGCCCGCCGAAGGCGAGGCGACGTTGTGCGGCGTGTTTCTGCAAATCGACCAGGGGACCGGCCTGGCACGGCGGATCGAGCCTGTTCGGCTTGGCGGACGGCTAGCGCCACATCTGCCGGCTTTGTAGCTTATAACGGAGCGGGGTCGCCGCTGGTCCGAGACGCCTCTTACGTGCTGGACTCGCCGCAATCCTGCCATATTGGATTGATAGGCCGCCCCTAACTGAAAAGCGACTGATGGCCATGGCGGGCGCGTTGGCCCGTCGCGTAGAACCCGTATCGTTGAATTGGGACCGCGGAGATGGCTGGCCATTCGCAATTCAAGAACATCATGTACCGCAAGGGCGCGCAGGATAAAAAGCGCGGCAAGGTTTTCACCAAGATCATTCGGGAACTGACGACTGCGGCCCGCTCGGGCCTGCCCGACCCGGCCGCCAACCCGCGGCTGCGCGCCGCGGTGCTGGCCGCGCGGCAGGCCAACATGCCGAAGGACACTGTCGAGCGCGCGATCAAGCGCGGCGCCGGCGGTGAGGGCGGTGATGCCTATGAGGAAGTGCGTTATGAGGGCTACGGTCCCGGTGGGGTCGCAGTCATCGTCGAGGCACTGACCGACAACCGCAACCGCACCGCCAGCGAGGTGCGCGCGGCCTTCACCAAATCCGGCGGCGCGCTCGGCGAAACCAACAGCGTCAGCTTCATGTTCGAGCGGGTCGGCGAGATCGCCTATCCCGCATCGGTTGCCAGCGCGGACGCGATGCTCGAAGCCGCAATCGAAGCCGGCGCGCAGGATGTCGAGAGCGATGCCGACGGTCATGTCGTGATCTCGGCGCCGGACGATTTCAACAGCGTCCGCGACTCGCTCGAAAACAGCTTTGGCGCCGCCGATTCGGCCCGCCTCGTCTGGCGCCCAAAGACCTCCTCGTCGATCGACGAGGAGACCGCGGCGACTTTGTTGAAGCTGATCGACACGCTGGAGGACAGCGACGACGTGCAGAACGTTTACGCCAATTTCGAGGTCGGCGAGGACGTGTTGGCGCGCTTGAGCGCCTGACCTAGCCGGATCTGCGGGGGGAAATGCGGATCCTCGGGCTCGATCCCGGACTGCGCCATACCGGATGGGGCGTCGTCGACGTGGCCGGCAACCGGCTGACCCATGTCGCTGACGGGGTTGCCCATGCCGCCGTCGATCTGCCGCTTGCCGGCCGGCTCTCCGTGCTGTTCCGTCAGATCATCGCGGTGCTCGAGCAATTCCGGCCCGATGAAGCCGCGGTCGAGGAGACTTTCGTCAACAAGAACGCCGCCTCGACCTTGAAGCTCGGCGTCGCCCGCGGTGTCGTATTGCTGGCGCCGGCCGAGCGCGGGCTGCCGGTCGCCGAATATTCGGCGAACATGGTTAAGAAATCGGTGGTCGGCGCCGGCCACGCCGAAAAGGGACAGGTGCAGATGATGGTGCGGCGCCTGTTGCCGGGATGCGCCATCGCCGAGCCCGATGCCGCTGACGCGCTGGCGGTGGCTATCTGCCATGCCCACCACGCCGGCACCGTGCGGCGGTGGAGCGAGGCGCGATGATCGCCAAGCTTAGCGGCATTCTCGACTCGGTCGCCGCGGACAGCGCGGTCATTGATGTCGGCGGCGTCGGCTATCTTGCCTTCTGCTCGACTCGCACCTTGGGCCAATTGCTGCCCGGCGCCCCGGCGCGCCTGTTGATCGAGACCCATGTCCGCGAGGACCATATCCATCTCTACGGCTTTATCGATGCTGCCGAGCGCGACTGGTTTCGGCTGTTGACAACCGTGCAGGGCGTCGGCGCTCGGCTGGCCTTGGCGATCTTGTCGGCGGTGGCGCCGGAGGGGCTGAACCTGGCGATCCTCGCTCAGGACAAGGCGGTGCTGGCGCGTGCCGAGGGTGTCGGGCCGAAACTCGCCGCTCGCATCGTCAACGAACTGCGCGACAAGGTCGGCGGGCTCGCGATCGTCGCGCAGGTGTCGTCTGCCGCGGCGAGCCGCCCGGCGCTTGAGGACAGTTTGGCGGCCGACGCGGTTTCGGCGCTGGTCAATCTTGGCTATCGCCGGGCCGAGGCGTTCGGCGCGGTTGCCGTGGCGGCGCGGCGGCTCGGCGAGGGCGCCGAAATCGATGCGCTGATCCGAGCCGGTCTGCAGGAACTGGCCCAGAATGCCAATTCCGGAGCGCTCCGGTGAACGACGCCGCGCCGCGGGTGATCGCGCCCGAGCAGGCCGAGCAGGACGCGCCCGAGGCATCGATCCGGCCGCTCGCGCTCGACGAGTTCGTCGGTCAACACCAGCTACGCGACAATCTGCGGGTTTTCATCGAGGCGGCGAAGAGCCGGCGCGAGGCGCTGGATCATGTACTGTTTTTTGGCCCGCCGGGGCTCGGCAAGACGACGCTCGCCCAGATCGTCGCGCGTGAGCTCGGGGTCGGTTTTCGCGCGACCTCCGGGCCGGTGATCCAGCGGGCCGGCGATCTCGCCGCGTTGCTGACCAATTTGCAGCCGCGCGACATTCTGTTCATCGACGAGATCCACCGCCTCGCTCCGCCGGTCGAGGAGATCCTCTACCCGGCGATGGAGGATTTTCAGCTCGATCTGATCATCGGCGAGGGGCCGGGGGCGCGCTCGATCCGGATAGACCTGCCGCCCTTCACGCTGGTCGGCGCCACCACCCGGTCCGGGCTGATCACCCGGCCGTTGCGCGAGCGCTTCGGCATCCCGCTGCGGCTCCTCTTCTACGAGCCGGCTGAGCTGGCGGAGATTGTCGTGCGGGCTGCCCGCATCCTCGCCTTCGAGCTGACCGGAGACGGCGCCGCCGAGATCGCCCGCCGCGCCCGCGGCACGCCGCGTGTGGCGATGCGGCTGCTGCGCCGCATCCGCGACTTCGCGTTGGTGCAAGGTTGGCCCGTGGTCGATGCCGCCTCGGCCGATGCCGCGCTGCTGCGCCTCGAAGTCGACGAGCGCGGTCTTGACGGCATGGACCGGCGCTATCTGCGCTGTATCGCCGAGAATTACGCCGGGGGCCCGGTAGGGGTCGAGACGATGGCGGCGGCGCTGAGCGAGCAGCGCGACGTGCTCGAGGAGGTGATCGAGCCTTATCTCCTGCAGCAGGGATTCATGCAGCGCACTCCGCGCGGTCGCATGCTGACCGAGATCGCCTTCCGCCATCTCGATCTGCCGCTGCCGGCGATCCTGCCGGCGCAGCTCGACCTGCTCGGCCCAGTGGTCGCGGAAGCATCGGGCGAGGAAGCGCCGTGAGTGCTCAGCAAGCAGCTCCGGAGCTTACCCACACGATGCCACTGCGGGTCTACTACGAGGACACCGACGCCGCCGGCATCGTTTACTACGCCAACTACCTTAAGTTCGCCGAGCGCGGCCGCACAGAGATGATGCGCAGCCTCGGTTTCGAGCACAGCCGGATCTATGACGAAACCGGCGTTGCCTTCGCGGTGCGCCGGCTGAGCGCCGATTACCGAGCCGCGGCGCGCCTCGACGACGCGCTGACCGTCGAGACCGCGGTCGAGGCGATCGGCGCGGCAACGCTATCGCTCGACCAGCAAATCCGCCGCGACGGCGAGACCTTGGTCGCCCTCGACGTGCTGGTGGCGTGCGTCGGACGCGACGGCCGGCCGCGCCGCGTGCCGCCCGGTTTGCGCGCCGCACTCGCGTGCCGGGCGAAATCGCCCGCTTCCGGCCCCCCCATCGTCCAAAAGACGCCATAAAAGGCCGTCATCAATGCAGCCGTTTGAAACTAACGCACTTGCCGGGTCCGTGTCTGATCACCTTTCGATTTTCGAGCTGTTCCTGCAATCGGACAGCATCGTCAAAATGGTCATGTTGATCCTGCTGCTCGCGTCCTTCTGGTCGTGGGCGGTCATTTTCGACAAGACGCTGCGCCTTCGCCGTCTGCGGCAGGCTGCCGAGAGCTTTGAGGAAACCTTCTGGTCCGGCGGCTCGCTCGACGATCTGTTCGATCGGGTGGGTCAGCGCCCCATCGATCCGATGAGCGCGGTGTTCGGCGCAGCAATGCGCGAATGGCGCCGCAGCGCTTCGAAGGGGCTGCTCGGTACCGCGGTAATGCGCGCGAGCCTGCAGCAGCGGATCGAGCGGGTCATGAACGTGACGGTCGGGCGCGAGATGGACCGGGTCGAGCGCTTTATGGCCTTTCTCGCCACGGTGGGCTCGACGGCGCCGTTTGTCGGCCTGTTCGGCACGGTCTGGGGCATCATGGACAGCTTCCAGTCGATCGCCGCCTCCAAGAACACCAGCCTAGCGGTCGTCGCCCCGGGCATCGCCGAGTCGTTGTTCGCCACCGCGCTTGGCCTCGTCGCGGCAATCCCGGCGGTCGTCGCCTACAACAAGCTGTCCAGCGACTGTGGGCGCTATGCCGGCCGGCTCGAGGCATTCGCCGCCGAATTCAGCGCTATCCTCTCGCGCCAGCTCGACGAAAGACCGTGATCGATGGCCTCGCCGGTGTATAGCGGGAGCAGCCGCGGGAACGGCCGCTTGGCGGGTGGGCGATATCGGCCGATGTCGGACATCAACGTCACGCCGCTCGTCGATGTCATGCTCGTCCTCCTGATCGTGTTCATGGTCACGGCACCGCTGCTGACCGTGGGCGTGCCGGTCGACCTGCCGCAAACCCAGGCGCCACCAATCAACGAACCGAAGGAGCCAACGGTCATCACCGTGAACCGCGACGGCGCGATCTTCATTCAGGAGACGAGCGTGCCGATGGATTCGCTGGTGCCTAAGCTGCAAGCTATCACCGGCAGCAATCCCGATGCCGTGCTGTATGTGCGCGGCGACAAGGAAATCAATTACGGCCGCGTGCTCGAGATAATGAGCCTCGTCAGTTCGGCCGGGTTCCGCAAGGTGTCCCTGGTTGCCGAAGCGCCGAAGGGACGCCCGGCGCCAGTCCGCTCGTCGGCCTCGCTCAAGCACTGACCGGCCGGGGGCGGGGGATGAGCGTCATGACGATGGAGCACGGCTTAACGCCGGGCCCGCCCAAGCCGCTCAAGATGCCGGAGGGGATCGCGCTTTCCGCGACCCTCCACATCGGCATGCTTGTCCTGATCCTCCTCGGGTTGCCGCATCTGTTCCACACGCCGCCGCTCGAAGAGACGCCGATCGCGGTCCAGCTGGTAACGATCGCCCCTGACACTAAGGCGACACAGCCCAACCCCTACCGCCCGCGGCCCGACGCAAAACCCGACCAGGCGGTCGCGCCGCCGGCACCGAAGCCGGAACCCAAGCCGGAGCCGGCGCCCGCCGTGCCCGAACCACCCGCCTCCGCCTCGGCGTCGCCGCCGCCAACTCCGCCGGCGCCAAAGCCGGAGGTGCAGCCGGCGGCGCCACCCCCGCCGCCCCCGCCTCCCAAGCCGGTCGAGGCGCAGGCACCGCCGCAGCCGCCGATCCCGCGCCCGGAACCGAAGAAGGCCGATCCGGCGGCTTTCGACAAGCTGGTGAAGAATTTGGAGCAGAAGAAGCCCGACCCGGTCCCCTTCGACAAACTCGTGAAAAACCTTGAGCAAAAAAAGCCGGACGCGGCGGCCTTCGATTCGCTGCTGAAGAACCTCACCCGCGAGCAGACGGCGGAAGCCCTCGATGCGCCGCCGCAACCGCATCGCCTTGCCGCGACGGCCGCGCCGTCCTCCCAGCCGAAAGCGCCGCTCGGCGCGCAACTGACGGCGAGCGAAATCGACCTGCTTCGCCAGCAGCTGATACCCTGCTTCAACCCGCCGTTCGGGGCAAAAGAGAAGCCCGACCTTACGGCCGACATCCGCGTCGTCATGAACCGTGACGGCACCGTGCAGCAGGCGCGAATCGTCGATCAGGGCCAGTACGCGAGCGATCAGATCTACCGGGCGATCGCCGATGCCGGCATGCGCGCGCTCCGTAACCCGAGCTGCTCGCCACTGCGCTTGCCGCCCGACCGCTACGAGATGTGGCAGACCTTTACACTCGGGTTCAACACAAGGGACATGCAATGAAGTGGGACCGCCTCGCCCCAGCAGCGGCCCGGGTGGCGCTCGCCGCGCTGGTGCTGATCGTCGCGGCGCTGCCGGTTCGTGCCGATCTGCGCATCGACATCACCCGAGGCAAGCCCGAGCCGATGCCGATCGCGATCCCGGCCTTCGCCGGGGCGGGCGGCACGGAAAGCCAGGTGGGCAGCGATATCGCCCAGGTAGCGTCCGCCGATCTGGAAAGCTCAGGTCTGTTCCGGCCACTCGATCCGCGCGCCTTCATCCAGAATGTCGCGGCGGGCGAGGGGCCGCGGTTCGGCGACTGGCGGCAGATCAGCGCCCAGGCGCTCGTTACGGGCTCGGTCACGGCCCAGGGCGACGGGCGACTGCGGGTTGAGTTCCGGCTGTGGGATGTGATCGCCGAGCAGCAGCTGGCCGGCTTCGCCTACACGACAACGCGGGCGAACTGGCGCCGCATCGCGCACATCATCGCCGACGAGATCTACAAGCGGATCACCGGCGAGGATGGCTATTTCGACACGCGCATCGTCTACATCGCCGAATCCGGCCCGGCGCAGAAACGCGTCAAGCGCCTCGCCATCATGGACCAGGACGGCGCCAATCATCGCTACTTGTCCGACGGGCAGGCGCTGGTGCTGACCCCGCGCTTCTCGCCCTCCGCGCAGGAGATCACCTACATGTCCTATGCGCAGGGCACGCCGCGCGTGTACCTGTTCAACATCGATACCGGACAGCAGGAGTCGATCGGCGACTTCCCGGGGATGAGCTTCGCTCCGCGCTTCTCGCCCGACGGCAACCGGCTGGTCTTGAGCCGTTCCGAGAACGGAGCCAGCAACATCTTTGTCCTCGACCTGCGCACGCGGCGCATGACGCGGCTGACCGACGGCAACTCGATCAACACCACGCCGTCCTTCTCGCCGGACGGCAGCAAGATCGTGTTCAACTCGGACCGCGGCGGATCGCAGCAGCTTTACGTAATGGGCGCCGAAGGCGGCGACGCCAAGCGAATCAGCTTCAGCTCGGGCAAATATGGCACCCCGGTATGGTCGCCGCGCGGCGATCTGATCGCCTTTACCAAGATCGAAGGGGGCTCGTTCTACATCGGGATAATGCGTCCCGACGGCTCGGGCGAGCGGTTGCTGACGCAGGATTTTCTGGTCGAGGGGCCGACCTGGGCGCCAAACGGCCGGGTCCTGATGTATTTCCGCGAGGGCCGCGGCGCCGGGCCGCGCCTCTTTTCGATCGACCTGACCGGAAGCAATCAGCGCGAGGTGAAAACCCCCGGCGACGCTTCCGATCCGGCCTGGTCGCCCTTGCTTCGTTAGATCATGGCGATATAGTCCGCCGCTTTTTACGGGCCTGCGCGGCTCAGGGGTTCTGCGGCGCGCGATCGCCCGACTCGGTCCCTTGTCGGGACCTCCATTATCGATCCGCTTAGGGGGAGTTTAATCATGTTCGAACGTATCCTAGCCGTTACCGGCGCGCTTTTGATGCTTGCCGCGTGCGGCAGCACTCCGCCAGAGGCAGGACCGGGCGGTGGTCCCGGCGGACCGGGCGGCATCAGTTCGTCGCGGTTCGGACCGGGCTCGCAGCAGGATCTCGCGCAGACCGCCGGCGACCGTGTGTTTTTCGAATACGACCAGACCGACATCTCGCCGGAGGCGCAGCAGATCCTGCAGCGTCAGGCCCAATGGCTGAAGCGCTATCCGAATGTCTCGGTCACCATCGAGGGCCATACCGACGAACGCGGTACGCGTGAATACAATCTGGCCTTGGGCGAGCGCCGGGCCCAGGCCGTCAAGAACGTGCTGGTGGCGCTCGGCATTCCGGCCTCCCGCATGCAGACGATCAGCTACGGGAAGGAGCGCCCGGCGGTGCCGCACGAGGACGAGTCTTCCTATGCGCAGAACCGCCGCGGCGTCACGGTGGTCAACGGCGGCTGATTGGCCGCGCATTTGTCAGCTGCGGGGCCGCGCGTTCGGCGCACTTTTCAGCCGGCGCGTGACCTCTGGCGCCCTCTTTTTGCCCAAAAACGGTTGTATCAGCTAACGCGCCGGCATGGATCCGCCCCAGCCTGGGTGTGGGCTGTAGCGCGCGCCGGCCGACGGGCGCCAGCGCCCGCCGGCGCACCCGCGTAATCGCAGAGGCCTCTTCCATGTTCCGGCGAACCTTGCTGCCGCGTGCTTCTCTTGCTGTTGCGCTCGGCGTTGCCATCGTCCTGGCATCATCGCCGGGGTTCAGCCAGGACCGCTCCACCGACGAGCGCCTAGACCGCCTCGAGCGCGATCTGAACATGCTGCAGCGGCAAGTCTACCGCGGCGCCCCATCGCCGATGGGCGGTGACGCAGGGGCGGTCAACGTGCAGGTTCGCATGGACCGGCTGGAAGAGCAGATGCGGGAGCTCACCGGCCGGGTCGAGGAATTTACCAATCAGGTCGAGCAACTGCACCAGCGCCTCGAGCAGATCAACGGCGATGTCGATATGCGTCTGGGCCAGACCGCGCCCGGGCCCGGCGCTATTGCGGCAGCGGGCCCGTCGCCGCGGCCGGCGCCGGGGGGCATTGGTTCAGGCTCGCGCTCGCGGCCCCCGGATCCGTATCAGCCGGACAGCGCCGGTCTGAGTCCGCCCGCCTCACTCTTGGCGCCGGGGACGGCGATGCCGCCGCCACCTGGTGGACCGATGCCGGGCGGGCCGCCGACGACGCCGATCTTTGGCACGCTGACTCCGCCCGGGTCCCCGCCGACCTCGCCCGAGCAGGCTGCCGCGAACGCCGGGCGCACCGCGCCCGGCACGGTTCAGCCGAGCGCAGCGCCATCGAGCGGTTCGCCAACCGAGCAGTACAACCACGCCTTTGGCCTGCTGAAACAGGCAGACTATCCCTCCGCCGAGGCGGCGCTCAGAGCCTTCGTTGAGCAGCACCCGAGGGACCCGATGGCCGGCAGTGCGCAGTATTGGCTCGGAGAGACCTACTACACCCGCGGCAAGTACATCGAGGCGGCGGCCGCTTTCGCCGAGGGCTACAAGCGCTATCCGAAAAGCCCGAAGGCCGCCGAGGCCTTGCTAAAGCTTGGCATGTCGCTGTCCCGTGCCGATCAGAAGCAAAACGCCTGCGTCGCGCTGGCCCAGCTCGACCATGATTTTCCCAACCCGGGCGCGACGGTCAAGGAACGCGCCAACGCCGAGAGAAAACGTATCGGTTGCTGAGGCCGCAATGTCTGTCGCCGCGCTGACCGTTGGCGAATTCGCGGCCGCGCTCGACGGGATCGGCGGCTTTGAAGCGCGCCCGTTTATCGCCGTCGCCGTCTCCGGCGGGCCGGACAGCATGGCGCTCGCGTTCCTCGCCGATCGTTGGGCGCGAGGGCGCGGTGGAGAAGCGTGGGCGTTGACGGTCGATCACGGGCTGCGGCCGGATAGCGCGAAGGAGGCGCGAAGGGTGGCGGGATGGCTCGCCGCGCGCGGCATTCCACACGAAATTCTCATATGGAGCGGCGAGAAGCCGAAAACCGGTATCCAGGAAGCCGCGCGTGAGGCACGTTATCGCCTGCTTGCCGACTGGTGTCGTGCGCGTGGCTGCCTGCATCTGTTGACTGCGCATCAGCGTGAGGATCAGGCGGAAACCCATCTCATTCGCCGCCGCGCCGGCAGCGGCGTCGATGGGCTGGCGGGCATGTCCGCCGTGCGCGAACTCGACGGCTGCCGGTTGGTGCGGCCGCTGCTCGACGCACCGCGCGCGCGCCTCGGCGCGCTGCTCGCGGTCGAGCGGCACCCGTTCTTGCGAGACCCGAGTAACGAGAACCCGGCTTACGAGCGCGCGCGGCTTCGGTTGGACACGGATTCTCTCGATATCGGACACCTCGATGCCGCAATTGAAGCCGCCCGGGAGTGCGGCCAGTCGCGGGTACAGCGCGAGCGGGTGCTCGACCGGGTGCTGGCGGAGAGGGCGGTGCTGCATCCGGCGGGGTTTGCCGTTCTCGATCCAGCGGCACTTGGCGCGCTGGATGCGAATGTCGCGGAACGGGTGCTGGCCCGCATCGCCGCCACGATCGGCGGCGCGCGCTACCCGGTGCGACGGGCGCGGATTGCCCGGTTGCGCGCTGGGTTGAGTATGGCACCCGAGCGCGCCCGTACGCTCGGCGGGTGCCGGTTCGTACCGTGGCGCGGCCGGTTGCTGGTGCTGCGCGAGCTTGCCGCCGCCGAGCCGGCGGTGCGACTTGAGCCGGGGGAACGCCGCTCCTGGGACCGACGCTATGCTGTTTGCCTTCGATCGACCGCAGACCGCGCATTTACCCTCGGGTATCTGGGCCGCGGCGGCACCGCCGGGCTGCGGCGTCGCGAGATGGCCGGCCCGGAAAGCCTGCCCCCGTTCGTCCATACAGTGCTGCCGGCTGTCTGGGATGAAGAGGGGCTTGCCGCGATACCGGCGCTAGGTTATCGCCGAGCGTCGGAAATGGTTTTGCCGTGCCTCGGTTTCCGTCCGGCAAACCCGCTCACAACGGCGGGCTTTACAGTTGTTTAATGCGGGGAGCATCCTATCTTTTGCTGGCGCGGAACCCCCGACGCTTTTGACGCGGCGTGGACTGGGGCGTGGTCTCCGAGGCGCTTTTGAAAGGCCTGCAGCGTGAACAATTTCGGCAAGAATCTCGCCCTCTGGATTGTCATCGGCCTGCTTCTCGTCGCACTTTTCAATCTGTTTCAGACCTCCTCGAGCCGCGGCCCGCAATCGACGCTGGCCTTTTCCGACTTCCTCAACGACGTCAATCGCGGCCAGGTCACCGACGTCACGATCCAGGGCAACAACATCAACGGTCATTTCACTGACGGCCGCGCCTTTACGACTTATGCGCCGAGCGACCCGGGCCTCGTCGGCCGCCTGATGGACAAGGGCGTCCGCATCACCGCGGCGCCGCTTGACGAAAACGTGCCCTCGCTGTTTGGCATCCTGGTGTCCTGGTTCCCGATGCTGCTGTTGATCGGCGTGTGGATCTTCTTCATGCGCCAGATGCAAGGCGGCGGCGGCCGGGCCATGGGCTTCGGCAAGAGCCGGGCGCGGCTTTTGACCGAGAAGGTCGGCCGCATCACCTTCGAGGACGTCGCCGGCATCGACGAAGCCAAGCAGGAGCTCGAGGAGATCGTCGAGTACCTGAAGGACCCGCAGAAATTCCAGCGGCTCGGCGGCAAGATCCCGAAGGGCGTGCTGCTGGTCGGCCCGCCCGGCACCGGCAAGACCTTGCTGGCGCGGGCGATCGCCGGCGAGGCCAACGTGCCTTTCTTCACGATCTCGGGCTCCGACTTCGTCGAGATGTTCGTCGGCGTCGGCGCCAGCCGGGTGCGCGACATGTTCGAGCAGGGCAAGAAGAACGCGCCCTGCATCATCTTCATCGACGAGATCGATGCCGTCGGCCGGCATCGCGGCGCCGGGCTCGGCGGCGGTAACGACGAGCGCGAGCAGACCTTGAACCAGTTGCTCGTGGAGATGGACGGGTTCGAGGCCAATGAAGGCGTCATTCTGATCGCAGCCACCAACCGGCCCGACGTTCTCGATCCCGCTCTGCTGCGGCCGGGCCGCTTCGACCGGCAGGTCGTGGTGCCGAACCCCGATGTCGCCGGCCGCGAAAAAATCCTCAAAGTGCATATGCGCAAGGTGCCGCTCGCCTCGGATGTCGACCCAAAGGTGATTGCGCGCGGCACGCCGGGCTTCTCCGGCGCTGACTTGGCCAATCTCGTCAACGAGGCGGCGCTGATGGCGGCGCGCCGCGGCAAGCGGTCGGTCGCCATGGGCGAGTTCGAGCAGGCCAAGGACAAGGTCATGATGGGCGCCGAGCGCCGGTCGATGGTCATGACCGAGGACGAAAAGAAGCTCACGGCCTATCACGAGGCCGGGCATGCGCTGTGCATGCTCTACGCCGAGGCGCACGAGCCCTTGCACAAGGTGACGATCATCCCCCGCGGCCGCGCCCTCGGCGTGACGATGTTCCTGCCCGAGCGCGACAAGTACAGCCAGTCGAAGGTCGAGATAAAAGCGATGATGGCGAGCCTGTTCGGCGGCCGCGTCGCCGAGGAGCTGATCTTCGGGCCGGATAAGGTGACGACCGGCGCCTCCGACGACATTCGCCGCGCGACGGGGCTTGCGCGTCGCATGGTGACCGAGTTCGGCTTTAGCGAGAAATTGGGGCCGCTGCGCTACGCCGACAACGAGGAGGAAGTTTTCCTCGGCCACTCCGTCACGCAGCGCAAGAATGTATCGGACGCGACCGCGAAGCTGATCGACGAAGAAATCCGCCGCATCATCGACGAGGGCGAGCGCACGGCGCGCGAGATCCTGACCGGCCATCTAGAAGAGCTGCATCTCTTGGCCAAGGGTCTGCTCGAGTACGAGACCCTGTCGGCGGATGAGATCCGGCGCTTGATCAAAGGCGAGCGGATCGTGCGCGACACCGGCCCTGCGGGGCCCGCGACGCCCGAGGAGCCGCGCCCGGGCCGGCGCAGCTCGGTGCCGCCTTCAGGCCGGCCGACCGGGCTCGAACCGGAGCCGCAGCCGGGCGGGTAGCCATCTTGCTCCCGTTCTAGCGATCGTTCTCTGTTAGGATGCCCGCCGTTGCCAGGCGCTAATCCTGGCGGCGGTGGAAAATAGGGCAGGGGGACGGGAGAGCGCGATGGCGCGCAAATTGTTCGGGACGGACGGTATCCGCGGCACCGCCAATATCGAACCGATGACGCCGGAGACGGCGCTCAAAGTGGCGATGGCGGTCGGCGACTGTTTCCACAACGGCAGCCACAAGCATCTCGTTGTCATCGGCAAGGACACGCGGCTGTCTGGTTACATGCTCGAACCGGCGTTGACCGCCGGCTTCATCACGATGGGTATGGACGTCGTTCTGGTCGGCCCGTTGCCGACTCCGGCAATCGCGATGCTGACGCGGAGCCTCAGGGCCGATGTCGGCGTCGTCATCTCGGCCTCGCACAACCCCTTCGCCGATAACGGCATCAAGCTGTTCGGCCCGGACGGGTACAAGCTATCCGACGAGCTGGAGCTGAAGATCGAGGCAAGCCTCGAAAACGGCCCGTCGCGTCGGGCCGCGGCGTCGGAGCTCGGCCGCGCCAAGCGGCTCGACGACGCCGGTGGTCGCTACATCGAGTTTGTGAAGCAAAGCTTCCCGAAAGGACTGCGGCTCGACGGGCTGCGCGTTGTCGTCGATTGCGCGCACGGCGCCGCGTACAAGGTCGCCCCGACCGTGTTCTGGGAATTGGGCGCCGAGGTGTTCCCGATCTCCGTGTCGCCCGACGGGTTCAACATCAACCGCGAATGCGGCGCCCTCGCGCCCGAGCAAATGCGCCAGGAGGTGCTGGCGCGGCGGGCGGATATCGGCATCGCGCTCGATGGCGACGCCGACCGGCTGATCGTCGCCGACGAACGCGGCGTCATCCTCGACGGCGACCAGCTGATGGCGCTGATTGCGAGCAGTCTGGCGCGCAGCGGCCGACTCGCCGGCGGCGCGATCGTCGCGACGGTGATGTCAAATCTCGGCCTTGAGCGCTGCCTCGCCGGGCAGGGCATCGCCCTGCATCGGACAGCGGTCGGCGACCGCTATGTCGTCGAGAAGATGCGCGGCGTCGGCTGCAATCTCGGCGGCGAGCAGTCCGGGCATATCATCCTCAGCGATTACGCCACCACCGGCGACGGGCTGATCGCGGCGTTGCAGGTACTGGCCGCCATCGTCGAGACCGGGCGACACGCAAGCGAGGTGTGCCGGGTGTTCGAACCGGTGCCGCAGCTGTTGCGCAACGTCCGCTACGGCGACGGCAAGCCCCTCGAAGCGGCGAGGGTACAGCAAGCGATCGCTGCGGCTGAAGCCCGGCTCGGCAATACCGGCCGGCTGGTCATCCGCAATTCCGGGACTGAGCCTGTTATCCGCGTGATGGCGGAGAGCGAAGACAAGGCGCTGCTCAAAAGCGTTGTCGATGAAGTGTGCCAGGCGGTTCTCGCGGCCGCTCAGAGCACTGAGGCAGTGGAGTCGCCGGCTCGGGCGGCGGAGTAATGCCTAGGTGGTAGAATGAAGGGGCGGGTGCTGATCGTCGCCGGATCGGATTCGGGCGGCGGCGCCGGGATCCAGGCCGACATCAAAACCGTCACGATGCTCGACGCCTTTGCCGCGACGGCCGTCACAGCGCTGACCGCGCAGAACACCGAAGGCGTCTTTGGGGTGCTGCCGATCGCCCCCGACTTCATCCGGCAGCAGATGGAAGTCGTGCTCGACGACATCGGCGCCGACGCGATCAAAACCGGTATGCTGCACGACGCTGGTGTGATCGAGACCGTGGCCGCCGTGCTGGCCGAGCGCGCAGCCAACGTGCCGCTCGTGGTCGATCCCGTGATGGTGGCGAAGGGCGGCGCGCCGCTGATCGAGCCCGGTGCGATCGATGCCCTCAAGCGACTCCTCGTCAGCCGGGCGACAGTGCTGACACCGAACCTGCCGGAAGCCGAAATCCTCGCCGGGCGCAAGATCGAGGGCCGCGCGGCGATGGAAGCGACCGCGACGGCGATGCTCAAGCTCGGTTGCCGTGCGGTAGTGCTGAAAGGTGGACATCTGGCCGGCGACACGGTTTACGACGTGCTCGCCAGCGCTTCCGGTCTTCGCGTCTGGGAAAGCCCGCGCATCGACAGCCGCCATACGCACGGCACCGGCTGCACACTCGCCTCGGCGGTCGCTACCGGTCTCGCGCAAGGAATGGCCGTCGAAGCGGCCGTCGATCGCGCCCGCGACTACGTCCAACGTGCGATCGCCAGCGCCCCCGGTCTCGGCCATGGTCACGGCCCGCTCGACCACGCGCATCCGTTGCGAGGCGGCGGATAGGCCGAAAAGGGGAAGAAAATGACGAGAAGAGGCGTCGCCGCCGTCATCGCGCTCGTGCTTGCATCGATAACGATCGACGCTGCCGCGCAATCGCCGGGTAAGGTCTACCGGGTCGGATTTCTGACGATCGGAGCCGCGAGCGTTCCGGTCGTGTCGGCGACCTTGGATGGCCTCGTTCGAGGCCTGGAGCGGCACGGCTATTCGGTCGGCACCAATCTGCTGATCGAAAGCCGTTTTGCCGACGGTAATGCGGACCGGTTGCCCGGGCTGGTGAAGGAGTTGCTCGGCAGCGGGGTCGATGTGATCGTGACATTGAGCTATCCCGCGGCGCGCGCCGTCAAGGAAGGCACGACGACCGTGCCGATCGTCGTGGCCGGCGCTAGTGACCCGGTTGAGACCGGCTTGGTCGCGAGCCTCAGCCGGCCTGGCGGCAACATCACCGGAATTTCGGACATGGCCGCCGAGTTGTCCGCCAAGCGTCTGGAACTGCTGAAGACGGCGGTTCCGAGTCTGAACCGTGTAGCGATACTGTTCAACGCCAAGGATGCCGGCATGACCGCGCGCTATCGGAAAGCGTCTGCGGCGGCCGCGACGATGGGCATCACGGTACAGTCGCTGGGCGTCCGGGAGCCTGACGATTTCGACGCGGCATTTGCCGCGATGATCGGAGAAATGCCCGGCGGGATCCTGATGGTCACGGATGTCCTGACCAATCTGAACCGCAAGCGGATCATCGAGTTTGCCGCCGCTCATCGGGTGCCGGCGATCTTTGAATTGGAATACCTTGTCCGAGAGGGCGGGCTGATGTCGTATGGCGTCGAGCGCAGCGAGACCAGCGAGCGCGTTGCCGATCTGATCGACCGCATCTTGAAGGGCGCCAAGCCGGCCGATCTTCCGTTCGAGCAGCCGACCCGCTTCCGTTTCGTGATCAACCGCAAGACCGCCGATGCGCTCGGCCTTGCCATTCCTGAATCGCTGTATGACCGCGCCGACGAGGTGATCGAATAGGCGGAAAGGTACGAGGAACTGGACCAATGCAGCTTGAGTTCGTGACGATCGACGTCTTTACCGAGCGCCGGTTCGGCGGCAATCCGGTGGCGGTCGTTTTGAACGGTGACGGGTTGACGACGGCGCAGATGCAGTCGATTGCCGGCGAGTTCAACCTGTCGGAAACGACCTTCGTGCTTCCGCCAAAAGAGGCCGCGCATACGGCCGAGGTGCGGATCTTCACACCCAAGGCCGAGCTGCGCTTCGCCGGCCACCCCAATGTCGGCACCGCGTTCGCGCTCGCCAACCGCGGCAGAATTTATGGCCGCCCAATCGGCGATCCGCTGCTGTTCGAGGAGAAAGCGGGTCTGGTGCCGTTGGAGTTGCTGAAGGACGGCGCGACGATCCTCGGGGCCCGGCTCACCGCTCCGCGGCCTTTGTCGCGGGGCGGCGACGTCGCCGCCGATGTGGTCGCGATGGCATGCTCACTCGCCGTCGACGACATCGAGACGCGACATCACGCTCCCTGCGTTGCTTCGTGCGGGACGGCTTTCATTTTTGCCGAGCTGAAGACACAGCAGGCGCTGGCGGTGGCGCAACCGCAACCCGAAATCTTTGCCCAGCATTTCCCGGTCGATGGCGCGACCGGCATCCATCTTTACGTCTTTGACGGTGTCGCGGGTGTCGACATCCGGGCGCGGATGTTCGCCCCCTTGCACGGCGTCCCTGAGGACCCGGCGACCGGCAGCGCCAATGTGGCGCTCGCCGGGCTGTTGGCAAGCCTGCGGCCCGGGCCCGACCTTTCGCTGCACCTGCGGATCGCGCAGGGGTTCGAGATGGGCCGCCCGAGCCTCCTCGATGCCTCCGCCGAAAAGCGCGCCGGAAGCGTCGTCGAGACGCGGATCGGCGGGCGCTGCGTCCCGGTGATGGCCGGGACAATCGAGATCTGAAACTTGCCCCGCGGTTGAAAGCGCGGGAACATCCGCATCGGCCAAAATACAAGGGGAGGCTCGGATGCGACGCGTCGTTCTGGCGGCTGTTTGTTTCGTCTTAGTCGCGACGCCGGCGCTGGCGCAGAGCAAGGCGGATATCCAGAAATTGAATGACCAGTGGGCCGCCGCCTTCAACAAGGGCGACGCGGCGGCGGTGGGGGCGATGTACACGGCCGATGCCTACGTGCTGCCGGCCGGTGGCCAGATGGTCAAAGGCCGCGCCGGCATCGAGGGCTTTTGGCGGGGCGCGATGCAGCAGCTCAGCGACATCAAGATCACGACCTTGGACGTGAAGCCGCTGGGCGGCAACGCGGTGCGGGAAATCGGCACCGCCAGCTTTAAAACCAAGACTCAGCCGCCGCAGGATGGCGCCCTCAAATACGCGGTCGTCTGGCAGAAAGAGGGCGGCCGATGGAAGCTCCTGCAGGACATCTGGAACATGGATAAATAGGCGCCTGATCCAATTTTAGTCGCGTCGTTGCGAGGAGCAGAAAGCGACGAAGCAATCCCGATCGCCTGTGGCAATGCGGCGCGGGATTGTTTCGCTTCGCTCGCAATGACAGCAGGCCGCGATCCGCTTTAAGCTGCCTGCCGAAAACGGAGGCATTTCATGGCAAAGACATACCGGGTCGCCGTCATCGCCGGCGACGGGATTGGGCGCGAGGTGGTGCCGGAAGGCATCGCCGCCTTGGAGGTGGCGGCCCGGCGCTATGGCTTCGCATTCGAATGGCGCGAATTCGACTGGAGCTGCGAGACCTACGCCAAGACCGGGCGGATGATGCCGGAGGACGGGCTCGACCAGCTGCGCCCGTACGACTCGGTCTTTCTCGGCGCCGTCGGCTATCCGGGCGTTCCCGACCACATCTCGCTCTGGGGGCTGTTGATCCCGCTTCGGCGCCAGTTTCAGCAGTACATCAACCTGCGGCCGGTGCGTCTGATGGCTGGGGTCGACACACCGCTCAAGAACCGGGCGCCGGGCGACATCGATTTCTATGTCGTGCGTGAGAACAACGAGGGCGAGTATTCCTCAATCGGCGGCCGCCTCTACGAGGGCACGGACGCCGAGATGGCGATGCAGCAGACCGTGTTCACAAGGCGCGGCTGCGACCGGGTCATGCGCTACGCGTTCGAGCTGGCGAAGACCCGTCGGAAGCACCTCACCTCGGCGACCAAGTCGAACGGCATCATTCACACGATGCCCTACTGGGACGAGCGTTTTGCCGCGATCGCCCGCGAATATCCCGACATCAAGACCGACCAGTACCACATCGATATTCTGACGGCTCATTTCGTGCGCCATCCCGACTGGTTCGATGTCGTGGTCGGCTCCAACCTGTTCGGTGACATCCTGTCGGATCTCGGGCCGGCTGTGGTCGGGTCAATCGGGATCGCACCCTCGGCCAACATCAACCCCGAGCGCGAATACCCCTCGATGTTCGAGCCGGTGCACGGCTCGGCCCCCGACATCGCCGGGCGGGGCATCGCCAATCCCATTGGCCAGATCTGGTCGGGCGCGATGATGCTCGACCATTTCGGCGAGAAGGACGCGGCCGAAGCGATCGAGCGCGCGATCGCCGAGGTGCTCGCCGAAGGCGGGACCCGAACGCCGGACCTCGGCGGCAATGCCGGAACAAAGGATCTCGGCGCGGCGGTCGCCGCGGCGATCCGGTGAGTGCGGCGCGGCTAGGTTCCGGGCCGACCGCGCCAGCCGGTCAGTACGCCGAGGAACAGTGCCGTGCCGAGGCCCCAGAGGCCATTGACGATGGGCCCGACGAGGAGCCCCGGGAAATGGAAGCCGTAGCCGAGGGGCAAACTCTTCAAAGGCGCTACGATGAACCATGACGCCCCGGTTGGGAAAATCGCGCCGAAGATAATAGCCGCCACCCAATAACCGCCAGGGCTGCGGGCGAGCCAAGGCTCGACTAGCACGAAGACGATGCCCCAGATGCCGCCCCAGAAGGCGAGCGAGATGACCTGCGGCACCCCAAACGGCGGCACCGGCGCCGTATTATAGGGAGTGCCCGGAGTCACGCCGATCAGGTGCAGTATCTCAAGCCCGATCTGATGAAAGGTGAGGGTGGCAAGAAAGGCCGCGGCAAAGCCCAGCACCAGCCGCGACACAGAGGTGGAATAGGTCAGCGAAGCCGATCGCGCCATTGCGGTTTTCCCCCATTGCCGGCCGCCAAAAGGCCGCGGACCATCTCAACTCTTATACGATGGCACGATAGGGCTTATACAACTTGCCTTGCGCTCTGGACAAGGTCGACGCCCGCGAGGGCCGAGCTTGCCGGAGCCCGCAAGCGTTCGCTGACGAAACAGGAGATTGGCATGACCGCAATAGAAAATGGCGCCCTGCTGCTCGGGCGTCTGCTGTTAAGCGCGATTTTTGTCTCGGGCGGCTGGTCGAAGCTGCTCGGCGCCGCGGGGACCCAGGCGTATTTCGCGAAGCTTGGGCTGCCGCTGCCGGAAGTCGCCTGGGTGGTTGCGGTCGTCGTCGAGCTGGGCGGCGGGCTTGCGATCCTGTTCGGGATTTTCACTCGTTTCGTCGGGATCGTGATGGCGATCTGGTGCGTTGCCACCGCACTGGCCGCGCACACGAATTTCGCCGACCGCATGCAGGAAATTAATTTCTACAAGAATATGGCGATGACGGGCGGCTTCCTTTACGTCGCGGTGGTGGGCGCCGGGGCGTGGAGCCTGGACGCATGGTGGTTCGGCAGGGCGCGCGTTCCGGGGCACGCGTAGATCGGGCTGGTAGCCAGCGGATCGCTCGCGACGATGCGGCAGTTGGTCACATAAAGACCGGCCGCACCGGCCGGGCGTTGAACATTGTCTTGATCGAGATATGGTCCATTGCGCGTATACGCGGCAATGGCCGCGAGGAGCCCCGATGGTCCGTTCGCTCGAGCAAATCACGATGCGCAAAGTTTATTTGCGCATCCTGCCCTTTGCCGCGCTCACCTATTTCTTCTGCTACCTCGACCGGATCAATGTCGGCTTCGCCGCATTGACGATGAACAAGGATCTCGGTCTAGACCCGGCGATCTACGGCATGGCGGCCGGCGCGTTTTTCTGGGGCTACGTGCTGTTCGAGGTGCCGAGCAACATCATTCTGGAAAAGGTCGGTGCGCGTCTTTGGATCGCGCGGATCATGGTCACCTGGGGGGTCGTCTCGGGGGCAACCGCCTTCTCGAGAGAGCTCGCGCCCATTCTGGCTCCAATTGTTACGGTGCCTTTAGTTCATCTGGGCATCATCTCGGCGGAAGCAGCATCAGCGAACCCCGCACCTTACAGCTTCATGGTTATCCGTTTCCTCCTGGGCCTCGCCGAGGCCGGACTGTTCCCCGGCTTCGTGCTTTACTTCACCTACTGGTTCCCCGACCGGTATCGCGCGCGGATCAATTCAGGGTTCACGCTGGCGCTGCCGATCGCGGTGGCGACCGGCGCCCCGATCTCGACCTCGCTGCTCAGCCTCGATGGTCTCTGGGGCCTCAAGGGCTGGCAGTGCATGTACCTTTTCGAGGCGGTCCCGACCGTACTGATCGGCGTCGCGGTGTTCTTTTATCTAACCGACAAGATAAGTGACGCTACCTGGCTGCAGCCGGACGAGCGCCGCTGGCTGGCTGAACGCATCGCCGGCGAGCGGTACCAGATCGAGACAAAGGATCGGGTGAGCATTCTCCGCTCGTTCTGGGATCCGAAGGTCCTATGGCTGTCGCTGAATTATGTCGGCATCGTCACCGCCAGCCTCGGCATGCTGCTGTTCCTGCCGACGATTATAAAAGAGCTGGGCATCTCCAACATGCAGGTCGGCTGGGTCACGATGATCCCCTACACCTGCGGTGCGATCGCGATGGTGTTTTGCGGCTGGCTTTCCGACCGCATCGGCGAGCGGCGCTGGACGCTTTTCTGGACCTGCCTCTTGTCCGCCGTCGGGCTCGTCATCGCTGGGCTGACGATCGGCACTTGGTGGTCGGTGGTCGGCATGTCGATCGCCGCCGCGGGATTCTATGGCACGAAGGGTCCGTTCTGGTCGATGCCGACGATGTTTCTGACCGGCGCGGCCGCGGCTTCGGGGATTGCCTGGATCAATTCGCTCGGCAACCTGGGCGGGTTTTTCGGCCCGAGCATGGTCGGCTGGGCCAGGGAGCTGAGCGGCAGCTATGCGGGCGGGCTTTATGCGCTCGCCGCCTGCTCCGTGGCTTCCTCGATCATCTCGCTGTTCTGGCTGCGCATCCCGCAAGCGGTTGCGCCAGGCGAGGAGTACCCGCTTCCCGCTGAATAAGCTTGGCAAGGCGACGGCCGCAGCCATCGCCTTTGCTCGGCTAGGCTGGTGGCGCGACCGAGAGACGCCCGGTTACGCCGTGGCGTTCGATCAGGTTGGTGATCAGGCCGGATTTCTTCGCCTCCTCGACAAACTCGCGCAGGAAGGCAAACGCCGCCGCGTTCTTTTTCGGCGTGCCCACGGCCTGCTGCACCGCGGTAAACTGACCATCGAGGATGCGCGATCCGGGCAGCTTGGCGGCGACATCGATCAGACCGGGACGCAGCCCGGCATAGGCGTCCATCTTCTGGTCGACGAACGCCTTGATCGCGGCGTCGGCATTGTCGAATTGCAGCAACTCGCCTTTCTTGAAGTTGTTTTCGAGCCACAAACCGTAGGCGCTGCGCGCCGTCACCGCGGCGCGCTTGCCGGGCTGGTCTACCTCCGCGACGCTTTGGATCGGCGAGCCGGCCGGTACCAGATAGGTCGCCTCGATCTCGCAATAGGCCGCGGTGAAGTTGATGACCGCGGCGCGCTGCGGCTCGGCGCCGATGTTGCCGATGTCCCAAAGGCCCTTTTCGGCGTCATCGGCGATTTCGCCGGGTCGGGCGTAGGGCACGTATTTGACCGGCACGCCGAGCCGGGCGGCGATCGCCGCCGCCATGTCGGGCGAGACCCCGGAGGGATCGCCCGAGGGATCCTTGCCGGTCACCAGCAGGAAATTGCCCATGTTGATCGCGGCGCGCAGCACGCCGGTCGGGGCAAGCTCGGAAACGACTTGTTGAGACGGTTGCACAGGCATGGGGCGGAAATCCGGAAATGTGAGGCCAAATCGGTCGGGAGGCGAATTGTCGAGTGCATCGGGGCGATAAATCTCCTCTGCCGCGACCTTGGCCTAAGCGGCGCTGCTGAGCAAGGCGAGTGCGCCACCGCTGTCGCGATCCACTTCATGCACTACAACTTTGTGCGCATCCATCAAAGCGTGCGGCTAACCCCGGCGATGGCAGCGGGTGTGACGGCCAAGCCTTGGTCATTGACCGACATGGTTCGGGTTATCGGAGATTGGGAAGCGGAGCGTTCGGCGAAACTGGGCGAAAGGCCGGTCGGGTAAGCCTAAATGCAGCTTCGGCGATATTGGTTTCGGTTCGACGATAGCGCGCCGATTCCGGGCGCATCGCGATCCCGGCTTGGCTATGGCGTCACCGCATGGACCGAGGAAGACGCCATGGCGCTTTTGCGCGAGGCGGTGTTTCACGGCAAAGAACTATCAGGAATAGCGGCCGTGATTGCTGATGTAGATGTCTCGACACTCGACCCAGATCATATCCTGCCGAACATGGAACCGCCGAACCGGCGTGGCGTCTGGTTTCCGCGCGGTTTCATCCCGTTACAAGCAAACTGACCCACTACCTACCCGCGCCATTACTTGCGGCAATTAACTTCCGATGTCACATTACGAGTTTCGCACAACCACACTGGGACCGGTCGGGAACAGCAAGCGCACCGATCCCGTTGAGTTTTGACGCGCTACGTGTAGGAGCAGTCCCGATGGCAGCCGCCGCCCGCCCGTATTGGACCGGGTTTCTGAAGCTTTCGCTCGTCACGATCGGGGTGCGGCTCTACACCGCAACCAGCGAGCGCGACCGGGTCCATTTTCACCAGATCCACGAGCCCTCGGGCGAACGGGTCCGGCAACAGCTGATCGTGCCCGGCATGGGCCCGGTCGAGCGCGCCGACATCGTCAAAGGCTACGAATACGAGAAGGGCCGCTACGTCACGGTCGACCCCGACGATCTGAAGCGGCTGCGGCTCGAGACCACCGACACGATCGATATCAGCGAATTTGTCGAGGATATCGACCCGATCTATTTCGACTCGCCATATTATCTCGTTCCGGACGGCAGCGTTGCCGAGGAAGGCTACCGGGTCATCCGTGAAGCGCTGCGCGAAACCGGCAAGACCGCGGTCGGCCAGGTCGTCATCAATGGGCAGGAACGGATCATCGCGATCCGTCCGCTCGGCACCGGCCTCCTCGGCAACTCGCTCCGCTACCAGGACGAGATCCGCAAGCCGGAGGATTTCTTCGGCTCGATCGCCGCGGATTCGGTCGACGAAGACCAACTGGCGATCATGGACCAGATCATCAAGCGCAAGACCCGGTCGTTCGACTCGAGCAAATTCGTCGACCGCTACCAGAAGGCGGTGCGCGAGCTGATCGACGAGAAGCTTGAGGGCCGGCTGGCGCCGGCAGAGCCGGAGCGGAAGCCGGCGCAGGTTATCAACCTGATGGACGCGCTGAAACGCAGCCTCGCCGCCGAGGAGAAAGGCGAGGATGCATCGCCGCGCCGCGCAGCGAGCCGCGCGACCGCGGAACCCGAGAAACCGACGAAAGCGGCCTCGCGCGGCCGAAAGGCTGCCGCCGGGTCGAGCACCCAGCGCAACCTATTGCTGCCGGTTGACGGCGGGCGCGCCAAGGCCGACAAGGCCGACAAGGCCGCAGCCCGCGCCGAACCCGCCGGCAGGTCCCGCAAGCGGGCGTGATCGGTCGACTCCGCGCTACCGGTTCTTGTGTCCGCGCAGAGCCGATCCGCTTGGCCGCGCATTGACGGCGCGGGATGTCTCGCGGGAAAACTGCGCGCGAGGAAGCGCGTAGGAGGGCGGTATGGCCGATATTCGTATCGTGGCGACGGGTTTGCTTTTCCCGGAGGGCCCGGTGGCGATGGCCGACGGCTCGGTCATTCTCGGCGAGATCGCCGGCGGCGCGGTGACCCGGATCGCGGCGGACGGCAGCAAGACCGAGATTGGCAAGGCGGGCGGCGGCCCTAATGGGCTGGCGCTCGGCCCCGACGGCGCGCTCTATGTATGCAACAATGGGGGCAACGTCTACGAGACCACCCCGTCCTTTCTGTCGACCGGGCCGTCGCCGGACTACAAGGGCGGCTATATCCAGCGCATCGACCCGAAGACCGGCGATACCAAGGTCCTCTATACTCATTGCGGCGCGCACAAACTGTCGGCGCCGAACGACATCGTCTTCGACAAGCAGGGCGGGTTCTACTTTACCGACCTCGGCAAAAGGCGAGCGCGCGACCGCGACCATGGCGGGCTCTACTACGCGCGGCCGGACGGCTCGAAGATCACCGAAATCGCCTATCCGATCGTCACCCCGAACGGGGTCGGCCTGTCGCCGGACGAGAAGACGGTCTACGTCGCCGACACGGAAACCTCGCGCCTGTTCGCCTTCGATATCCTTGAGCCGGGCGCCGTCAAGCACGAGCCGTTCCCGGCCCCCCATGGCGGCCGGCTGGTGTGCGGCCTGCCGGGGTTCCAGCGCTTCGACAGTCTGGCGGTCGAGGCGTCCGGCAATATCTGCGTCGCGACCCTGGTCACCGGCCACATCACGGTGATTTCGCCGATGGGTCAGGTGGTGCGCCAGGTCAAGATGCCGGATGTCTACCCGACCAATATCTGCTTTGGCGGCGCCGACCTGCGCACCGCCTACATCACGCTGTCCGCGACGGGTCAGCTCGCCGCGATGGAATGGCCCGAGCCCGGGCTGCGGCTCAATTTCATTGCCTGACGGGAGCCCCCGAGGCCGAAGGCGAGCGCGGGAGGTGCCGATGCAAATCCCCGGCGAGGCGATGCGGTTGCGCATCCATATCGGCGCCAACGACTCCGTTGAGGGCAGACCGCTCGTGGACGCCATCGTCGATCGCGCCCGCGAGATGGCGATGGCCGGGGTGACCGCCCTGCGCGGCATCGCCGGGTTCGGCGAATCGAGCCGTATCCACCGTATCGAATTGGTGTTGTCGCACGACCTTCCGATCCTGATCGAGATCGTCGACAGCCGGGACAAGATCGATGCATTTCTGGCGGTCGTACAGGCCATGATCGGCAGCGGGCTGGTGACGATCGAGCCGGTGACCGTGCTGCGTTACGGGATGACGATAGAGACACAGGGATAGGCATGCTCATTGAGATCATCTGCACCGGCGACGAGGTCCTCACCGGCAAGATCGTAAATACCAATTTCAGCTACATCACCCAGAAGCTCGAGGATGTCGGGCTATCGGCGCGCTGGGGCACCACGGTCGGCGACGATCGCGAGACGCTGCTTGCGGCCTTCCTGCACGCCGGGGAGCGCGCCGATGCGGTCATCGTCAATGGCGGCCTCGGGCCCACCGTCGATGATTTGTCGCAGGAAGTCGCGGCACAGGCCGCCGGCGTCGATCTCGTGCTGAATGAGGAATGGCTGACGACGATGGAGGCATTTTTCCAGCGACGCAGCCGGGTGATGTCGCCGAACAACCGAAAGCAGGCGATGCTGCCGACCACCTCCGAGATCCTCGACAACCCGATCGGCACCGCCTGTGGCTTTGCGCTGGATATCGGCAAGGCGCGGTTCTTCTTCACCCCCGGTGTGCCGCGCGAGCTGCGCCGCATGCTGGAGGAGCAGATCATCCCGCGCCTCCTCGCCCGTAACGGCGCGCAGACCGCGATCCAGTTGAAGCGCTTTCATTCCTACGGGCTTGGCGAATCGCATGTCGACGCGCTGTTGCAAGGGGTGGAAGACCTGGTCCCCGACGGCAGCGCCAAGCTCGGCTTTCGCGCGCATTACCCGCAGATCGAGACCAAGGTGACGGTGCGCGGCGACGACACGGGGGATATCGAGAGGAAGCTTGTCCCGGTCGTCGCCGAGATCCGCAAGCGGCTCGGCAATTTCATCCTGGCCGAGGACGACGACACGCTCGAGGGCGTCATCCTGAAGGCGCTCGCCGCGTGCGATGGCTCCTTGACCTTGGTCGAGACCTTCACCGGCGGCCAGATGGCGGCGCGCATCGCGCCGTTGCCCGGCGCCGAGAAGGTGTTCCGCCGGGGTATCGTTGCCCGTGACATCGGCGAGCTGTGGGACGCGCTCGCCTTGACGACACCGATGGAGATCACCCGCGAGAGCGCCGAGGTGGTAGCGCAGGCGGCGCGGCGGCAGAGCGGCGCCAGCCACGCGCTCGCCGTGCTGATCGATCTCGACGACGGCCCCGACCGCATCGATTTCGGCGGCACGATCTGTCTCGCAATCGCAACGGAGGATGCGGTCGAATCGCGTCGCTCGCGCATCCTCGGCGGCCGCGAATGGGTACGGTTGGGCGCGGTCGAGCTGGGCCTCGACTGCCTGCGCCGTCAGCTCTACGGCCTGCCGGTCACCGAGCGCATCGATTTCGAGCGGACCTGACCTCCCGCTTCCGCGCTGCGAAACCCACCAGGGATCGGCTTATAGTCCATCATCCCGGCCTTCGCCGGGATGAGATGAAGAAAGGACAGAAGAGAAATAGTGCCAAAGGACTTTGATGCACCCGCTCGCGACATCATCGTTGTCCATAGTTCGGATCTGCATGTCGATGATGAGCGGATCGCCGCGCTGCACGACGGCGACGGCACCGCCGGTCTGCACGCGGTGCTGGCGACGGCCCGCGCGCTCGGTGCGGATGTCGCGATCCTTGCCGGCGATACCTTCGACAACCACATGGTCACCGCCAAGACGATCGATCGCGCCGGCAAGCTTTTGGCCGACGCCGGGCTGCCGGTGGTGATCCTTCCCGGCAACCACGATCCGGTAATTGCGGATTCGGTCTATGCCCGCGGCGGCTTCGCCTCGATCCCGAACCTCAGCATTCTCGGCATGACCCATGCGCAGACGGTGCCGTTCGCGGCGCACGACCTTGAGCTCTGGGGCAACGCCCATCGCGACTACCACGACATGGTGCCGTTGCGCGACCCGCCGCCGCGCGCCGCGCGCCGGCAGATCGCGATCGGCCACGGCCATTACGAGCCGCCCGAAACCTGGGCCAGCCCGCTGCGCCCCTCCTGGCTGATCAGCGACGCGATGATCGCCGCGACCGGGGCCGATTACCTGGCGCTCGGCCATTGGGATCGCGCCGCGCAGGTCGGCTGCGGCGCCGTGCCGGCCTACTACTCCGGCTCACCCGATTACGTCGGCACGGTCAACCTGATCCGCCTGACCGCCGCCGGCGAGGTCGTCGTTACCCGCGAGGCGCTTGCGCAGGATTAGCCGGGCTTCGCAGCAGCAGGACTTCGCCCCGCGACCACAACCTGGCGAAAAACGCCAGCAGCACGGCGCCGATCAGCACCGGTTGCAGCGCCCAGCCGAGCGGTAAGCCTAGGAGCGGTACGAGAAAACCGTCGATGCCCGCGGGAGGGTGCAAGGCTCGCGCCGATAGCATCAACAGCGCAGCCAACCCGACCCCGACCGCGGCGGCCGTCGTGCCGGCGCCGAGGCACCACAGCGCGGCAAATCCGGCCAAGGTCGACAGCAGGTGTCCGGCAACGACCGCATAGGGCTGTGCCGCCTCGCTCTCCGGCATGCCGAGGGTCAGCACGATCGAGGTCACGAACGGCACGCGGGCCAACGGCTCGCCAGCCAGCCGCGCCAGCGCTTCCATCAGCACGATCGCGATGCCGGCTCCGATCGCCCGGTATAGCCAGATCGTGACGCGTCTCACCTGATAAAATCCTCTGCTGCGCAGCGCCACCGCTTCGGGCGGCAGGCGTCGGTTGATTACTCTCGTCCGCGGCTCTCAGGCACGGCGATAATGCCGTATTCGAGAGGGAGGAGCACGATGCTGCAGCGGATCCGCGCCATCGTCGTCGACCCGGCGGCGCCGGGAAGACTGGCGATCAAGCCTGTGGAATTGCGCGATCCGGACCGCGACGAGGTCGGCGTGCGGGTCACCGCCATCTCGCTCAATCGCGGCGAGACCCGGCGGGCATTGCAGGCGGCCGAGCCCGGCTGGCAACCGGGCTGGGATTTCGCCGGGGTGGTCGAGACCGCGGCGGTCGACAGCAGCGGCCCCAAGCCGGGCACGCGCGTCGTCGGCATTCTGCCCTCCGGAGCCTGGGCCGAGCGCGTCAACTGTCGCACCCATGCGGTAGCCGCCTTGCCCGATGCGGTCAGCGACGCAGAAGCCGCGACGTTGCCGGTTGCTGGGTTGACCGCGCTGCATGCGCTGCGGCAGGGCGGATTGCTTCTTGGCCGCAAGTTGCTGGTCGACGGCGCCTCGGGCGGGGTCGGGCATCTCGCCTGCCAGCTCGCCGCAGCCGCCGGCGCTTTTGTCTGGGGGCATGTCCGGCGTGAGGAACACCGCGCCGCCGTCACCGAATGGTGCGGTGATCGGGTCGTGCTCGGCGCCGACCTCTCGGCCGCGAAGCCATATGGGCCATTCTGGCTGATCCTCGATTCGCTTGGCGGCTCGGCCTTGAGCGCCGCGCTCGGCATGCTGCAGCCGGGCGGCACCTGCGTGACCTTTGGCGTCTCGGCGGCGAGCACGGCCACTTTCGAGAGCCGCGAGTTCTTCGGCACCGGCGGGGCCAGGCTTTATGGCCTGACCCTGTTCCACGAGCTGATGAGCGTCGAGCGTGCCGGTATTGGGCTGGAGCTATTGGCGGAGCTGATCGCGGCGAAGAAGTTGCGGCCGCAGATCGCGGTCGAGGCGTCGTGGAGCGAGATCGGAACGATTGCCCGCCGCTTGCTCGACCGCGACTTCACCGGCAAGGCCGTGCTGCACATCCGGTGAACGCGGCTCAGGCGGCCGGCGACAGAACGTGGATCTCGCGGTTGGCGAGAAGGTCGCGGGTCTTGGCGCCGTAGGCCTGCATGTGCGGCGAGGCGGCGTGCGCCTTCAGATGGTCGAGGCTCTCCCATTTCTCGACCACGACAAAAGTGTCCGGGCCGTATTTGGCGCCGGGGCCGCCCTCGGCGTCGATCGCCGGACCGTATTCGATGCAGCCCCGCTCGCCATGGACGGCCGGCATGTTGGCGCGGAACGCGGCCAGCACTTCCTCGCGCTTCCCGGGTTTGGCGGTGATGATGGCGATGACGTGAATCATGGCTGCCTACTCCCGTGCGTTCTCTGAGCAATGCGGGCAGGATAGGGGGATCGCGGATTGGAGGATACAGAGATGGCCCGGCGCGGCAACCGGCGCCGGATTCTCGGCAACAACATCAAAGCGAGGCCGGGCCTTACTGACCCTGGCCCCCGTGCCTGCCGAATACCGCAGGACGTTCACCCGGTGGCGGGATAGGCCGCTGCCGCCGGGTGCGCGGCGATAGAGCCGCCGCTACAATCGAGCGGCGAGAACGGCCGCCTTGTTGTTGAGCATCGCGATCAAGCCGTTGATGCCCTGGGTCCGCAGGATCGAGGCGAATTCAGACCGCCGCGTTGCCAGCTCGCTGATCGTGCCGTCGAGATAGACATCGGCGATCTGCCAGGTCCCGCCGTTCTGCCGCACCAGGTAATTGATGTTCACCGGCTCGCCGTTGGACTTGACGATTTGGCTGGTGATGATAGTGCCGCCCGGCGAAGCTTGCTCGCCGGTGACCTGCAGGCTCTCGCCGGAATAGCTGTCGAAGCGCTCGGCGTAGATCGCCGCGACATAGCTCTCAAAGGCTTGCGTCACCTGCTGCCGTTGCGTCTCGTTGAGGCTCGCCCACTCCGGGCCGACGGCCAGGCGCGTCATGAACGGAATGTCGAAGACCTGCCGCACGACCGGCTCCAGCCGCGCATACCGCCCGCGCCCGCCGAGCGAGCGGCCGCTCTGCATCGTCGAGAGCAGCGTGCTGTAGAAGCTTTGGACCGTATCCCGACCCATCGCCTGCGCCCCCAGCGGCAGCATGGCCAAGCCGCCGAGCGTCAAGGCCGCTGCTACCGTCAACGCGCCGCTTCTGCCAATCATCGAGCGCTTCATGTGTGATACTCACTTAACCTGAGGTTGAGCCATTTCTAACGCAAGCGCGTTAACATCTAATTGCGCACCCGGCCGGCGCGTTCAAGCGCATGGCTGCGATGCGGTCGCAATGTCGCAGGTAATCCGTTCAGATCGGGCGCTTTCTCACCAAAGCCCCATATACCTGGCCCAACGGGTATGACGCATGTTAAACGCCGGTCTCGGCGTATGTCGCCCGAATCGCGGTTTAAGAGAATAACTAGATTGCGGCCAATTTTAGGTTGGGTCGGCAGTCAGCGAGAAAGAAGCCGACTGCGCGGGGGCTCAGTAGCGGCGCAACAGGCCGACGAGACGGCCTTGGACCTTGACCTGATCGGGGCCGAAAATACGCGTTTCGTAAGCCTTGTTGGCCGGTTCCAGGGCGATGGACCCGCCGCGGCTGCGCAGGCGCTTCAAGGTGACCTCGACACCCTCGACCAGGGCGACGACGATAGCGCCGTTCTCGGCTGTGTCGCAGCGCTGGATGATCACGGTGTCGCCGTCGAGGATGCCGGCATCGATCATGCTGTCGCCGGCCACTTCGAGGGCGTAATGCTCGCCGCGGCCGATCAGGCTGCCGGGCACGGCCACGGTGTTGCTCTGGTCGCGCAACGCCTCGATTGGCGTGCCGGCGGCGATCCGGCCATAAAGCGGCAGATCGACCGCCTCGATATCGGCGGCAACCGGCGTGCCCGGCAGAGCCGCGCTGAAATCGCCGCGAATGACCGTCGGCGAGAAGCGTCCGCGCTCGGTTGCCGTCGAGGCCGCGCTTTCTTCCGGCAGCTTGACCACCTCAAGGGCGCGGGCGCGGTGCGGCAGGCGTCGGATAAAGCCGCGCTCCTCGAGCCCGCTGATCAGGCGGTGAATGCCCGACTTGGACCGCAGGTTGAGCGCATCCTTCATCTCGTCGAAGGACGGTGCGATGCCGGTTGCGGACAGCCGCCGGTTGATGAACGTCAACAGCTCGTGCTGCTTTTTCGTCAGCATGAGAAATCTCCCGCATCGGGGAACAAATCCTAAACGTCAGCCGACGTTCTACTTTGGTTCGCTCGCGGCGTCAAGCCCGCGCTCGACGCTCCGCCACGCGTTTGTGCTAGCGTTCTCTTCGGCTGCACAAGGCTGAGCCGGAGAAATGCCGCGTCGGATCATCATCGACACCGATCCCGGGATCGACGATGCGGTGGCGATCCTGCTGGCGTTTGCCTCGCCCGAGCTCGAGGTGCTCGGGCTTGTCGCGGTTGCCGGCAATCTGCCGCTGTCGATTACCGAACGGAATGCCCGCGGCCTGGTTGAACTCGCGGGCCGAACCGAAATCCCGGTTTTTGCCGGCTGCCCGCGACCGATGGGCAGACGTCTCATCAGCGCCGAGCACGTCCATGGTGGCTCGGGGCTCGGTGGCCTGGTGCTGCCGCCGCCCACTGTGCCGTCGCGGCCGGAACATGGCGTCGATTTCCTGATCGCGAGGCTCCGCGCGGCCGACCCGAACAGCGTCACGCTCTGCGCCCTTGGTCCGTTGACCAATATCGCCGTCGCGCTGGTGATGGCGCCGGAGATCACGGCGGCCATCGGCGAGCTGGTGTTGATGGGCGGCGCCTCGCGGGTTCCGGGTAATATGACCCCGACGGCCGAGTTCAACATTTATGTCGATCCGCACGCGGCGGCGCTGGTGCTGGACAGCGGGGTGCCGATCACGATGATTTCCCTCGATGTGACGGCTGAGTTGCGCTGCACGCCGGAACATTTGGCTCTGCTCCGCCAGCTCGCGACGCGTTGCGGCGCCGCGGCGGCCTCGCTGATCGGCCCGGGGATGGCGATGCACGATCCCTGCGTCATCGCCTATCTGATCGCGCCGGAGCTGTTCCAGGGGCGGCAAGTCAATGTCGCCGTAGAGACGCAGAGCCCGCTGGCGACGGGCATGACGGTCGTCGATTGGCGCGGGGTCAGCGGCCGGCCGACAAACGCCCGCTTCATCGAGGCGGTCGATGGCGACGGCTTCTTCCGGCTCCTCACCGAGCGTATCGCCCGGCTCCCCTGAGAATGCGCAAAGCGGACTGGTGCGGCCGAAATCCCTCTCTACAATGCAGCGTCACCTTTTTCGGAGGAACGTCATGATCATCGAGATGCGCACCTACCGCATGAAGCCGGGTTCGATCCCGGAGGTCGAGAACCGGTTCGCCGAGGGGCTCAAGGAGCGGACCAAGGTGTCGCCGCTCGGCGCCTTCTTCCACACCGAAGTCGGCCCGCTCAACCGGATCATCCATTGCTGGCCTTATGACGATCTCGCGCACCGCACCAAGGTTCGCTCGCAGTCGATCCCTGGCTGGCCGCCAAAGATCCAGGAATTCATCGAGGAGATGGAATCGAAGATCATCGTCCCGGCGCCGTTCTCGCCGAAGCTGGAGCCGCGCCGGCTCGGCAATCTCTATGAGATCCGCACCTATACGATGCTGCCGGGCGCGGCGCCGACGGTGATCGAGAAATGGGCCGAGCGGATCGAGGGGCGCACCAAACTGTCCCCGCTCGCCTTCTGCGGCCATACCGAAATCGGTGGGCTCAACCAGTGGATTCATGTCTGGGCCTACAAGGATGCCGCCGAACGCTTCCGCATCCGCGATGAGGCGCGGGCGGCCGGTGCCTGGCCGCCGGCGACGCGCGGCCAGTTCGTCCGCCAAGAGAACATGTTTGTCGTCCCGGCGGAGTTCTCGCCGCTGCGCTAGGACTTCCGAACGATGTAGACCCACTCCCGCGACGTGGGAGTGGGTCTCAATTACCGATGCGCGGGCCGGGATAGCGGCCGGGATCGACCGGTAGCGCCGCGGGTGTCGGGGCCGTCGGCCCGCTAAACCAGCCGAAGAGGCGGTCGAGCGCGGTATCCTCGGTGGCGGGTGCGCTCGGCAGCGGCCGGACCGGCATGCCCTTGGTCGCCGCCAGCATGAAATCGCGCCAGGCGAGCGCCGGCAGCGAGCCGCCGGTCACCTTGTTCATCGGCGTGTTGTCGTCGTTGCCGAGCCAAACCCCGGCGACGAGGTCGGCGGTAAAGCCGATGAACCAGGCGTCGCGGTATTCCTGGGTCGTTCCGGTCTTTCCGGCGGCGGGGCGGGGGAGGGCGGCCGATTTGCCGGTGCCGTGGCCGATCACGCCAGCGAGCATCTGAGCCATCATACCGACGAGCTCGGGCGCGACCACGTGGCCCGGCCCGGAGCCTGAGCGCCGATACACCAGCTTTCCCGCAGTGTCGCGGATCTCGCTGATACCGTAGGCAAGAACCCCGGTGCCGCCATTCGCGAAGGGCGCATAGGCCGAGACCAGCTCCAGCAGGTTCACCTCGTTGGTGCCGAGCGCGATGCTGGCATCCTGGGCCAAGTCGGAAGCGATGCCGAGCCGGTTCGCGGTCGCGACGACATTGCCGATGCCGGCGCGCTGGGCGACCTGCACCGCGATCGTGTTGATCGATTGGGCGAGGCCCTCTGCCAGGGTCATCTCGCCGAGGTACCGGTTCGTGTAATTATGCGGCTGCCAGTTGCCGACCCGGATCGGCGCGTCGACAAAACGGTCGTCGGGCCGCAGCCCGGCTTCGAGCCCGGCCAGGTAGACAAAAGGCTTGAACGCCGAGCCGGGCTGGCGCTGCGCCTGCGTCGCGCGGTTGAACTGGCTCTGGCCGTAATCGCGCCCGCCTACCATCGCACGCACCGCGCCGTCGGGCGACATCGCCACGAGCGCGCTCTCGCTGACCGCGTCCTTCGCTGCGTAGCGTGCCAGCACGTCGGCGACGGACGCCTCGGCCGCCGCCTGCATGCGGGGATCGAGCGTGGTGCGGACGACAAGGTCGCGGTCGGCGGTGCCGGCGAAGTCGCCGATCTGGTCGGCGACCCAATCGGCGAAGTAGCGCGAACCCGGCCGGGCCTGAGCCAGAGCCGCCGAGGCGGCGCCCTGCTTCCCGGCGGCGGCTGCCTCGGCGGCATTGACGAAACCGGCCTCGACCATATTGTCGAGCACCTGCGCCGCCCGTCCGGCCGCCTTGTCGCGGTCGCGCGCCGGGCTGAACCGGGTCGGTGCCTTCAACAGGCCGGCGATCACGGCGCTTTCGAACAGGCTCAGCTGCTGCGCCGATTTCCCGAAATAGCGATGCGCTGCGGCGTCCACCCCATAGGTGCCGGCGCCGAGATAGACCCGGTTCAGGTAGATCTCCAGGATCTGGTCCTTGGTAAAGCGATGCTCGAGCCAGAGCGCGAGCAGGGTTTCGCGGATTTTTCGCGCGAAGCTGCGCTCCGGGGTCAGAAACAAGATTTTGGCCAGCTGCTGGGTGATCGTGCTGCCGCCCTGGACCAGATGACCGGCGCGCAGGTCGGTGACGGCGGCGCGCACGAGGCCCACCGGGTCGATGCCGAAATGGTGGTAAAAGCGGCGGTCCTCGGTGGCGATCACTGCTTCCGGCAGATAGCGCGACATCTCCTTCAGCGTGACCGGCTGGCCGAACAGGTCGCCGAAGCTGGCGAGCATGCTGCCATCCTCTGCCAGGATCGTGATGCTCGGCCGGCGCTCGCCGATCCCGAGCTGGCTGGTGTCGGGCAGGGTGAATGCGAAATAGGCAAGGGTGCCGCCACCAAAGATCAGACACCACAGGAACACGAGCAGCCCGAGCCTGGCGATCCGGCCGAAGACCCGGCGCGGCGGCTTCCGTCCGCGCGAGCGACCGGCCGGTTGGCGCGGCGGCGGCCGACGGGGCGGCGGATAGCCCGGGCGATCGCGCGGGTCGATGCGCAGCGGCCGGTCAGCCATGAACGGCCGCTCTCGTCCCGGCCAAGCGACGCTCCGGGCGCATCGTCGTGATCCCCCAACCGGCGGCAGACCCCCTCCGCCGCCTGCCGCGATTATGCCTCAAACTGTGGCGAGGTTTCGGCAGTTGGCGGTCGGCAGTGCCGGAACCGTCCCCGCGCCGCGATGTTCGACGGGAGCAACCTGAGGTGGATCGACCAATGGCAGCCAACGCGATCAACGTCGGCAACGCGGAGCGTATCGGCTCGGTAATCGGCGGCATGGCGCTGGTGCTGCGTGCCTTGGCGCGCCCGACCCCCGCACGCGTTATCGCCGCGATCGGCGGCGCCGCGCTGTTGCAGCGCGGGCTGACCGGCCATTGTGCGCTGTACAACCGGCTCGGGTTCGGTGAGGCCGGCAAGCCCCGCAACGAGCCCGCCAAGACGAGTGTTCGCCGCTGGGCGGCCGAATCGGATCCGGTGACGGTCGCCTCGGAAGACAGCTTTCCGGCGAGCGACCCGCCCTCCTGGACTCCGGTTGCCGGGACCGCGCGCTAGCGTAACAGCTCGCCCACGGATCTAAATCAGAGTTCGCGGGCGCGACGGTACGGCCTGCCGCTGCGCCAGCGCCGCAGCTCGGGCGCGGAACGACCACGGCCGTGGCATGTTGTCCAACAGCCCCTGTGAGGGGATCCTCCTCGTCGGAAGAGTAGGAATCGTGATGACACTGGTGAAATCTGTGCTTATCGGTTCAATGCTTCTGACCGGAACCGCACTCGTCGCCAACGCACAAATTCAATACCCGGGCTATCTCTACGGTTACCAAGCTTACAGTTATCAGGCCCCGGCAGCGCCGCAATCCTGGAGCTACGATCCCTACACCAGCGGGATGGGCCCTTGTCCGCAATGGTTGCCGGGCGATCTGGAGACGTGCAGCCAGCAGATGCCGCCGACCTACGGCCAGCCGAGCTACTGGTCGCGCTAGAGCAGCATCCGATCAGATTGAACCACCTCCCCCTATTCGTCATGGCCGGGCTTGACCCGGCCATCCCCCGGTGAACCGAACAGTTGGGATCCCCGGGTCAAACCCGGGGATGACGATCTAAGGTGATCGAATTTAAATGGATTCCGCGCTAGACGAGCCGCGGTTATCCCAATCGCCGGATCAGCTCGGCCCAGCGATCGAGGATCGGCAAGGTCTTGTCCGCCTTCTCCGGCGCCAGCTGCACGACGCCGCGCGCCACGCCTTGATCCTCGTAGCGGCGCAGGCGGTCGTAATCAGGCTGGACGCCCCAGACCGTCACCGGCACTTCGGCCAGATCGCGGCCGGCCGCGGCGGCCATCTGCCGGAACTCCGGCAGGAAGTCGGTCACGTCCTCGTAATGCGGCCGCCGCGAGTGCGGGATCCAGCCATTGGCGTAGCGCAATGCCCGGCGTGCGGCGTGCGGGAACATGCCGCCGACGATGACCGGCGGGTGCGGTTTCTGCACCGGCTTCGGCCAGGTCATCATCGGCGGGAAATCGACGATCTCGCCGTGATATTCGGGCTTGTTCTCGATCCAGATCGCCTTCATCGCCTCGATCTGCTCGCGCATCTTCTTGAAGCGCGTCGCGTAAACCGTGCCGTGGTCCTCCATCTCGTCCTGGTTCCAGCCGCCGCCAATGCCGAACAAAAAACGGCCGCCGGACACCTGGTCGATCGAGGCCACCAGCTTCGCGGTCTGGATCGTGTCGCGCTGGATCACGAGGCACACGCCGGTACCGAGCTTGATTGTCTTGGTCGCGGCCGCAGCCGCGGCCAAGGTCACGAACGGGTCCATGACATCGTAATACTGCTTCGGCAGCTCGCCGCCACCGGCGAACGGCGTCTTCCGCGTCAGCGGGATATGCGAGTGCTCGGGCGCCCAGACCGACTCGAAGCCGCGCTCTTCCAGCGCCTTCGCCAATTCGGCCGAACTCATCGAGTAATCGGTGAAAAACATCGCAGCGCCGATTTGCATCAACTGTCTCCTCATCGACCGTCATCCCGGCGAAGGCCGGGATCCATGCTTCTACAGGTCACCGACGTCCGGTTCTCGCACGATCAGCGCGATATTTTCGATGCTCTTTCCCGGCGGTGCCCGTGGATCCCGGCCTTCGCCGGGATGACGGGTCAGCTTACGCCGCCTGCTGCAGGGTCGGGGCGGAATCGGCGACGGTGGTGCGGTGCAGCTCGCGCACGGCGTTCGGGTCGTAGCGCCGCGCGCGGTGCATCATGCAGCGGTTGTCCCACATGACTAGATCGCCGACCCGCCATTCCTGAGCATAAACGAACCGTCGCTGGGTGGCGTGCTCGTTGAGGTCGCGCAAGAAAGCGCGTGCTTCCGGCACCGGCCAGCCGACAATCTCGCCGGCATGCGCCGACAGGAACAGCGAGCGCCTGCCGCTGCCCGGATGCCGGCGAACGAGCCGTTGCGGCACCGGCTGGTTGCGTTCTCGCTCCTCCTCGGTCCATTCCTCGAAGCCGAGCACGCCGCGCGAATAGATCTGGCTGTGCATGCAGACGAGATCGCGGCAGAGCGCCTTCGTCTCCTCGTCGAGCGCGTCCCAGGCCGCGCGCATGTCGGCAAATTCGGTGTTGCCGCCCTTATCCGGGATCACGCGGGCATGCAGCAGCGAATACTTCGCCGGGGTCGGCTTAAATGAGCTGTCCGAGTGCCACAGCATGTTGCCAAGGCTGAAGAGGCGCCGCCGGTCCTCGCGCGCCAGGATCTCGTTGTCGCGCCCGAGATTCGAGATGTCGGCGATCTCGGGCACCAATCCGCGCTGCTGTTGCCGCTCGATCCCGTGAGACGTCGCGTGTTCGAGCGGCCCGAAATGCCGGCTGAAGGCGAGCTGCTGCTCGTCGTCGATCTTCTGATCGTGAAAGATCAGAACGGCGAAACGGTCCATCCCAGTGGTGATCGCCGCGACCTCCTCGGGCCCGACCGGGCGGGACAGATCGATGCCCTCGACGACCCCGACGAAATCCGGCAGCCGGTCGGGCTCCGCCGGGCGGATTTTCAGCGGCATGGCAGCAGCGCTCCTCGACAATTGCCCTTCCGAGTGAGATTGCTTCGTCGCTGCGCTCCTCGCAATGACAATGAAAAATGAAAACGGCGTTATTGCGAGCGGAGCGAAGCAATCGCGGCCCGGCTCGGCTAAACGCGAAGGGCCCGTCGTCGCGTAATCCGCGAGCGTGTTACAATCGCGCATGGCGTCCGATGTCGTCGATCTGAGGGATTTCTACCGCACCGGGCTGGGTCAGGTGGCCCGGCGAATGATCCGCCGCGCCGTCCAGCGGGTATGGCCGGAACTGCGCGGCATGCGGCTATTGGGCATCGGCTATGCGACCCCGTTTCTGTCGGCGCTGGCGCCGGAGACCGAGCGCACGATCGGCGTGATGCCGGCTTCGCTCGGCGTGCTGCGCTGGCCGCCCGAGGGGCGCAACCTGGTGTCTCTCGCCGACGAGGGCGAGCTTCCCTTCCCCGACTATTCGATAGACCGGGTCCTGCTGGTGCACGTTCTGGAGACAAGCGAGGAAGTCCGGGCGATGCTGAAGGAGATCTGGCGGGTGCTCGCCGGCGGCGGGCGGCTGCTGATCGTCGCGCCGAACCGACGTGGCATCTGGGCGCGGCTCGACCGCACCCCGTTCGGCTCCGGCCGGCCCTATACGATGTCGCAACTGTCGCAATTGTTGCGCGACGAGCAGTTCACCCCGGTTGGCTCCGACGCGGCGCTGTTCATCCCGCCGGCCAGCAGTCGGGTCATGCTGCGCTCGGCGCTGGCCTGGGAGCGGATCGGACGGCGCTGGTTTCCGACCTTCGCCGGCGTGCTGCTGGTCGAAGCGACAAAGCAGATCTACGCCAAGCCAAACGCCGTCAAAGCGCCGCGCCGCCGGCTCGTCTACGCGCCGGCGCCGCACGGCCTCTGAGCGGCGAATTCCTCCTTGCTAACGCGGGTAGCCGTAATACGGCTGCGGTGAGTAACCGGTATAGGGCTGCGGTGCATAGCCGGCGGCCGGATAGCCCGGTGGCGGCGCACTGTATTGCGGCGCCGGGGCCTGGGATTGCATGCAGCCGTAGTAATAGGCGTTGTACTGCTGCTGAATGTAGCCCGCGTCGTACTGTGCGTTTGCCGCGCCGGCGCCGGTGCCGACGATCGCACCGGATGCGGCGCCGATCCCCGCGCCGCGGCCGCCCCCGACGGCCGCGCCGAGGGCGGCGCCGAGCCCGGCGCCAAGGAGGGCGCTGCCAACCGTGTTGGTATTCGACTGAGCCTGCATCGGAGCGACGGCCTGCTGGGCGTATTGCCGACAGGCGGCATCGGCCGCATAGGGGTTCTGCGCCATTGCGGCGGTGCTCATGACGAGCGCCGTTAATAACGTTCCAGCAAAGCCAGTGGTGGCCGGTTTCATTGAGGCTTTCTCCTCAGGGTCGAAGACCTGTCAATCGAGTATACAGAACTGTCGATAAGCCGTCTGCCGTCGTTGATTCGGCTCATGCGGGCAGCGGGGAGGGAGCGGGCCAGTCGCCGAACAACGCCGTATGGGTAATCAATCCGCCGTCCTGCCACAAATGCAGCTGATAACCGGGCGGTTCGGCGACAAAGCTCAGCGGCGCGTCAGGGCAAAGATTGAGCCGAATCTGGTGTGCCGTGGCCGGCGCCGTTCCGGCGACGGTGCCGGCAAAGCGGCGGTCGATCGCGCGGTGTAGATGGCCGCACAGAATACGCTCGACCTGGGGATGGCGAGCGACGATCTCGGCAAAAGCTGCCGCATTGGCGAGCCCGTGCTCGTCCATATAGGCGATCGCCGTCGGAAACGGCGGATGGTGCATCAGGATGACGGTGGGGCGGTCGGGCTGCGCCGCCAAAATCTTGTCGAGCCAACCGAGCCGCTCGGGGCACAGCGTGCCGTCGTGGCGGCCGGCGATCAGAGTGTCCAAGGCAACGAGGCGCAGCGGGTAATCCTCGACGGTGTACTGCAGATAGCCTCGTGCGGGGAAATAGCCGGCTCCGCGCATTGCTTCCCGCAACGGCTCGCGCGAATCGTGGTTGCCGGGAATCACGAACACCGGCATCCGCAACGGCGAGAGCAGTGTCAGCAGGTGCTCGTATTGAGCGGGCTCGCCGTTTTCGACCAGATCGCCGGTAACGACCGTGATGTCGGGCCGCGGCACCGCGGCATTGAGGGCAGCGACAGCGCGCGCGAGGCACGCGGCGGTGTCGAATTCGGCATAGACCGCCTCGGCGGTCGGCGAGGACGCCTGCACGCGAGCGCGATAGAGCTTCCCCGGCGCCAGGATGTGGGTGTCCGAGACCTGGGCGATCAGCATCGGCCCTCCCCGAATTGGCGTTATGCCGGCCGCGCTTCGCCCGAAAGCACAAAGACCGCCTGTTCGGCCAGCAGATTGGCGAGACCGCCGCGCGGGTTGAGCGTGAATGGACGACCATGCCGATCGAGGATCAGACTGCGCTCGATGCGAACCCCGATCTCGTCGCACAGCGCAACGAAGTCACGGATCGTGCAGAGATGGATGTTCGGCGTGTCGTACCAGGGATTGGTCAGCAGTTCCGACACCGGCATGCGGCCGCGCCGTAAGAGGCTGAGGCGGATGCGCCAGAAGCCGAAATTGGGGAACGAGACGATCGCGCGCTTGCCGATGCGGATCAAGGATTCGAGCACATGACGCGGCTGCCGTGTCGCTTGCAAGGTCTGGCTCAGTACCGCGACGTCGAAGGCGCCTCCTGGAAAGGCTTCAAGGTCGCGGTCGGCGTCGCCTTGGATTACCGACAATCCATGCCGCACGCAGGCGTTAACGCCTGATTGGCTCAGTTCCATGCCGCGCGCGTCGACGCCCTTTTCCCGCGCGAGATAGGCCAACAACGCCCCGTCGCCGCAGCCGATGTCGAGCACGCGAGCACCCGGCTCTATCATCTCGGCGATGAGGCGCAGGTCGCGGCGCAGATCGTTGGGCGCCGGGACAGGCGCCGTCGCCGGCTGCGCGGCATTAACCGCAAGACGGAGCGTGGCGCTGCGGCTCATCGGCTCACGCCCAGAAGCGGGTGATGCCGCGATGCTCGGCGCACCCGGTCAGGAAGCCGCGCAAGGTCGCGAACAGCTCGGGCTCGTGCAGCAGGAAGGCGTCATGTCCCTTGTCGGTCTCGATCTCGACAAAGCTGACATTCGCCGCGACAGCGTTGAGGGCGTGGACGAGCGCCCGGCTTTCCGAGGTCGGGAACAGCCAGTCGCTGGTGAAGGAGATGACGCAGAAACGCGGCTGCCGGCCGGCAAAGGCGGCCGGCAGCGACCCGCCATGCTCGGCGGCAAGGTCGAAATAATCCATCGCCCGAGTGATGTAGAGGTAGGAGTTGGCGTCGAAGCGGTCGACGAAGGTGCTGCCCTGATGGCGCAGATAGCTCTCGACCTGGAAGTCGGCGTCGAAGCCATACGTCACCGCGTTCCGGTCCTGCAGATTGCGACCGAATTTGCGGTGCAGCGCGGCTTCCGACAGGTAGGTGATGTGCGCCGCCATGCGCGCCACCGCGAGTCCGCGCGCCGGGTTGCGGCCAACGTTCAGGTACTGGCCGCCGCACCAGTCGGGATCGGCGATGATCGCCTGCCGGCCGACTTCGTGAAACGCAATATTCTGCGCCGAATGGCGCGCCGACGCGGCGATCGGCATGGCGGCGAATACCGACTCGGGATAGCTGGAGGCCCATTGCAGGACCTGCATGCCGCCCATTGAGCCGCCGATGACACCGAACAATTGTTCGATGCCGAGATGATCCACGACGAGCTTTTGTGCCCGAACCATGTCGCGGATCGTGATCACCGGGAAGGAGAGCGCCCAGGGCTCGCCGGTTGTCGGGTTGATATCCTTGGGGCCGGTGGTACCCATGCAGCCGCCGAGCACATTCGCGCAAATTAGAAAGTAGCGCTCGGTATCGAGCACACCGCCCGGCCCGACCATCGTCGTCCACCATCCCGGATTGCCGGTGATCGGGTGCGGGTCGGCGACGTACTGGTCGCCGGTCAGCGCGTGGCAGATCAGGATCGCGTTGCTGTGCTCCGGGTTGAGCGTGCCGTAGGTTTGGTAGGCGATCGCAAACGGCGCGAGATCGACGCCGCAGTCGAGCCGCAGCGGCTCGTCGACGAGGAGGCTATGCCCGGGCCAGTCGCGGCCGGGATGTTTCAGAAGGGGCGCAGTCAAGCTGGACAAGCGGGGCTCTGTTCCGCAGAAGCCCGGTTCTGCGGGCGGGCGCGGCGCCGGGTTGACGCCGCCCCGCCGACACCGGGCGAGGGTCGTTTAGCTAGGGATCGGGAGCCAGGCATGTCAACGTTTTCTTTGATTTTGCCCGAGGGCGACGGTACTGCTACGGCCGTCCCGACAGCGATTAGCATCATGCCCGTACGCTCGCCCGATCTCGAACAGCTGCGCCGACGCATCGACGAGATCGACAACAGGCTGCAGGATTTGCTGATCGAGCGCATGAAGGTCGTGTCGAGCGTTGCCGAGGCCAAACGCAGCAACGGGGGCGCCCCCGCGCATCAGCCCGCGCGCGAGGCGGAGATCATTCGTCGGCTGATCGGCCGCAGCCGCGAGTTTCCGCCGGCGACGCTGGTGCGCATGTGGCGGGAGCTGCTGTCCGCCACCGTACGACAGCAGCGCACCTTTGCCATCGCCGTTTATGCGCCGCCTGAGGCGCCGGGCTTCTGGGACCTCGCCCGGGACCACTACGGCAGCCATACGCCACTGCTGCCTTGCCGCTCGACCGCCCAGGTGATCCGTACCGTTACCGACGGCCAGGCCGCGATTGGGGTGCTGCCGATGCCGCAGGAAGGCGATTCCGAGCCCGATCCTTGGTGGCGCCACCTGTTGTCGACCGATGAAAACGCGCCGCATGTCATCGCCCGTTTGCCGTTCGGGGCGCGCGGGAACGCCCGCTCCGATGGCGCCGATGCGCTGGCGATCGGCCGGGGCCCCGAGCAGGAGACTGGCCGCGACCGCACCTTGATCGTCTCCGAGAACTCACCGGACGTCAGCCGCGGGCGCATGATCTCGGTGTTTTCGGCGCTCGGCTTGGCGCCCCGGTTCATCGCGTCTTGCGAGCATGCCGAGGGGCTAAACACCTTGCTCGAGATCGACGGGTTTGTGCCTCGATCGGACTCGCGCCTCGACAGCTTCCGCGCGCGGCTTGCGCCGGGACTGTATCGAGTGCTGTGGTTCGGCAGTTACGCCGCGCCGGTCAGCGCGGACGAGCTGGCGGTGCCGAGAGTGTCCGATCATGACATTGCCACCGGCACCGCCACCACGGCCTCGTAAAGGGTTGAGCCGATGACGACCGCGACGGCTCCGGTTCCCGGACCGGGCATCCTCGACATCGCCCCTTATGTGGGCGGTGAATCGAAGGCGTCGGGGGTCGAGCGGCCGATCCGCCTGGCCTCGAACGAGAGCGCGCTCGGCCCCAGCCCGGAGGCGATCGCCGCCTATCAATCATTTGCCGGGGAGATTTTTCGCTATCCGGATGGCAGTGCCGCCGAGTTGCGCGAGGCGCTCGGCCGCGCGCACGGGCTCGATCCGGCGCGTATCGTGTGCGGTTCCGGCTCCGACGAGCTGATCGCGCTGTTGCAGCGCGCCTACGCCGGCCCGGGCACGGAGGTTTTGTACAGTCGTCACGGCTTCCTGATGTACCCGATCGGCACATTGGCGGTCGGCGCCACCCCGGTCGCGGTGCCCGAGCGTGCGCTGACCGCCGATGTCGACGGCTTCCTCGCCCGGGTGACCGAGCGCACCCGCCTCGTTTTTATCGCCAATCCGAACAACCCGACCGGAACCTATCTCTCCGCCGACGAGTTGGCCCGCCTGCATGCCGGCCTGCCGGGCCACGTCGTGCTGGCGATCGACGCTGCCTACGCCGAATTCGTCAACCGCAACGACTACGAACCCGGCATCGCGTTGGTCAATCGCGCGGAAAACGTCGTCATGCTGCGCACGTTTTCGAAGATTTACGCGCTCGCCGGGCTGCGCCTCGGCTGGGCCTATTGCCCGCCGGCGATCGCCGACGTGCTGAACCGCATCCGCGGGCCGTTCAACGTCAGCGCGCCGGCGCTCGCCGCCGGCGTCGCCGCGGTCGAGGATGTCGCCGCGCTCGCTCGTGCCCGTGCGCATAACGACAAGTGGCTGCCGTGGTTTTCCGAGCGGCTGGCGGCGCTCGGGCTGCCGCTGACCCCGAGCGTCGGCAATTTTGTGCTGCCGCGATTCCCCGACGATCCCCGCCATAATGCCGATGCGGCGTTTGCGTTCCTGCAATCGCGCGGCATCCTGACCCGCAAGATGGGCGGCTATGGGTTGCCGCAGCATCTCCGGATCACGATCGGCACCGGCGAGGAGATGGAAACGGTCGCCGCTGCGATCGAAGAATTCATGGCATCGACATGAGCGAGCAACCGTTCGAACGCGTGGCGCTGATCGGGATCGGCCTGATCGGGTCCTCGCTCGCCCGAGTGCTGCGGCGCGACAGCCCCGGCACGATGATCGCCGCGTGCGCCCGGCGTCCCGAGACGCTGGAGGCGGTGCGCCGGCTCGGCATCGCCGATCTGGCGACCGACGATCCGGTCGAGGCGGTCGCCGGCGCCGATCTGGTCGTCTTCGCGACCCCGCTTTCCGCTTACGCCGAAATCGCCAAACGCATCGCGCCAGCGTTGCGGCCGGGCGCGATCGTCACCGATGTCGGTTCGGTCAAGGAGGCGGCGATCCGCGAGCTGCAGCCGTTCCTGCCGGAAGGGGTGCATTTCGTACCCGGCCATCCGGTCGCGGGCACCGAGCATTCCGGGCCGGAATCCGGCTTCCCGGAGCTATTCCACGACCGCTGGTGCATCCTGACGCCATTGCCGGAGGGCGCGCCCGAGGCGGTGGCCAAGGTCACGGCGCTGTGGGAGCTGGCCGGCATGCGGGTCGTCACGATGCCTGCCGACCACCACGACAAGGTGCTGGCGATGACCTCGCACCTGCCGCATTTGATCGCGTACACGATCGTCGGCACCGCGACCGATCTCGAGGACACGCTCAAATCCGAGGTCATCGCGTTTTCCGCCGGCGGCTTCCGCGACTTCACCCGGATCGCCGCCTCCGATCCCGTCATGTGGCGCGACATCTTCCTGCGCAATCGCGAGGCTGTGCTCGAAATGCTGCAGCGCTTCAGCGAGGATTTGACCGCGTTGCAGCGCGCGATCCGCCGGGGCGAGGGCGACACGCTCGAAGAATGGTTCGTCCGGACGCGCGCGATCCGGCGCTCGATCATCGAAGCCAAGCAGGCCTGAGGCGAAAGCGCGATCCGTCCTTCCTACCAATCGATCCGCGGTACCGGCCCAAGCTTTGCCGGGCCCAGAAACATCTGCCCGTCCTGGATCGTGAACGAGGTCGAGATTTCCGGCCGACCGCTCGGTCCGGGCTTCGCCAGCGCCGCCAGCGCGATCCGCGCGATCGTGAGATCGCCCAGGCGCAACCGACCCGCCGCGGCAAGCGCGTTGATCAGTTCGTCAATGCCCGAGACCGCGCCGGAAAAGGCGCCCATCGGCTGCAGATCCGGGCCGAGCGCCAGCGTGCCCGAGCCATTGACCGCCAATCCGCCCCAGCGCAGAGCGAATTGATCGAGCTCCACGGTCCCGCCGGAATCCCGCCACCCCGTCGCCGCCTGTCGCGGCGGGCCTGCCGGGATCGCGCCCATAACCGTGGCGCCAAAGCCTAGGTCGTCGACTGCGCCGTGAAACGGCGCCGGTGTCGTCGGCAGTTGGAGGCCACGCAGATCGGCGGCGAGGGCGAGGGCGCGCTCGGTATGGGTTCGCGGAGGCTGTGCCGGCAGGATTAGCCAGACGTTGGCCTGATCGACCGAGACATGCTCGGGCAGATCGGCATCGACTTGGTCGAGGGTGAGCCAGACGTTGATGTCGCCTTCGCTGCCGACGGCCACCGCGCCGGTTGCTTTTTGCGCGTTTAGTTTGGGCATTGGCTCCGCGCCGGCGGCGGCGCTCAACCCGTCCGGCGCCGACAGGTGCAAATCGCGGAAATTCCAGGGCCGGGCGCTGGCGGAAAGAACCGGCGCGCGCATCTCAGGCGGAGGCGCTGTCGCGGTCCCGCGCAGCCGCGCTTCGCTCAGTCGCACATCGAAAGCGAACGGAAAGCCGCCGACGCGCATCGCGCTCCAGCTCAGATCGAGGTTCTGCCGGCGCAGCGAGCTTGCCTGCGCGACGACCTCGTCTTCTATTCGGCCGGAGACGATGAACCAAAAGGCGCCATAGGCACCGACAAGAACCAGAAGAAGAACCAGCGCGATGAGCGTCCGAGGCCGCATGGGCGGGGTTTATACCGATCGGCCGCTTCCCTCGCCAGAATCTCCGGTGGCGGTTGACGCGGCGCCGGCGGGACGCGAAAGTGCGGCTCGGCAGATCCGCCGCATGCAAAGGACCGCGTCATGGCCGAGCCCGCGCCGTTGAAGGCATTCTGGCAGCCTGGTTGAACCAGCTGCCTGAGACTCAAGGAGTCTCAAAGGGGTACCCTAAAGCCTTTGTCTTCAAGCGACTCGCCTCATCTGATTGGTTGCCATTGGAGCAGCTGTTTGGAGCAACATTTGGAGCAAAGCTGCTGCGGAAGCGCTTATCGGACCAGAAACAGGGCTGAGCGATAGCGCCCATACAACCCCGTCGATGATCGCTGAATGGCCCTGGTGAGCATAGCGATTAGCCTAAAGGGCAACGGCGACTGCTGGAACTGCGTAGCGGCTTCCCGCAACATCTCATCAGCCTCGACCTCATTTACCGCGCCGCGAACCTTCTCCTGAGTCGGCATGGTGTCAATGCCTTGGTCGAGGCCGCACGGATGCTCGACCTCACGCTTGATCGCGAAGACTCAGAAGCGCGGCTCGTATGGTTCCGGGTCAGGAAGGCCATTGAAGTGTTGGAGGCCCGGTTGACGGCCGCAATCCATTAGGGGCGGCCGGCCCGCCTTGGGCGCGCCGCTTCCGGAATCGGTGGTTATGTCGAAGCTCGATAACCTCTTATTGCCGCCCCGGCCACGGCTCCGCTGCATACATTCGGCGGACTTCGATCATCGCCTCGGCGAGGCTTCCGGGTAGATCGGCGCGCCGACCGACGATCTGATAAATCGGC
>DASYOB010000159.1:0-20260 GCA_036008175.1 Allostellaceae bacterium
TCCTCGTGGCCGGGGGTGTCGAGCAGGTTGAACGTGCATCGGTCGTAATCGAATGTCATGACCGACGTCGTCACCGAGATCCCGCGTTCTCGCTCAACCTTCATCCAGTCGCTGCGCGCGCGGCGGCGGTCTCCGCGCGCCTTGACCGCGCCAGCCAGCTGGATCGCACCACCGAACAGCAAGAGCTTCTCGGTCAGCGTGGTCTTGCCGGCGTCGGGATGCGAGATGATCGCGAAAGTGCGCCGGCGCGCGATCTCGTCGGTCAGCGAGGCCATGGGTCCTGGACGGAAATTGTCGGGCGGCGCGGACGTCCGGACGCCAGCGCCTCCCGCCTATATGCGCCGTCCTGCCATTTTTTCCACTGATCGAGAGCAAAGCGTCACGACAGCAGCTTCTGTAAACGCTCGGCCATCGCGTCGGCGGTGGCGTCGGGCGTGAAGGTCGCGGTAAAGCGACCTTGCGGGTCCATGATATAAATGACGGCGCTGTGGTCCATGTCATAGCCGCCATCCGGGCGCGAGTGCTTGGCGTAGTAGACCCGGTAATCCTTGGCCGCCTGCGCCACCGCCTCCGGGCTGCCGGTCAGCGCGATGATCGACGCGTCGAAACTCTGGACATAGGATTTCAGCACATCGGGGGTGTCGCGCTCCGGATCGACGGTGATGAACACGACCTCGACCTCATCGCGCTTCGTACCGAGCTGATCCAGCGCCAGCGAGATCTCGTTGAGCGCTGTCGGACAGGTGTCCGGGCAATGCGTGTAGCCGAAGAACACGAGCTGCCATTTGCCTTTGAGATCGGCATCGCTGACCGGCTTCCCGTTCTGATCGACAAGATGGAACGGACCCCCGATAGCACTACCCAGCAAGGTACCCGCCGCTCCTTTCGGGTTCTCGTGTAGCGCAAACCCGAGGAGCGCGCCGGCGGCGAGGATCAGGGCACCGGCGAGGAGGACGGCCGCGATGATGAAGCGCGGCGACCCGGCCGGCGTATTGGGAGCGCGGGGCATGGCTCAATCCCCCTCAATGGCCCATCGGAATCGACATGCCGGCGCCGGATTGGCCCTTCGGCCCCATGGCACCCGGCTTCTCGACCACCACGGTCACTTCGCGCTTGCCGGCCCTTTCGAAGGACAGCGTCAGCGGAAAGCTCTCCTCCGGCTTCAACGGCTGGTTGAGGCCCATCAGCATAATGTGGACGCCGCCGGGCTTTAGCGTCGCCGGTTCGCCCGGTGACAGATCGAGACCGGCGAGCGGGCGCATCTTCATGACCCCGCTTTCCATTGTCATGTTGTGCAGCTCGGCCTGTTTCGCGATGGGAGTCGATACCCCGGTCAGCCGATCCGAAGCGGGAGAGACGATCGTCAGATAGGCGGCTCCGTTCTCAGCTTTGGCAGGAGTGGCGCGGGCCCAAGCATCCTTGACCTCGATTTCATTCGTAGACCTGCCGGTCTGCGCAATGGCGGCGCCGGTGAGTAATAGACTCGCCGCAAAGGCAAGCAATTTCAGCGACATCGGAAATTCCTCTCAAGCGGTTCGCATGGCCGGCGGCAAGTCAGCCGACTCAGTGATCAGGCAAAAAACGGCGATTGATCACATCGCGAGTGGCGGCCCCCGCGGCCGTGCCGCCGCATAGGCGAGAGGCTCGGGCGCCACTTCGGAAATAGCAAAGGACGCGACGGCGATTTCGGCGAGTCGCGGCGCGGGAACGGCAGCCGGATGTCCGGGCGCGAGACCGGCAATCGCGGCAAGGCAGAAGGTGCAGTGATGCGGTGCGGCTTGGCCCTGCTTGGCCGGACCGGGCTTGCCCGGTATCGCCCCGCAGTAAATGCCCGTCGCAGCCGCGGAAGGATCGGCCGCCGCCGACAGTGCGGTCGGCAGCAGGGCGTCGATCAGCAGCGCGAGGATCGCGAGCCAAGCTAGAGCGGGACGCCGCTGCCTTTCGCGATCGCGAGTGCGTTCCCTCACCTTAGCTCCTACTGCAATAGCAGCGCTTCGATCTCAGCGATCAGATGCCGCAGATGAAACGGCTTGGCAAGAATGCGGGGCTGATGCGCACCGAAGCCTTCGTCCTGCAACGCTACCGCGGCAAAGCCGGTGATGAACATGACCTTGATCCCAGGCTGCCGCGCCGTGACCCGCCGCGCCACTCGATGCCGTCGATGCCGGGCATCACCACATCGGCAAGCAACAGATCGTAGTCTGAGCCTTTTGAGCGGGCGAGCGCCGCCTCTCCATCCGGCACCGCGTCAACTGCATGGCCGGCGCGGCGCAGACCGCGAGCGAGAAATGTGCGCATCCGATCGTCATCTTCGGCGAGGAGGATTCGCGCCACGCTGTAAACGCTCACTCGCCGGCCAACGCCTTGCAGTTTGTTAACTACCATTAACACGGGGCGCTATCCGGGCGAAACACGCCGCTGAATGGCACGCCTGAGCTTCGTGCCGATGATGACAGCGCCGCGGCAGGGCACTAAGCTTTCGGCATGGATCGTCCGTGCTCTTGCGGTTCCGAGGACGACGACGTTGTCGATTTGCGGCAGCCGCCGACGCGCGCCCTGCCGCTCGTCCTCGCCTCACCCCACAGCGGCGCCGATTATCCTAGCGGTTTTCTCGCCGTCTCGCGTCTCGATCCGCTGACGTTGCGACGATCGGAGGACAGCTTCGTCGATCGCCTGTTCGCCGCCGCGCCAGATCTCGGCGCGCCGCTGCTGGCCGCCCGCTTTCCGCGCGCCTATCTGGATGTCAACCGTGAGGCCTGGGAACTCGACCCATCGATGTTCGCGGACGCTTTGCCGGGCTATGTCAACGTCCGCTCGCCGCGCGTGCGAATGGGCCTCGGCACGATCGCGCGGGTCGTCTCCAGCGGCGAGGAAATCTATTCGGGCAAGCTGCGGTTTACTGAGGCCAAGCGGCGGATCGACGCGCTCTATTATCCCTATCACCGCGCCTTGCGGCGTCTCGTCGACGAGACTGGGTCGGCGTTCGGCGGCTATCTGCTGATCGACTGCCATTCGATGCCCTCGGCAGCGAACGCGATCGGCGGCGAGGCAGGCGCCGATTTCGTGCTGGGCGATTGCCACGGCACCTCCTGCGGGCCGCGGATCGTCGAAGCAGCGCGTGCGTTTCTTGCTGAGCGCGATTTCGCCGTGGCCATCAACGCGCCCTATGCCGGTGGCTTTACTACCGGCCATTACGGCAGCCCGCGCCGCGGCCGGCACGCGCTGCAAATCGAGATCAATCGCGCCCTCTACATGGACGAGCGTAATTTCCGGCGAAGGCCCGGCTTCGTCCGGGTCGAGACCGCGATGGCCGCGCTTATCGAACATCTCGGCCAAGTCGCCCAGGAATGCCTGGTCTAGCCGGGTCGAAATTCCCCGAGTGATCGCGGCAGGCGGCGATTGACGCGCCGCCGCGGTGTTCCCAGGTCGAGGGGAGCACATTCGGAGAGCGCGATGAGCGACATTCTGGCGCAGCACACGATCGAGCAGAACTGGTCGGGCTACACCGACGACGAGCACGCCATCTGGCGCTACCTGTTCGAGCGGCAGCAGCGCCTGCTTGCCGGCCGATCCTGCGCCGAATATCTCGGCGGGCTGAAGGGGCTCGGCGTGGCCGCAGGCGGCATTCCGGATTTTCGCCGGCTGAGCGACATCCTCGATCGAGCCACCGGCTGGCGCATCGTCGCGGTACCGGGCCTGGTGCCCGACGACGTGTTTTTCGGCTTTCTGGCGCGCCGTTGCTTTCCGTCGACCTGTTTTATCCGTCGCCGCGACCAGCTCGACTATCTGCAGGAGCCGGACGTCTTTCACGACATCTACGGCCATGTGCCGATGCTTATGAACCCCGTCTTCGCCGATTACATGCAGGCCTATGGTCAGGGCGGGCTGAAGGCGGTGCGGCTCGGGCACCTAGAGCAGCTGGCGCGGCTGTATTGGTACACCGTCGAGTTCGGCCTCATCGCGACCCCGGCGGGCTTGCGCATTTACGGCTCGGGTATCCTGTCCTCGGCGGGCGAATCGATCTACTGCCTCGACGATCCGCGTCCGCGCCGGCTGCGCTTCAATCTGCGCCGGATCATGCGGACCAAGTACCACATCGACCGCTTCCAGGAGACCTACTTCGTTATTGCCGATTTCGACGAGCTGTTCGCAGCGACCCGCGCCGATTTCACGCCGATCTACCAGGAATTGGAGGCGCTCACGGAGATCGCTCCGGACGAGATCGTCCCGAGCGACCACGACTGCGGCGCGTTTCGGCAAAAAGAAAGGGCCGCACCTGAGCGCGGCCCGAGTTTAGGGAGGAAACGCCTAGAAGACGTACGGTAGGAACCATCAGCGATGATCCATACCGCACCGCACAATTTAGGGAACGACCGCCCGGAGTCAACCCCTCTTCAGAAATTCGTCAACAGCCGTTGAGATTCCTCATAGCTTCGCCTTACGTCGAACATCGCGTCATGTGTGCGCTGCACAAGGACGGCGAATCGCCCGGTGCTGAACAGCTGTCATGGGAGATAGAAGGGTGACCCGACCGCCGCCACTCGAGCGGAATACGGCCCTGTTTATCGATGTCGATGGAACCCTGCTTGAAATCGCGCCCCGGCCGGAGCTGGTGTGCGTTCCGCCGGGGTTGCCTGACCTCCTCGAGCGACTGACGCAGGAGCATGGCGGTGCGCTTGCCGTCGTCAGCGGTCGCGACCTGGCCGAACTGGACCGCCTGTTCCGGCCCTGGCGGGGAGCTGCGGCGGGCGTGCACGGCGCCGAGCGGCGGCGCGCCAACGGCGGCCGGGTCGAGAGCGGGGAGACTGTCGCAGATCGCGCCGCCGCAGCGGCGCTCAAACGGCTCCGGCCGAACCTAGCTGGCCTGGTCGAAACTTGGCCGGACGCCTGGCTTGAGGATAAGGGCAAGACGCTCGCGCTGCACTACCGCGCCATTCCCGATAAGGAGCATCAGATCCGCGAGGCCGTGGCGCGCCTCGCGCGGCCGGAGAGCGACGCGTTGCGGCTGATCGCCGGCAAACGGGTCGTCGAGTTGCAGCCTCGGCACCACGGCAAAGGCGGTGCGATCGCTGCTTTTCTTGCCGAGCCGCCCTTCAGCGGCCGGCGACCCGTGTTTATCGGCGACGACGCGACCGACGAAGACGGCTTTGCCGAGGTCAATCGCCGCGGCGGTCTGTCCATCCGGGCCGGAGCACCCTCTGGCGCAACAGCGGCGGCCTACAGCCTCCCTGCGGTCGCCGAAGTGCTGGAATGGCTGGCATCGCCGGCCATTTGAAGCCGGGCCGGAGCGGAACGAGTAGCCCGGTCGAGAGTTCAACCACCGGTAACAGCGAGCGTACCGATGGCCAGCGAAGCCGGTTCGACTCTGGAGGACAGCCACGTTGATGCGTCCTTCCGGAGGGCGCCACGAAGTTCGTCATCCGAGGCTGGGCGCCGCCTGGTCGTCGTCTCCAACCGGGTCGGGCCGATCGCGCGGGGTAAGCCCAGCCAGGGCGGGCTGGCGGTCGCCCTCCGCGCCGCCCTGGAACGCGCCGGCGGCATCTGGTTCGGCTACAGCGGGTCGGTAGCCGAGCGGCCGAGCGAAACGCCGGCCCTCAGGATAGACGGCAACATTACCGCCGCGACGCTCGACCTGACACGACGGGATTACGACGAATACTATATCGGCTTCGCCAATCGCGTGCTGTGGCCGCTTTTTCATTATCGGCCCTCGCTGATCGGCTACACGCGACGCGACGTCGCCGGCTACATGCGGGTCAACCGCGCCTTCGCCCGGGCGTTGGCGCCGATGCTGAACGCCGACGATCTCGTCTGGGTGCACGACTATCACCTTATCCCGTTCGGCGAGTGCCTGCGCCAACTCGGCTGCCAACAACCGATCGGGTTCTTCCTGCATACCCCATTCCCGGCAGCCGAGCTGATGCGCCTCCTGCCCAATCATCGGGAGCTCGTCGTCGCGCTATGCGCCTATGACCTAGTTGGGTTTCAGACCACCTCGGATCTGCACGGCTTCCGCGACTACCTGATGCGGTGGGGCGGCGGCGCGGATCTCGGCCGCGGTGCGATCCGCGCCTTCGGTCGCATCGTCCATGCCGGGGTATTTCCGGTCGGAATTGACGTCGCTTCAATCGCGACGCAGGCTGAGGCCGCCGAAACCACCCGCCAGATGCGGCGCCTGGTCGACAGCATTCGCGACCGCGTATTGCTGATCGGCGTCGACCGGATCGACTATTCGAAGGGCCTGCCGGCGCGATTTGCCGCCTATTCGCACATGCTGGAGCAATATCCACAGGCGCGCGGCCGCACTGTCTTGATGCAAATCGCGCCGCCATCGCGCTCCGAGGTACCGGAGTACCGGGAAATTCGCAGGAACCTCGAAGCCGCCGCCGGCCACATCAATGGCCGCTATGCCGAGTTCGACTGGACCCCGCTGCGCTATCTGAACAAGAGCTTCAACCATCGCATTCTTACCGGTTTTTATCGTGCCGCGCGGATCGGGTTGGTGACCCCATATCGCGATGGCATGAATCTTGTTGCCAAGGAGTATCTGGCATCGCAACGTCCGGAAGATCCGGGCATCCTGGTATTGTCCTGCTTTGCCGGGGCGGCGCATGAGCTGACCGAGGCGGTCATCGTCAATCCTTTCGATCGCGAAGGCATGGCTGAGGCGATCTGGAAAGGCCTGGAGATGCCGTTGGGGGAACGAAAGGAACGGTGGACGGCGATGATGGGCACCTTGAGACGCAACGACATCACGGCTTGGCGCGAACGCTTCCTGGAAGCGCTTGCGGCGGCAGGGGCAGGTCGCTAATGGCCGAGCAGACCAGCGAAACGTGGCTTGTCGGCGATGTCGGCGGGACCAATGCGCGGTTTGGGCTCGTCGCGCGCGACGGCAAGCTGCTGCACTCAGCCATTCTTGCCGATGCCGATTACGCCCAGTTCGTCGATGCGATCAGGGCTTATCTCGCTCAGCGCGGCGACCTGCCGATGCCGCGTCAGGGCGCGATCGCGATCGCCTCGGCAATTACCGGCGACCAGGTACATATGACCAACAACCCCTGGGCATTCTCGATTTCCGGCTTGCGCGACCAGCTCGGCTTCGAGCGGCTCGAAGTCATCAACGACTTTACCGCGCAGGCGCTGGCCCTGCCGCATCTGACCGCAAGCGATAAGGTGCAAGTCGGCAGCGGGGATCCGGTGGCCGGACATCCGATCGGGGTCATCGGCCCCGGCACCGGGCTCGGCGTGTCCGGCCTCGTTCCGTCCGGCAGTCGATGGATCCCGCTGACTGGCGAAGGCGGCCACGCCACGGTTGCCGCCGCGACCGATCGCGAAAGCGCCGTCGTCGACCACATGCGCAAGCGCTACGACCATGTCTCGGCCGAGCGGTGCGTGTCCGGCGCGGGCCTGGTAAACCTTTACGAAACCCTGGCCGGGCTCGATGGCGTGCCAGCGAAGCAATACACTCCGGCCCAGATTACCGATCCGAAGAGCGTTGACCCGCTCTGCCGCGAGGCTGTGGCGATGTTCTGCGGCATGCTCGGCACGATGGCCGGCAATTTGGCGCTGACCTTGGGGGCGCAGGGCGGTGTTTACATCGCCGGCGGCATTGTGCCGCGGCTCGGCGACCGCTTTATCGAATCGCCGTTCCGCGAACGCTTCGAGGCGAAGGGCCGGCTGACGTCGTACCTCGAGGTAATCCCGACCTATGTCGTGACCCACCCGCTGCCGGCCTTCATCGGCTGCCACGCGGCGCTCGCACACGGGTAGCTCGGTCGCCCTTGGGCAAGCCACCGCGGGGTGCCGCGGCGCGGCGCAGCCGGTCGTTGATCGCGCGGCCAAGACCGCGATCGGGGATCGGCATCACCGCGATCCCGGCGAGGCCGGGACGATCGAGCTGGCGCAACATCGCGAAGAGGTTGGCCGCTGCCTCGGCAAGATCGTCGGTGCGCGATAGCCACAAGGTTTCGGAAAAACCGGAGGGGGCATCGGGCCCGAAGGCGAGCAAAGCCTCGTCCGGCCGTGCAGCCGTTGCTTCAAGTCGCAGCGGGAGGCTGGGCGCGTAATGGCTGGGCAGCCGGCCCGGCGAGCGGAGAGCCCCGTCCTCCGCCGGGGTGCTCTCGATAGCCCCGAAGATTTCCGACAGGCTTTCCAGCGTGACCCCACCAGGTCGGAGCAATACCGGGATCGGGCCGGTAAGGTCGATCACGCTCGACTCGATGCCGACCGGGCAAGCTCCACCATCCAGGATCATTGCGACTCGGCGGCCGAACTCGGTGGAAACATGCCCGGCCCGTGTCGGGCTGACCCGGCCGGAGCGGTTGGCCGACGGCGCAGCGACCGGCAGTGCGGCGGCGCGCAGCAGCTCCCGCGCCACCGGATGCGCCGGAGCCCGCAGCGCCACCGTGTCTAGCCCAGCGCTGACCAGCAGCGACAATCCGCTGTGGGCCCGTCGCGGCAGCACCAGAGTGAGCGGGCCCGGCCAGAACCGGCACGCTGCCTGGTGTGCGCGCTCGTCGAAGACGGCCAGCGCCTGGGCTTCGGGCAGGCCGGACACGTGCACGATCAGCGGGTTGAAGCGCGGTCGACCCTTTGCCGCGAAGATGCCCGCGACCGCACGCTCGTTTGTTGCGTCACCGCCGAGGCCGTAAACCGTCTCGGTCGGAAATGCGACAAGCCGGCCTTCGCGAAGCAGACGCGCTGCGTCCTCGATCGCCGTTTTGCGCGCCGCTACAATTTTTGCCCCCATGGGGTGACAAGTACCTCAAAAGACGATCGCGGTTCGCAACCCAAACACCGCCGCATCGCCAAGCCGCCGCACCGGTGCATTCGGGGTTGGCAGGCCGCCGCCGGGATTGAAGACGTACTGGAAATCGGGCTGCAGCTGCCACCACGGTGCGAGCTGGAGCCGATAAGTCACCTCCAGCACGGTCTCGCCCGACCGGATCGGATATGAAGCACCGCTAAACCGCGCGACATCTGAGTCGAGACCCCGCGCCGCGTCGCCGATCCGAGCATAAGCGGCGGCAACCCCGACCTGATCCTCCGCGCGGCCGAACGGTCCCTTGTAGATCAGCCCGCCATCGATATAGAGGTCGACGAGGTTGCGGTCGCCGGGGACGCCCATCGCCCGAGCGAAAGCCGCAAAACTGGTGTGCGACTCGGCATCGATCAAAAACGGCTGATCGATAATCGCGTACAGGCTGAAATCACCGTCGTGAAGGCGCGGCTGGCCGTTGCTGGCGCTATTCGCCAGCGACACACCGTTCGTATCGACGTGTAGGTCGCGAAACCGCTCGGAATTGTGCCACCCCCCAAAGCGGTAGGTACCATTCTGGTCCGAGCTTTCGGGATTGTAGCGCAACTCATTGATGAAGAAGGCGCCGTCATCGACACGAAAAGCGGTGCCCGACGCGTCGCGCAGCTGCGAGCCGCCAACGCCCGCACCGGTCGGGTCGCCGTTGAACAGCGCCGAGAACAGGGTCAGGCCCGTTGCGGGATCGATCCGGACCCGGACGGCCGGGGTGCCGAGCGGAAAACCCGGCCCGCCGGTTGGCAGATCGGTCGAGGGCAAGGTCGGCCAGCCAAACGCGCCATTGACGAAAAGCCGTGCCGATTCGGGGTTCAGAAATTCTGTCTGGATCGTCTGCTGACCGATCCGCAATCGCCAACTGTCGAAGTGCTGCTCGTACCAAAGCTCGACCAAGCGGGTCGTTGCCGCCGCCTCGATGCCGCTGATTTCGCTCAGGTTGCCAATGGTGGTTGTCAACCCTCGCCCATGGATCTGATAGGCGCGCGCAAAAAAATCGCCCCGCGTGTGCAAGGTGGGGCGAAAATCAACGCCCAGAGTGAGATCGGTCAGTCCCTCGTAGATCGCTCCCTGGCTGCGCCCGCCGGTCGGGTTGCCAAGCATTTCGCTGGTCTCGGTGATGCCGAGCTTTATTCCATACCCGTCGAGCCACGGCCGAAGCCCACCGAGATCGCCGAACAGCATCTTCCGCTGCCAAAGATCGTCTGAGCCCGGTGCTTGGTCCGCCACCTGCTCGGGTTGCTGCACCTCGGCCGCCGCTGAAGCGACCGGCGACACGGCGGCAATAAGCACGGCCAGCCACACCCTCCGGATTGCGGGGCTGCGGGACAGGCGCGTAATGCCAGGACCTGCAGCTCTATCGTCCACGCACCCGCGGCATCACCAGGGTCGGCCACGGATCGGGCATCTCGCCGACCGGCACCTCGATCAGCGACGGCCCGCGCCGCTTCAGCGCCGCCGCTAGTTCCCGCCGCAGCGCGTCTGGGCTCGTCGCCCGTACCCCAGCGATGCCATAGCTGTCGGCCATCTTCGGGAAGTTGGGGTTCAAGAGATCGACCCCGATCAGCTTGTTGCCGTAATCGACCTTCTGCATGCGGCGAACATTGCCGTAGGCGCCGTCGGCGAAGACGATCGCGACGACATCAATGCCGTGCAACGCCGCGGTAGCGAGTTCCTGCACATTGTACATGAAGCCGCCATCGCCGGAGACCGACACGACCGGCAGGTCGGGGCGCGCCACCTTGGCGCCCAGCGCGGTCGCGTAGCAGTGCCCCAGCGTCCCCTGATAGCCGCTATGGATGTAGGTGCGCGGCGCATAGACCGGGAAGGCGAGCCGGCCGACATAGGCGACCTGAGTCAGATCCTCGACATAGATGCCCTCATCCGGCAACTCGTCGCGGATCGCCGCGAGGTACTCGCATTGCGGCCCCAAAGTGTCCTGCAGCCGCGCCATCGTCTTCGCCCTGAGTGTCTCCAGCTCATCGCGACGCGAGGCGCGCTCCTTCTGCGGCATCGCCTTGGCGAGCGCGGCGAGCGCCGCCTTGGCATCGGCGACGATGCCGATTGTCGGCCTGGCGATGCGGTTGATCTCGACCGGGTCGAGGTCGATGCGGATGACCTTGATCTCACTGTCCAGGCCCCAGCGCGTCTGCGGCTGGTTGAACCGCGTACCGACCGCAAGCACGACATCGGCGGCTCGCCACAATTCCAGGCCGGCGAGCAGGTTCTGCGCCAGGTAATGCCGGTCGCTGACGATCCCCTTGCCGCCGGTGTAGGTGGTGACCGGCGCCTGCAGCCGCTCGGCGAGCGCCAGCACTTCGGGCCCTGCCTCAGCGCAGCCGCTGCCGACGTAGATCAACGGCTGCTTCGCTCCCACCAGCAAGGCCGCCGCTTTTTCGATCAGGTCGGGGTCGGGCAGTGGCGCCGGCGGCGGCACCCCGGGTCCCGGCAGTGCGACCTCGCCTTCGAGCGCCATGATGTCGAGCGGCATCTCCAGCGCGACGGGGCGCGGCCGGCCATCGCCAAGCTGGCGGAAGGCTTCGTTAACGAGCTTGCCGGTTTCCGTCGGATGGTTGATGCGTTCGGCCCATTTGGTCAGCCCGCGCAGAATCGCCAATTGGTCCGGAATCTCGTGCAGCAGGCCGAATCCGCGGCCAATCAGATTGGACGGGATCTGGCCGCTGATGCACAACACCGGCGCGTTGGTGGCGTAAGCGGTGGCGAGCGCAGCCGTCGTATTGAGCAAGCCCGGGCCGGGCACCACGGCAAAGGCGCCGACCTTGCCGCTTGCCCGGGCATAGCCGAACGCCATGTAGGCGGCGGCCTGCTCGTGCCGCGGATGAATAACCCGTAGCTTCTCGCCGGCATCGTAGAGCGCGACGAACAGCGCGTCGTTCTGCACCCCCGGCAGCGCGAAGAGCGTGTCGACGCCATGTCGGCACAGCATCTCGACCAGCGCACCGCCGCCCGTCATCCGCGTCATCGTCTGCTCCCACCGCTCTTCGCCGTTTCTCGACCAAAGCCGTCCGCCGCCGCGATGTCAACCGATGCGCCACGACGCCGGTCCCGATGCGCGCTCGGTCGCGCGGGCAATTCAGCCTTGCCGAACCGGCGGTTGCCTAACTCGCGGGCAATCTTATCTTGGCAGATCCTGTCGGGAGCAGAAATCGGGAGCAGCATGGCAGAGGCGGTCGCTACATCCGGCGGGGGCACGGAAAGAACCGGAGAGTACGAGGCGATCGCGCTGGTTTCGGCGGCGCATTTCGTCCAGCACTTCCAGAGCCTGGTGTTGCCGCCGCTGTTCCCGTTTCTGACGGCGCAGTTCGGTGTGGGTTTCGTCGAGCTCGGCTTAGCGCTCGCCGTATCCAATGTGTTCGCGGTCGCGGCACAATTGCCGGTGGGTTTTCTGGTGGATCGGATCGGCTCGCGGCGGATGCTGGTGTTCGCTCTGATCGTCACCGGGCTTGCCTTTCTCAGCTTCGCGGTCGCGCCGTCCTATCCTCGGCTGTTGTTGATGATGGCGTTTGTCGGGCTGTCGAACAGTGTCTTTCACCCCGCCGATTACGCGATTCTCTCGGCCCGCATTGCGCCGGCTCGGCTCGGCCGCGCCTTTTCGGTGCACAGCTTTGCCGGCTTCATCGGCACTGCGGTCGCGCCGGTGACGATGCTGGCGATCGTCGCCGCGGCCGGTCTCAACATCGGTTTCGCGCTCGTCGGCATCCTGGCGCTTACCGTCGCGCTGCCGCTCTCGCTGGCGCGCCGGGTCGACAGCACCGTATTGCGCAAGCACACCGGGGAACCGGCCTCGGGCCGCCGCGACGGGCTGACCTCGATCCTGACCCCGTCGATTCTCGCCCTAACCGGGTTCTTTGCGCTGCTCAGCCTATCCGGCAGCGGCATCAGCAACTTCTCTGTTGTGGCACTGACCAGCGCCTTTGGCACGCCGCTTTCGGTCGCGAGCCTAGCCTTGACCGGCTATCTGACCGCACAAGCCTTTGGCGTGCTCGCCGGCGGCTTTGTCGCCGATTTGACCCGGCGACATGCCGAGGTCGCCGCGCTCGGCTATGGGGTCAACGCCTGCATCGTGCTGGTGATCGGCACTATCGGGTTGGGCGCAGCGCCGCTTATCGCCGCGATGGCCATCGCCGGGTTTCTCGGCGGAATGATCATGCCGTCGCGGGATATGCTGGTGCGCGCCGCGGCGCCGCCGGGCGCGATCGGCCGCACCTTCGGCGTCGTCACCGCCGGCTTCAACATCGCCGGCATGGTCGGGCCGCTACTGTTCGGCTTCATCATGGACCATGGGATGCCGCAATGGGTATTCGGCGCCAGCGTGATCATCATGGCGGTGACCGCGGCGCTGGCGCTGATCGGCGACCGCCGCGTCGCCGCCAACCGGCGACGCCGCGCCGCGATCGCCGCTGAAGCGGCGGAGTGACGCTCGCCTCTTAGGCGCGCGCGGCTTTTGCCGCTTCGCGCCCGGCAATCCGGCCGAACACGGCGCCCGCCATCAGCCCGGTGCCGCTGGCGTAGTTGTGATAATAGAGCCCGCCGACCATCTCGCCGGCGGCGAAGAGACCGGGGATCGGCTGCCCGGTCACATCCTCGACCTGGGCGTCATTGGTGATCTTGAGGCCGCCGAAGGTGAAGGTGATGCCGGTCGTTACCGCATAGGCTTCGTAGGGCGGGGCGTCGAGACGCTGCGCCCAGTTGCTCTTGTCGATGGCGAGGCCTGATGTGCGCAGCCCGTCATGGATGTTGGGGTTGAACGGCGCCTCGGGGCGCGGCGCCGCATTGAAGGTGCGCACGGTTTCGAGAAACCCCTTGGGATCGACCCCCTCCAGCCGCTCCGCAAGGGCCTCCAAAGTGTCGGCCTTTTCTTTGGTGGTCCGCGGGATGCGGTATTCGTCGCGCAACAGGTGGACAACCTTCTGGTCGAAGACTTGCCAGACGAACATGCCGGGCTGCTTCAATATCTCACCGCCGTATTTGGCGTAGGTATAGCTGTGGAAGTCGAGGCCTTCGTCGAGGAACCGCTGTCCTTTGGCGTTGACGACGATGCCGAACGGGTAGCCATGCTTCTGAAAGCGGTCGCCGACATCGAGGTCGCCGACCGGCGGCGCGTTCAGATCCCAGGCACAGGCGTGCGCCCCCGACCAATGCCCGGCCGGCGCTGCGCCGATGTCGAGCGCCATCCGCAGCCCCTGCCCGGTGTTGAAGCGCGACCCGCGCACCTTGGCGAGATCCCAGCCGGGCCCCAGATACCGCGCCCGCATCTCGGCATTGGCCTCGAAGCCGCCGCAAGCGAGCACCACCGCCTTCGAGCGCAGATCGACGAGCCGGCCCCGATGCCGCACCCGCACCCCGGCGACACCGTCATTGCCCTGCAACAGCGCCGCAGCCGGGGTGTCGTAGAGCACCGAAATTCCCTCCCGGGTGGCTCGGGCGGCGAGCGCCTTCATCAGCTCCTTGCCGCCGCCCCAGATATGGCAGGCGAGACCGCCCCAGAACTTGAACTTGCCGTCCACCCGAAACGCCTGCCGGCCGAGCCCCAGTTGGAAGCGCACGCCCTGCTCGCGCATCCACACGCCGGTCTCGAAGCTTTTCGTGATCAGGATCTCGGTCAGGTCGGGGTCGCTGCGGTATTCGGTCAGCCGGCCCATATCGTCGTAATACTGCTCGGCAGTGTAGGTGCCGACATCGACATTCGACAGCTCATGGTCGCTGATGTCGGGAATGAGCCGGGCGAGGTCGTCGAAGCCGTGATAGACGATGCGGAAGGCCCCGCCGGTGAAGGCCGAATTGCCGCCGCGCGAGGCTTCCGGCGAGATCTCCAGCTGCAATACCGAGGCGCCGTGCTCCCGCGCCGACAGCGCGGCGCATGTCGCCGCGTTGCCGGCGCCAACGACGATAACGTCATGTTCGGGGATGTCCATTTCCGGGGCCTTCGCTGCATCGCGACAGCGTTCATGTAACTGCATTCGTCATCTCGGCGAAAGCCGGACGACAGAGTTGGCGACACCGGCTCAGATCGGTGGATATTTGAGCCATAGCGTCGGCAACTCGGCATCCCGAGCGGTACCGCCGGGAGGAACGAGGCGGTCCAGCATGTGGAGCACCGCCCGCAGCACGCGGGGCGCGTCACCGGTGCGACCCGGCTCGGCAGCGCGTTCGAAACCCGTTGCAATGTCTGACATCACTGCCTCCAGAACGGCTTGTTGACCTCGCGCCAGATGTCGGCGCGGCTGACCCCGATATCGCGCAGCATGCGCTCGTCCAGCATCGCGAGCTCCGCGCGGCTGCGGGCGCGGCGGCGCCATTCGCGCAGCATGGCGGTGATCGAGGTCAGCGCCTGCCGCAACGAGTGACGCAACGCGCGCTGTCGCACCTTTTGCGCGGCGGCGCGGGTGCCGAAGTCCGCTGCGGTGTGAAACGGAATGGTTTTCATGCGAGACTCCTGATTCTGTGTCGGTTCCTGTCGGCGGAACGTATGGGAGCCTGAGAACCTGCTCTATCCGCCGATTGCGGTTTCGTTCGCACCGTGCTCCGCCAGATCTCGGTGCACTATCGTGGAGGGAAACCGGGGATTGTTTCGGCGACGGCCGAAACGGTCTACGCGGTGCCTTCGCCTCGGTACGACGGGAGGAACATGATGGCCGAAGAAACCGTGCAACTGGCCCGCTATGCCGCGGCGCTGCGCTACGAGGATCTGCCGGAAGCGGTGGTGGCCTGCGCCAAGGATGCGATCATCGACACGGTTGCCGCCTGCATCTGCGGCAGCGCGCTGCCCTGGAGCCGCATCGTCATCGACTATGCCGAGCGTACCGGCCCCGGCGGCACCAGCCATATCCTCGGCCGCGGCCGCGGCAGCGCGGTGCAGGCGCCGGCGGCGGCGCTCGCCAACGGCGCGCTCGCCCATGCCTTCGAACTCGACAGCCTGACCCGCCCCGGCGCCGGCGCGCATCCCGGCGCGACGGTGTTGCCGCCGGCGCTTGCCGTGGCGCAGCAGCCGGGCATAAACGCCACCGGCCGCGACCTGATCGCCGCCTTTGTTGCCGGCAATGAGGTCATGATCCGCATCGGCCGTGCCACCGGCCACACCAACGAGGCGCGCGGCTTTCACGCACCGGGCACGACCGGACCGTTCGGCGCGGCGGTCGCCTGCGGCCATCTACTCGGCCTCGACGAGCGCGCGATGACCAACGCCATCGGCATCGCCGGTTCCCTCGCCGGCGGCCTCCTCGAATTCGCCCGCGGCGACGGCGGTATGGTGAAGCGGCTGCATCTCGGCCGCGCCTCGGAGGCCGGGGTGCTGGCCGCCAGCCTCGCCGCCGCCGGCTTCACCGGGCCGCGCACCGTGCTCGAAGGCCAGTTCGGCTTTCTGCGCGTGTTCTGCACCGAATGGGAAGAGGCGGCGTTGACCCGCAATCTCGGGCACGAATACGTCATCCTGAGCACGGTGTTGAAGCGTTATCCGGTGCACGCCACCGCACACGCCGCGGTGCGTGCGGTGCGCGATCTGCGGGCCGAGCATGGCTTCCCCGGTAGCGCGGTCGAAGCGGTCACTGTCACCGGCAACAAGCGCATGGTTGAGCGCCACGCGATCACCGAACCGGGCGATTTGATGCTGGCGCAGTATTCGATCCCATTCTGCGTCGCCCTGGCCCTGTTCCGCGAGGCGCGCGACCCGGAAAGCTACGACGAGAGCGCGCTCGCCGATCCGCAGATCCGGGCATTATGCCGGCGGGTGCGGGTGGTGCCGGAAGGCGGCACCGGCCACGGCGCGATGGGCAGCACGGTCACGGTGACGCTTGCCGACGGGCGCCATTTCGAGCACCACGTCGACAGCGGCCTCTTGGAACCCGGCGAATTGCCCGACAAGTTCGCCCGGCTGACGCGCGCCACGCTCGGCGACAAGGGCGCCGCCCTTCTCGCTCGCTTGCAGCGGCTGGAGCACGAAGAGAGCCTCGACTGGCTCGGCGCCCCGGCCAATTGAAGAGAACACTTCGACGCGGAGGACGCGGAGGGTTTCGCAGAGGTACGCTGAGAAAATTCACTCTGCGTGCTCCACGGCACCCCTGCGGCCACTGCGTCGAGGTGCTATATTTGTCCGATCCCATCAGGAGAGACGCGCCATGTGGTCGTTGCGCAAGAAGTTGGAGATTCCCGCGCCCGGCGAGTGCCTGCCCGGCCGCGCCATCAAGATGCCGGTGCCGGAGCGGCATTTCGTCAATGGCCATGCGCTCGAAGGACCGTACCCCGAGGGCCTCGAACGGGCCGTCTTCGGCATGGGCTGCTTCTGGGGCGCCGAGCGCAAATTCTGGGAGGCGCCGGGGGTGTGGACCACGGCGGTCGGCTATGCCGGCGGCTCGACGCTGAACCCGGACTATGACGAGGTATGCAGCGGCCAGACCGGCCACACCGAGGCTGTGCTCGTCATCTTCGATCCGAAAGTCACAAGCTACGACGCGCTGCTGAAGATCTTCTGGGAGAGCCACGATCCGACCCAGGGCATGCGCCAGGGCAACGATGTCGGCACGCAATACCGCTCGGCGATCTATACCTATTCGCCGGAGCAGCAGCGCGCCGCCGAGGCATCGCGCGACGCTTACCAAGCGCGTCTCGCAGCCGCCAGCCACGGCGCGATCACGACCGAGATCCGCGAGGCGCCGCCGTTCTATTTCGCCGAGGACTACCACCAGCAATATCTGGCAAAAAACCCGTTCGGCTATTGCGGCATCGGCGGCACTGGTATCGCCTGCCCGATCGGCGCCTCGGTGACCGCCTGACGCAAATCTACGTCGACGCCGACGCCTGCCCGGTGCGCGAGGAGGTTTACCGGGTCGCGACCCGTCTCGGCCTCGACGTGTTCGTGGTCAGCAACGGCTCGCGGCCGTTGCGCCCGCCCGGAACGCCGAATGTGCGAATGATCTTCGTCGGCGACGCCGCCGATGCCGCGGACGACTGGATCGCCGAGCACATCTCCAAGGCGGATGTCTGTGTCACCTCGGACATCCCCCTGGCGTCGCGTTGTCTCGCCAAAGGCGCCCGCGCGATCGGCCCCACCGGAAGGGCCTGGACGCCAGCCAATATCGGCAATGCCCTCGCCGGCCGGGAGCTGTCACGGCATCTGCGCGAACTTGGCCAGAGCGCCGGCGGACCGGCGCCGCTGACCCGGCAGGACCGTTCGCGCTTCCTCAGCGCGCTCGATACCGCGGTGCAGGCGGCGCTGCGCGAGCCGCCCGCTTCCGGCTAGCGTCTCCCGAGGCGACGCGATCAATCCTGGGTGTGCTTGGCGTCGTTCCAGAGCTGGATGACCGGCTCGGTGAGCTTGTTGTGCTCGTAGCCGAAGATGCTGACCGCCGCGGTGCTCAGCACGAAACGCCTGCCGCCGCTCGGGTCGAGCTCGATCCAGCGCGCCGCCAGCACGCGCAGGAAGTGCGAACTGGAAAAAATGATAACGTCGTCATTGACGGCGCGGGCCCGGGCGATGACGCGATCGGCGCGCGCCCCGACCATCGCCGCGTTCTCACCGTCCGGACACCCGTCGCGGAACAAATCCCAGTCCGGGCGCTCGCGGTGGATGTCGACGGTCTTGACGCCTTCGTACTTGCCGTAATTCCACTCGATCGCGTCGGGCATCACCTCCGCCTGGGCGCCGAAGCCGGCCAGCTCGCACGTCTTGCGCGCGCGCTGCAGCGGGCTGGTGAAGACCGCGGCGAATTTCAGGCCGCGCAATCTTTCGGCGAGTCTGTGCGCGACGGCCTCGCCATGCGCCGTCAGCGGTATGTCGGTGACGCCGGTATGCTGGCCCGAGATGCTCCACTCGGTCTCGCCGTGCCTGACCGCGTAGACGACTGGCAGCGCCATGGTTCTTCTCCCCCTGCGAGGCCGGAAGTATGGCGGGAGCGAGGCCGCCCTAGCAAGCGATTGTCGGGACGCAAATCAGCCAAACAAAACCCTCCCGGCCGTAATCCGGCCGGGAGGGTTTCGCGCAGACATGCCGGCCTAGTTGACCAGGCGGTAGAACTTCGCCGCGTTCTCGCAGGTGATCTTGTGCACCACCTCGGGCGAGAGGCCGGCGAACTGCTCGTCGATGTATTTCTGCGATTCCGGCCAGACGCCATCGGTGTGCGGGTAGTCCGAGCCCCACATGATGGTTTCGACGCCGATATCGTCGATCAGCTTGGCGCCGATCGGGTCGAACTGGAAGGTCGCGCGGCACTGGCGCCGCCAATACTCGCTGGGGCGTAGCTTCATCAGATCGCGGAAGCGGTCCTCGAACTCGAAATCCATGCGGTGCAGCGCATAGGGGATCCAGCCGACGCCGCTTTCGCCAAAGCCGATGCGCAGGTTCGGATGCCGCTCGAAGACGCCCGCACCCATCATCCCGGCCATGATGTGGATGAGGCCCATCTGGAAGGCCGAGACGCCGGTGAACATCGCGGCGCGCTGCACCTGGCGCACTTCGGTGCGCGAGCGCGGCGCCGTCGTCGGGAAGGTGTGGAAGTGCAATGGCAGGTCGACATCGGCGACCGCCTTCCACAGAGGCTCCCAAATCGGGTGCCACATCGGCTCCATGTCCCAGGAACACGACAGTTCAAGCCCGCGCAGCCCGAGCTTGGCGGCGCGGTGGACCTCCTTCACCGCCTCCTCGACGCTGCCGTACGGCAGGCAGGCGAGGCCGATATGGCGGTCCGGATAATGGCTGCAGAACTCCTTCAGCCAGTCATTGTAGATGCGCAGCACTTCGTTCGACGCGTCCCGGTCGTTGAGTTTCGAAGCAGTCCCGAGAATGCCGTAGATGACCTCGGCATCGACCCCATCCGTCTCCATGTCCTTGAGGCGCAGATGCGGGTCGCGGCAGCGGAACTTGCCCTTCTTGGCGTCTTCATAGAGCCCGTGTTCGGCCATGATATCGACGCGCACGTTCTGTCCCGGGACGTGCTTGGCGCCGCCCGGGCCGACCCCGTTCACCAGCCCGAAATTGGCGCCGTTCTTGGCGACCCATTGCGGCCCGTCCGGCCCCTCCTCGACATAGGGCATCCGCTCCTTCATCTCGCGCGAGGCATTCTCGACAAACAGCTCCGGCGGCATGCACGGCATGTCGAGATGGCAATCGGCGGAGATGCGCTTGTAATGCATGGTGCGGTCCCTTCGGGCTGGCTGTCAGCGCTGGTGGCACTTTACCGCCTTTTGCAAGGCTTTTGCCAATGCCGGGATTGCAGCCCTAGGCCTCGCGAACTGTGGTGCCGTCGGCAAGCGCCGGCCCCGGCACCAATGCCGCTTCCATGCCTCGAACAGCGACGCCTGTGCGCCTGCATCAGCAGGGAAAATACAGGCTGGCGCGTCTCGCCCGTTGCCGCCTTTCTCGGCTCCCGGAGCACTCTTTTGCTGCAAATGCAGGGGATTTGCAGCAAACCCGCCGAACCCACCGCATAGATGCGTGCG
>DASYOB010000160.1:0-18827 GCA_036008175.1 Allostellaceae bacterium
CGACAATGTGTCGATGGTGGTGGAATTGCTGGCCCCGATCGCCATGGACGAGGGGCTGCGCTTCGCCATCCGCGAGGGCGGCCGCACCGTCGGCGCCGGCGTCGTCGCCAAAATCCTGAAATAACAACCGCGCCGGACCGCCTAGATCCGATCACCTTCCATCGTCATCACTGGGCTTGACCCGGGAATCCCAACTGTTCGGTTCACCGGGGAGATGGCCGGGTCAAGCCCGGCCATGACGAATAGGAAGGCGATTCAATCTGATCGGATGCTGCTCTAATCGCCGGCGACTGCTCTAAACGCCGGCGACCCGGGTGAGCTTCGGCCGATAGATCGCCAGACCGGCGGAGAGGGGCCATCCGGCCCCGGTCAGGTTCAGCGTGACAATGAACAAGAGGCTGTCGCCGAAACGCTGAAGGGTCTTTACCCCGGCCGAAGGCAACGGGATGTGGTGCGCGCCGCAATAAAGGACCAGCGCCTCGGTGATCTCGGCGCCGCCGACTTCGCAGGTTTCGGGCGGGACGCGGTGGTCGGGAGCGATGTCGAACGACGCCCGCACGCCGCCCTTGCCCGGGTACATATCGAACCGCCGCAGGATGCCGACGGGCAATGGCCGGCCGATATGACGGCGGTACTCGCGGATCGCGGCTGCCACTTCCGCGCTCGAGAAGACGATATGGCGTATCTCGGAAGGCATGACAGACTCCCCCAGACTTTGCCGCAAGGCTGAGCGCCGAGGTTGAATATTCGGTTAAGATGAACAAGCAAAACGCACACCCGAAGTCTTTCCCGTCGCGCGTTTCGCCGGCCGAGGCAAAAGCACGCCGCGACGCTCGACATGGGCTTGCGATCTGGTGTAATCACCGCCCCGCCGAGGCGAGCGCGGCTGCCGGCCGTCAATTTCCACGCGTTCAGGCATACCCACGCATCGCAATTGATCGCGGCCGGCATGGACGTTTGACGATCAGCCGGCGCCTCGGCCACGGCTCGCCGACGATCACGCTCGGCGTCTACGGGCATCTCTTCTCGAACACCGACGATGAGGCGGCCCGGATCATGGAGCGCGCCCTCGGTGCGATCTCGGCGGAGTGACCGGGGCCGCCGGCCCCGCCTCTGGAATTGATTACCGACGAACATTAAGGAATGTCGTTAGGATACGGTGGGTGTTGCCACCTACCCAGGGTTGTCTTCGGTTATGCACCAGTTCCTTCTGCGACGTCTTCGCCGAGCCCCGGTAATCGAAGGTCGATGGGACGAGTACGAGCGCATGCGGAGGGCCCGCGATGCGGCAATCGCCGAAGGCGAAGCGCTCCGGTCGGAGCTGGCTGCCGCGGTGGCGATGCGCGACCTCGCCCTTGCCGAGCGGGAGGCCGCATTAGCTCAGCGCGATCCGGCCCAAGACCGGCAAGGCGGATATTCCACCAGTGAATACCTATTATGGGCATACCGCTTGCTTCTCGGCCGCGAGCCCGAGGACCCGCGACTCCTGCAGGCATCTCTAGCCAGCCGCAGCGAGATAGTCGAACGGTTCATCAGGTCGGAAGAATTTGTCGCAACGCACCACTCGGTACGCCATTCCGCCGCGCCCGGCCGTCCAGTCTCAATCTTCCTCGGCGACCGCGTCCTTACGTATACCCATCGCGGTAACCCGATCTACATCGTACCGCGCGATCTCGACGTGACGCCATCGCTCCTGCTGCACGGCATCTACGAGTCACACGTCGAACGGGCGATCGTTGCTGCGCTGCGGCCGCACGACACCGTGATCGATCTCGGCGCCAATGTCGGGTACCACACGCTGGCGATGGCCGCCGCTGTCGGGCCGGAGGGCCGGATCCATGCCTTCGAGGCAAATCCGGAGGTCATGCGCCTGTTGAAGGCGACAATGTTCGTCAACAACCTAAGCAGCTGGCTCGGCGACGGCCGAGTTAAGCTGTACGAGGCAGCTGCGCTTGATAAATCCGGCTCGATCACGTTGGCCTCGGCCCCCTCTCATTACGGCAGCGGGCATGTCATCACGCCGACTTCGGATTACGGCCCTCTTTATTCCACGCGAGTTGAAGTGCCCGCGGTGACGCTCGACGACGCGATGCTCGACTATATCGGTCCGGTCGAGCTTATCCACATGGACATCGAAGGCTCGGAACCGCTTGCGTTACGGGGTGCGCAAGCGATCATCGATCCTTCACCGCATCTCAAGATCATCACCGAATGGTCCCTCACGATGATGGGCACGCGGGCTGATGTCGCTGGATATGTCGCCTGGCTCGCGGATCGCGGGTTCCATTTCTGGCGGATCGAGATCACCGGGTCGCTGACGCCGCTCGATCGATCCGAGGTTCTGACGCAGCCTCATTGCGATCTGTTCCTGTCCCGCCAGGATCCGGACGGACGCAGCTTAGCGCCCTGATCCAGAGAGGGACGCGACGATTTAGGACTGGCCCCGCCTTTATCACGGTCCGCGTCGGGGGCCCGGCCGTTGGATCTTGCGACGCCACAACAAGCTGGAGTATATCGTGCGCCCCGCTCGGCGCCGCTGGGCGAGGCGCACCAAGCTTTCCGCAGACAATTCGGTGGCAATCCGGTGGCAAAACCATCGCCGGTTCTGGTATCGTTCCCCGAGGTGTGGCTGTAAATATCTGATTTAGCGATGCATAGGAGTGTAGCTCAACTGGTAGAGCACCGGTCTCCAAAACCGGGGGTTGGGGGTTCGAGCCCCTCCACTCCTGCCACGCCTTTGCGGCGCGACCGCGACACCCGCCGACAGGCTGGAAGCCGGACCCGTCAAGGACCATATATTTGGGCCGTCTCCGCCAGCCGAGCCGACGAGATAACCTTTTTAGCAGATGATCGTTGATGGCTAGAACAAGCGCCGCCGAGTTCGTTCAGCAGGTTCGCCAGGAACTGTCCCGGGTGACCTGGCCGACCCGCAAGGAAACCCTGGTCACGACGGCAATGGTTTTTGTGATGGTGTTCGTCGCCGCGGTGTTTTTCTTCGTCGTCGACCAGGTGCTCTCCTATGGCGTGCGGCTGGTCTTCGGGCTCGGCGAATAGTCTGGAGCATTGAGGGATGCCGAGCCGCTGGTATGTGATCCACGTCTATTCCGGCTTCGAGAAGAAGGTGGCGAGCGCGATCCGCGAGCAGGCCGAGCAGAAGGGCCTCGGCGAACGGTTCGAGGAGATCCTGGTGCCGACCGAGGAGGTCGTCGAGGTCAAGCGCGGCGCCAAGGTCAGCTCCGAGCGCAAGTTTTTCCCGGGCTACGTGCTGATCAAGGTGGATCTCGACGACGAGACCTGGCATCTCGTCAAGAACACCGCCAAAGTCACCGGCTTTCTCGGCGGCCGCGGCCGGCCGACGCCGATCAGCGAGGCCGAGGCGGCGCGGATCATGCGGCAGGTGCAGGAGGGGGTCGAGCGGCCGAAGCCGTCGATCAGCTTCGAGATCGGCGAGCAGGTGCGCGTCTCCGACGGGCCGTTCACCTCGTTCAACGGCGTCGTAGAGGAGGTTGACGAAGAGAAATCGCGGCTCAAGGTCGCGGTGTCGATCTTCGGGCGGGCAACCCCGGTCGAACTCGAATATTCACAGGTCGAGAAAGTCTGAGCTGGGTGAAATCGCCCCCTTGCTAATGCGTCATGGCCGGGCTTGACCCGGCCATCCATGGATCCGCGGGACAAGCCCGGGGATGACAATCTGGGTGGATGGTCCCAAAGGATAGAAGATGGCGAAAAAGATCGTCGGGTTGATCAAGCTGCAGGTGCCGGCGGGCAAAGCCAACCCGTCGCCGCCGATCGGCCCTGCCTTGGGCCAGCGCGGGCTCAACATTATGGAGTTCTGCAAGGCGTTCAACGCGCAGACGCAGAACCTCGAACCCGGTATGCCGATCCCGGTGGTGATCACCGCCTATGGCGACCGCAGCTTTACCTTTGTGACCAAGACGCCGCCCAACTCCTTTTTCCTGAAAAAGGCGGCCGGGATCGAAAAGGGCTCGCAAACGACCGGCAAGGGCCCGACGGTCGGCCGGGTCACGATGAGCCAGATCCGCGAGATCGCGCAGCAGAAGATGGTGGACCTCAACGCGAACGACCTCGACGCGGCCTGCCAGATGATCATCGGCTCGGCGCGTTCGATGGGCCTCGAAGTCGTCGAATAGGCGGGAATAGCGGGAATAGACGGGAGAAATCATGGCCAAGCTCGGCAAGCGCCTGAAAAAGGCATATGACGGCATCGACCCGGCGGCAGCCCCGGTGCGCGTCGACGAGGCAGTGAAACAGATCAAGTCGCGCGCCTCGGCCAAGTTCGACGAGACGGTCGAGATCGCGATGAACCTCAACATCGACCCGCGCAAGCCGGACCAGAATTTGCGCGGCACGGTGATGCTGCCGCACGGCACCGGCAAGAACGTGCGGGTCGCCGTCTTCGCCCGCGGCGACCGCGCCAAGGAGGCCGAAGCCGCCGGCGCCGATGTCGTCGGCGCCGAGGATCTGGTGGAAAAGGTGCAGGCCGGGCAGATCGATTTCGATCGCGCCATCGCTACGCCGGACATGATGGCGCTGGTCGGCCGGCTCGGGAAGATTCTGGGCCCGCGCGGGCTGATGCCCAACCCGCGGCTCGGCACCGTGACCCAGGACGTGACCCAGGCGGTGCAGGCGGTCAAGGGCGGCCAGGTCGAGTTCCGCGCCGAAAAAGCCGGCATCGTGCATGCCGGGGTCGGCAAAGCGAGCTTTACGGACGACGCGCTGATCGATAATGTGCGCGCCTTTGTCGGCGCCATCACCCGGAACAAGCCGAGCGGAGTCAAGGGCACCTACATCAAGCGGGTCAGCCTGAGCTCGTCGATGGGTCCGGCGGTGAAGGTGGATCCGGCAGGCCTCGCCGAGGAAGCGAGAACATAATTCGAGAGCTGTTCGCCGGCTTCGGGAACTCCCGGATGCCGGCGGTCATGGTTGTCGATAGCGTCAGCGATTTTCGATGCGTCGGGCGCGGCGGAGCGCCGGGCCGATTTGGAGACGAAGGTGGAGCGGGCACAAAAGCAGCAGGTGACCGAGACGCTGCGGCAGGATCTCGCCGATACGGTCTGCGTCGTAATCACGCACCAGACCGGGCTGACGGTCGCCGAGGTGACCCAGCTGCGGCGGCAGATGCGCAATGCCGGCGCGCGCTATCGGGTGACCAAGAACCGGCTGGTCAAACGCGCGCTCGAAGGCACCCAATTCGAGACGCTTGCACCGCTGTTCACCGGCCCGACGGCGATCGCCTTCTCGCGCGACCCCGTTGCGGCGGCCAAGGTCGCGGTCGAATACGCCAACCGCAACAACAAGCTGACCATCGTCGGCGGCGGGCTGTCCGGCCAGCCGCTCGACGCGGCCGCGGTCAAGGCGCTGGCGACGCTGCCCTCGCTCGACGAACTGCGCGGCAGGATTATCGGGCTCATTCAGGCGCCGGCGACAAAGCTCGCCGGGCTGCTGCAAGCCCCGGCCGGACAGCTGGCGCGCGTCCTGGCGGCGCACGCCGAGGCGGCTGGCGGCGCGGCATCCGCCGCCGCCCCTTCCGAGCCAGCCGCTGCGGAGTCCGAGGCAGCCGGCGACGCGCCCGCGGCCGAAGCGGTAGCCGCCGCCGATACCGAGGCGACCGGCGACGCGCCCGCGGCCGAAGCGGCAGCCGCCGCCGATACCGAGGCGACCGGCGGCAGCGCCCCGACCGAATGAATTTGGCCGAATGAATTTGATCGAAAGCAATCTGCGAAGGCGCAATCGGGAGTAGCGAGATGGCTGATTTGGGAAAACTGGTCGCCGATCTGTCGGCCCTGACCGTGATCGAGGCGGCAGAGCTGGCAAAAATGCTCGAGGAGAAGTGGGGTGTGTCCGCCGCGGCCCCGGTCGCGGTCGCGGCAGCCGGTGGCGGCGCGGCGCCGGCTGCCGAGGCAGCCGCCGAGAAGACCGAGTTCGATGTCATCCTGGCCGCGATTGGCGAGAAAAAAGTCAATGTAATCAAGGAGGTACGGGCAATCACCCAGCTCGGCCTCAAAGAGGCGAAGGACCTCGTCGAGGCGGCGCCGAAGCCGGTAAAGGAGGGGGTGAACAAGGAAGAGGCGGCAAAAATCAAGAAACAGCTTGAAGATGCGGGGGCGACTGTCGAAATTAGGTAGATCCGCCACGACCTTCTATATAGCGCAGCGGCTGCCCAGGGATCTCGTCCGGGCCGCCGCGCCGAAAATCGAGACGACCGAGCCGGGGTGCGAGCTGTGCCGCACGCCCGGCATTGGCGTCTCGGAAGCTGCTCCGCCTGCCGCAACCCGGCACGCGGTGCGCCCGGCCGCCCGGGTGACATGGAGGGCCGGCCCGATGAGGGGCGCCGTGACGGCGAGATGGGTTCGGGGCCGCAACCGCGCGGCCCACAGCGAGGGACATAGATGGCGATATCCTTGAACGGCAAGACGCGGATCCGCAGGACCTTCGGGCGTATCCCCGAGGTCGCTCCGATGCCCAACCTGATCGAGGTGCAGCGGAGTTCCTACGACCACTTCCTGCAGATGGGAGTGGCGGCGGAGGACCGCGTCAGCGTCGGGCTGCAGGAAGTCTTCAAATCGGTGTTTCCGATCCGCGATTTCTCGGAACGGGCGCAGCTCGAATTCGTCCGCTACGAGCTGGAGACGCCGAAATACGACACCGACGAATGCCAGCAGCGCGGCATCACCTATGCCGCGCCGCTCAAGGTGACGCTGCGCCTGGTCGTCTGGGACGTCGACGAGGATACGGGCTCGCGCTCGATCCGCGACATTAAGGAGCAGGACGTCTACATGGGCGACATGCCCTTGATGACGAAGAACGGCACCTTCATCATCAACGGCACCGAGCGGGTCATCGTCTCGCAAATGCACCGCAGCCCCGGCGTGTTCTTCGATCACGACAAGGGCAAGACGCACTCCTCCGGGAAATATCTGTTCGCCGCCCGGGTCATCCCCTACCGCGGTTCGTGGCTCGATTTCGAGTTCGACGCCAAGGACCATGTCTATGTCCGCATCGATCGGCGCCGCAAATTGCCGGCGACGACGCTGCTGATGGCGCTCGACGATGCCGTCACCGAAAAGAAGCGGGCCGCGCGGAAAGCCGACAGCAAGACCTTGCAGCCCGGCGAGGCCGTCGGGATGGCGAAGGAGGAGATCCTCGCCGCCTTCTACAACACGGTCACCTATCATCGCGGGCCCAACGGCTGGATGGCCCCGTTCGATCCCGAGCAGTACAAGGGCAAGCTGACGGCCGACCTGATCGACGCCGCGACCGGCGAAGTCAAGGCCCCGGCCGGCGACCGCGTGACGGCGCGCCTTGCCAAGCGGCTGCAAGAATCCGGCATGACCGACGCGCTCGCTCCCGACGAGGAGCTGATCGGCCGCTATTTCGCCCAGGACATCATCAACGAGGAGACCGGCGAGGTTCTCTTCGAAGCGGGCGACGAGATCACCGAGCCGGCATTGGCGCAGCTGGCCGAGCTGGGTGTCGGCGAGCTGCCGGTCCTCGATATCGACCTGGTCAGCCGCGGCCCCGACAGCAAGGGTCCCTACATCCGCAACACCCTGGCGATCGACAAGAACGCGACCCGCGAGGACGCGCTGATCGACATCTACCGGGTGATGCGGCCGGGTGAGCCGCCGACCCTGGAGACTGCCGAGACGCTGTTCCAGAGCCTGTTCTTCGATTCCGAACGCTATGATCTGTCGGCGGTCGGCCGGGTCAAGATGAACTCGCGCCTCAATCTGGAGACCGAGGATACCGTCCGGGCGCTGCGCAAGGAGGACATCCTCTCGATCCTCAATGTGCTGGTCGATCTGAAGGACGGCCGCGGCGACATCGACGACATCGACCATCTCGGCAATCGCCGGGTGCGCTCGGTCGGTGAGCTGATGGAAAACCAATACCGCGTCGGCCTCTTGCGCATGGAGCGGGCAATCCGCGAGCGCATGAGCTCGGTCGAGATCGACACGGTGATGCCGCACGACCTGATCAACGCCAAGCCGGCGGCCGCGGCGGTGCGCGAGTTCTTCGGCTCGTCGCAGCTGTCGCAGTTCATGGATCAGACCAACCCGCTGTCCGAGATCACCCACAAGCGGCGACTCTCCGCGCTCGGGCCGGGCGGGTTGACCCGCGAGCGCGCCGGCTTCGAGGTGCGCGACGTGCACCCGACCCATTACGGCCGGATCTGCCCAATCGAGACTCCAGAAGGGCCGAATATCGGGCTGATCAATTCGCTCGCGACCTATGCCCGGGTCAACCAGTACGGGTTTATCGAAAGCCCGTACCGCAAGGTCGTCGACGGCCGGGTCACCGACGATGTGATCTACCTCTCGGCCATGGAGGAAGGTCGCTACGCGATCGGCCAGGCCGATATCGAGGTCGATCCCAAGGGCCGCATCGCCGCCGACCTGACCAACTGCCGCAAGAACGGCGATTTCATCCTGTGCAAGCCCGAGGATGTGGACCTGATCGACGTCTCGCCGAAGCAACTCGTCTCGGTCGCGGCGGCGCTTATCCCGTTCCTGGAAAACGACGACGCCAACCGCGCGCTGATGGGCTCGAACATGCAGCGCCAGGCGGTGCCGCTGATCCGCACCGAGGCGCCGCTCGTCGGCACCGGCATGGAGGAGACGGTGGCCCGCGATTCCGGGGTGACCATCATCGCCCGCCGCTCGGGTATCGTCGACCAGGTCGACGCGACCCGCATCGTCGTCCGCGCCACCGAGGAGACCTCGGCCGCGGCCTCGGGCGTCGACATCTACAACCTCTTGAAGTTCCAGCGCTCCAACCAGAACACCTGCATCACCCAGCGGCCGCTGGTGAAGGTCGGCGACCAGGTCAGCGCCGGCGACATCATCGGCGACGGCCCGTCGACCGAAAACGGCGAACTGGCGCTGGGCCGCAACGTGTTGTGCGCGTTCATGCCGTGGAACGGCTACAATTTCGAGGATTCGATCCTGATCTCCGAACGGATCGTTTCCGACGACGTGTTCACCTCGATCCATATCGAGGAATTCGAGGCGAGCGCGCGCGACACCAAGCTCGGTCAGGAGGAGATCACCCGCGATATCCCGAATGTCGGCGAGGAGGCGCTCAAGAACCTGGACGAGGCCGGCATTGTCTATATCGGCGCCGAGGTGAAGCCCGGCGATATCCTGGTCGGCAAGGTGACGCCGAAGGGCGAGTCGCCGATGACCCCGGAAGAAAAGCTGTTGCGGGCGATCTTCGGCGAGAAGGCCTCCGACGTGCGCGACACCTCGCTGCGCCTGCCGCCCGGCGTCTCGGGCACGATCGTCGAGGTGCGCGTGTTCTCGCGCCGCGGCGTCGACAAGGACGAGCGCGCGCTGGCGATCGAGCGGGCGGAAATCGAGCGTCTCGCCAAGGATCGCGACGACGAGCGCGCTATTTTCGAACGCAGCTTTGCCGGCCGCCTGAAAGAGCTGCTGCTCGGCCAAACGACCGTTGCCGGCCCCAAGGGCATGAAATCCGGCACGGTGCTGACCGAAGCGGTCCTCGAGGAGTACACGCCGGGGCAATGGCGGCAGATGACCGTCCGCGACGATGCGCGCATGGCCGATATCGAGGCCTTGAAGCGGCAGATGGACGAGGGCGTGACGGCGCTGCAGGCGCGTTTCGAAAGCAAGGTCGAAAAGCTGCAGCGCGGCGACGAGCTGCCGCCCGGCGTGATGAAGATGGTCAAGGTCTTCGTCGCGGTGAAACGCAAGCTGCAGCCCGGCGACAAGATGGCCGGACGGCACGGCAACAAGGGCGTCATCTCGCGCATCATGCCGATCGAGGACATGCCTTATCTCGACGACGGCACTCCGGTCGACATCGTGCTCAACCCGCTCGGGGTGCCGAGCCGGATGAATGTCGGCCAGATCCTCGAGACGCATCTCGGCTGGGCCTCGCACGGCCTCGGCCTCCGCATCGGTCAGGTGCTCGAAGGGATGCGGCGCAAGGGCGGCGGCGACAAGGAGCTGCGCAGCGTGTTGGGCGACATCTACGACGGCGACGGCCGCAGCGAGATCGAGGCGCTGCCGGGCGACCGGCTGGCCGAGTTGGCCCAGGATCTGACCCGTGGCGTGCCGATGGCGAGCCCGGTCTTCGACGGGGCGCGCGAGGACGACATCGTTGCGATGCTGGATAAGGCGGGGCTCGCCTCCTCCGGCCAGGTGACGCTGGTCGACGGCCGCACCGGCGAGCCGTTCGACCGCAAGGTGACCGTCGGCTACATCTACATGCTGAAGCTGCACCACCTCGTCGACGACAAGATCCACGCCCGGTCGATCGGGCCGTACAGCCTCGTCACCCAGCAGCCGCTGGGCGGCAAGGCGCAATTCGGCGGCCAGCGTTTCGGCGAGATGGAGGTCTGGGCGCTGGAGGCCTACGGCGCGGCCTACTCCTTGCAGGAGATGTTGACGGTGAAATCCGACGACGTGTCCGGCCGGACCAAGGTCTACGAGGCGATCGTGCGCGGCGACGACAATTTCGAGGCGGGCATTCCCGAGAGCTTCAACGTCCTCGTCAAGGAGCTGCGCTCCCTGGGCCTCAACGTCGAACTGGAGCAGCGCAACTATTGAGCGTCACGCCGTCGAAGACAGGTGAGAACTTAAATTCTCGTCACCCCCGCAGTAGCGGGGGGCCAGGGGCGAAGGCGCAGTGCCGGTTGCCCTGGATGCCCGCCTCCGCGGGCATGACGACAGAGCCCAAGAGGGGTCGTGCATGAATGAGTTGATGAACATCTTCGGGCAGGTCGCCGGGCCGCAAAGCTTCGACCAGATCCGGATCTCGATCGCCAGCCCGGAGCGCATCCGCTCCTGGTCCTACGGCGAGATCAAGAAGCCCGAGACGATCAACTACCGCACCTTCAAGCCGGAGCGGGACGGGCTGTTCTGCGCCCGCATCTTCGGACCGATCAAGGATTACGAATGCTTGTGCGGCAAGTACAAGCGGATGAAGTACCGCGGCATCATCTGCGAGAAGTGCGGCGTCGAGGTCACCCTGTCGAAGGTACGCCGCGACCGCATGGGCCATATCGAGCTGGCCTCGCCGGTGGCGCATATCTGGTTCCTGAAGTCGCTGCCCAGCCGCATCGGCCTGTTGCTCGACATGACGCTGAAGGATCTCGAGCGGATCCTCTATTTCGAGAACTTCGTCGTCATCGAGCCGGGGCTGACCCCGCTCAAGCTGCGCCAGCTGCTCAACGAGGACGAGCTCTTGAAGGCGCAGGAGGATTACGGCGACGACCAGTTCACCGCGTCGATCGGCGCCGAGGCGCTGCGCACGATGCTGTCTGCGATCGAGCTGCCGGAAGAGAAAGAACGGCTGCGTGTCGAGTTGCGCGAGACCGGGTCCGAGGCGCGCCGCAAGAAGCTGGTCAAGCGGCTGAAGCTGGTCGAGGCCTTTATCGAGTCGCACAGCCGGCCGGAATGGATGATCCTCGAAGTCGTCCCGGTCATTCCGCCTGAGCTGCGCCCGCTGGTGCCGCTCGACGGCGGCCGGTTCGCGACCTCCGACCTCAACGACCTGTATCGCCGGGTTATCAACCGCAACAACCGGCTGAAGCGCCTGATCGAGCTGCGCGCGCCCGACATCATCGTGCGCAACGAGAAGCGCATGCTGCAGGAGGCGGTCGACGCGCTGTTCGACAACGGCCGGCGCGGCCGGGTCATCACCGGCGCCAACAAGCGGCCGCTGAAATCGCTCTCCGACATGCTGAAGGGTAAGCAGGGCCGGTTCCGGCAAAACCTCTTGGGCAAGCGCGTCGACTATTCGGGCCGCTCGGTCATCGTCGTCGGCCCGGAATTGAAGCTGCACCAGTGCGGGCTGCCGAAGAAGATGGCGCTCGAACTGTTCAAGCCGTTCATCTACTCGAAGCTGGAGCTCTACGGCCTCGCCAGCACGATCAAGGCGGCGAAGCGCATGGTCGAGAAGGAGCGGCCCGAGGTCTGGGACATCCTCGAAGAGGTGATCCGTGAGCACCCGGTGCTGCTGAACCGCGCGCCGACCTTGCACCGCCTCGGCATCCAGGCATTCGAGCCGGTGCTGATCGAGGGCAAGGCGATCCAGCTGCACCCGCTTGTCTGCACCGCCTTCAACGCCGATTTCGACGGCGACCAGATGGCCGTGCACGTACCGCTGTCACTGGAAGCGCAACTCGAAGCGCGCGTGCTGATGATGTCGACCAACAACATCCTCAGCCCCGCCAACGGCAAGCCGATCATCGTGCCGTCGCAGGACATCGTACTCGGGCTCTATCACATCACGATGGAGCGCGCGGACATCCCCGGGCTGGCTCTGCCGCTCGGCGGTTTCGGCCGCAACGGCAATGGCCACACCGACGGTGAATCGACCGTTCTTGCCGGCTTGCAGCGGGCGATCACGGCCGGCAACGTCTTCTTGTATGCGCCTGGCGAGAAGCCGTCGCGGCTGGCGGAGAAGCTGTTCTCGAAGAACGGCGAGCCTGAGCTGCGCCGGCTCTTGAGCGGCGAAATCACCATCCATCCCCGCACCGCCTGGCCGGAATTGGGCAAATCGCCTGATGTCGCCGAGGCGTTCAAGGCCAGTCTGGAGCGCCGCGACCTCACGATCTTCAACCTCGATAACCCGGAGGCGCCGGTTGCGTGGAAGAAGCTCGACGATTTGAAGCGCGCGGTCGAGCATGAGCACGCGGTCCTGGTCCCGGTGCCAAGCTATGTCAGCATCGGCGATATCGAGCAGGGGCTGGCGGCGAAGACGCTCACGCTCCATACCCGTATCAAGGCGCGGTACGAAACCGTCGACGAAAACAGCCAACCCATCGTGCGCCGGGTCGATACGACTGCCGGACGCATGCTGTTGTCGGAGATCCTGCCGCGGAATCCGAATATCGGCTTCGACCTGATCAACCGGCTGCTCGGCAAAAAGCAGATCAGCGATCTGATCGATCAGGTCTACCGTCACTGCGGACAGAAGGAGACCGTGATCTTCTGCGACCGGCTGATGGCCCTGGGTTTCACCCAGGCGTGCAAGGCCGGCATCTCCTTCGGCAAGGACGACCTGATCATCCCGGAGGCGAAGCACCGTCTCGTCGCCGAGGTGCAGGAGAAGGTCAAGGAATACGAACAGCAGTACCAGGACGGCCTGATCACCCAGCGCGAGAAATACAACAAGGAAGTCGACGCCTGGACCGCCTGCAGCGAGAAGGTCGCCGAGGAGATGATGAAGGCCATCCGCGCGGTGAAGCCGGGCGAGCCGATCAACTCTGTCTGGATGATGGCGGATTCCGGCGCCCGCGGCTCGACGGCGCAGATCAAGCAGCTCGCCGGCATGCGCGGGCTGATGACCAAGCCTTCGGGCGAGATCATCGCCACGCCGATCATCTCGAACTTCAAGGAAGGGTTGACCGTGCTCGAGTACTTCAACTCGACGCACGGCGCGCGCAAGGGTCTCGCCGACACGGCGCTGAAGACCGCCAACTCGGGCTACCTGACCCGCCGGCTGGTCGACGTCGCCCAGGATGCGATCATCACCGAGCCCGATTGCGGCACCACCCGCGGGCTCTTGACCCGTGCCGTGGTCGAGGGCGGCGACATCATCTCGCCGCTCGCCGACCGCATCCTCGGCCGCTGCGCCGCGGTCGACGTGCTCGATCCGCTCAGCGGCGAGGTCGTGCTGCCCGCTGGCGGGCTGATCGACGAAGACGCGGTTGACGCGATCGAGCAGGCCGGCATCGATGCGGTGTCGATCCGCTCGGTGTTGACCTGCGAGACCCAGACCGGGGTCTGCGGCAAGTGCTATGGGCGCGACCTCGCCCGCGGCACCGTGGTCAATATGGGCGAGGCGGTTGGCGTCATCGCCGCGCAGTCGATCGGCGAGCCCGGCACTCAGCTGACGATGCGGACCTTCCACATCGGCGGCGCCGCGCAGCGTGGAGCCGAGCAATCCTCGATCGAGGCGGTGGCCGATGCCAAAGTCGAGATCAAGAACCGCAACATCGTCATCAATTCCAGCGGCCTGCCGGTAGTCATGGGCCGCAACTGCGAGATGCTGTTGCTCGACGAAGCCGGGCGCGAGAAGGCGCGGCATCGCGTGCCGTATGGCGCGCGGCTGCTGGCCGATGAGGGTGTTCAGGTCAAGCGCGGCGATCGCCTCGCCGAGTGGGACCCGTACACGATCCCGATCATTACCGAGAAGGACGGCATCGCCCATTATGTCGACGTCATCGACGGCGTATCGATGCGCGAAGTGGTGGACGAGGCGACCGGCCTCTCCTCGAAGGTCATCACCGACTGGAAGCAGCAGCCGCGTGGCGGCGATCTGCGGCCGCGGATCACGCTGCGCGACGAGAAAGGCGAGGTGCTGACCCTGGCCAACGGCCTCGAGGCGCGCTACTTCCTGCCGGTCGACGCGATCCTGTCGATCGACAACGGGGCGCACGTCAAAGCCGGCGACGTGCTGGCCCGCATCCCGCGCGAATCCTCGAAGACCCGCGACATCACCGGCGGTCTGCCGCGGGTGGCGGAGCTGTTCGAGGCGCGCAAGCCCAAGGATTTCGCGATCATCAGCGAAAGCGAGGGCCGGGTCGAGTTCGGCAAGGACTACAAGACCAAGCGGCGTATCGTCGTGGTGCCGAGCGACGGCGGGGATTCGGTCGAGTATTTGATCCCGAAAGGCAAGCACATCAGCGTGCAGGAGGGCGACTACGTCCTGAAGGGCGACCTGATGCTGGACGGCAGCCGCGTGCCGCACGACATCCTGCGCATTCTCGGGGTCGAGGAGCTGGCCAGCTACCTGATCAACGAGATCCAGGAGGTCTACCGGCTGCAGGGCGTGCGCATCAACGACAAGCACATCGAAGTGATCGTGCGCCAGATGCTGCAGAAGGTGGAGGTCGAGGATCCGGGCGACACGACCTTCCTCGCCGGCGAGCAGGCCGACCGCTCGGAGTTCGATCGCGAGAACGCCAAGGTCGAGGCGGAGGGCCTGCGGCCGGCCGTCGCCCACCCGGTACTGCAGGGCATCACCAAGGCCAGCCTGCAGACCAACTCCTTCATCTCGGCGGCCTCGTTCCAGGAGACGACCCGCGTCCTTACCGAGGCGGCGGTGTCGGGCCGGATCGACAACCTGACCGGGCTCAAGGAGAACGTGATCGTCGGCCGCCTGATCCCGGCCGGGACCGGCAGCGTCATCGCGCGCCTGCGCGAGGTCGCCGCCGAGCGCGACCGCGAGCTTGCCGCGATCGCCGCCGAACAGGCCGAAGCGGCCGAAGCGGAGACGCCGCAGCTCGAAGAGCAGCGCAGCGTCGGCGCCGCCGAGTAAGGCCAAGTTGCGGAGCGGGAGCGGGCGCCTGCGGGCTCCGCTCCCGCCTTCTTCAGCGGGATGACTTGATGGCCGGCGCGAGCGAACCTACATGCGTGCGCGCCGGCTATTCCGCTTGACCCGTTTAGGCCCTCTCCATAGTATGCGCGCCTTCGCGGCTGGCGGTAGGATGCCACCTAGACGCAGCCCGGCTTCGTAAATTGGCACGGCGCCCTTGTGAGAGGGCGCGAATTATTTGGGCAGAGAGACACGGCCGCCCGACGTGTTAGCGTCGGCGCGTGCTTGTGCTCGGCGAGGTTGACGAGGATGCCGACGATAAACCAGCTGATCCGCCATCCGCGGACGCCGCAGATTGCGCGCAACAAGGTTCCAGCGATGGAAGAGTGCCCGCAGAAACGCGGGGTCTGCACGCGCGTCTACACGACCACGCCGAAAAAGCCGAACTCAGCATTGCGCAAGGTCGCGCGGGTGCGCCTCACCAACGGCTTCGAGGTCACCAGCTACATCCCTGGCGAGGGCCACAATCTGCAAGAGCACTCGGTCGTGCTGATCCGCGGCGGCCGGGTCAAGGATTTGCCCGGCGTCCGCTATCACATCATCCGCGGAACCCACGATACCCAGGGCGTCAAGGACCGGCGCCAGCGGCGCTCGAAATACGGCGCCAAGCGGCCGAAGTAGGTCGGAGGAGGACGAATGTCGCGCCGTCGCGCCGCGGTCAAACGCGAGGTCATGCCGGACGCCAAATTCGGCGACACGGTCATTACCAAATTCATGAACTGCCTGATGCACGAGGGCAAGAAATCGGTCGCCGAGCACATCGTCTACGGCGCCTTCGATCGGATCCAGAAGCGCGGCGGGCAGGACCCGATCCGGGTGTTCCATGAAGCGCTGACCAATGTGAGGCCGGCTGTCGAGGTCCGCTCGCGCCGGGTCGGCGGCGCGACCTATCAGGTGCCGGTCGAGGTACGCCCCGACCGCAGCCAGGCGCTGGCGATCCGCTGGCTGATATCGAGCTCGCGCGGGCGCTCGGAAAACACCATGGAGGAACGGCTTTCGGGCGAGTTGCTCGACGCCGCCAACAATCGGGGGGTAGCCGTCAAAAAGCGCGAGGACACGCATCGGATGGCCGATGCGAACAAGGCGTTCTCGCATTATCGCTGGTAGCTGCGTCGGCGCCCCTCTCAACCGGGCGGCGGCAGCATAGGGTTTCAGTCATCGGGGCGGCGCCTCAAACGAACGAAGCGGGCGCCGCTGGAGTATTGGTCATGGCACGCACGACGCCTCTCGAGCGGTATCGCAACATCGGCATCATGGCGCACATCGATGCCGGCAAAACGACGACCACCGAGCGGATTCTTTATTACACCGGTCGCTCCTACAAGATCGGCGAGGTCCATGAGGGCACCGCCACGATGGACTGGATGGAGCAGGAGCAGGAACGCGGCATCACGATCACCTCGGCCGCGACCACCTGCTTTTGGAACGACCATCACATCAACATCATCGACACCCCGGGCCACGTCGATTTCACGATCGAGGTCGAGCGCAGCCTGCGCGTGCTCGACGGCGCGGTCGCGGTGTTCGACTCGGTCGCCGGGGTCGAGCCGCAATCGGAGACGGTGTGGCGGCAAGCCGACAAATACGGCGTGCCGCGGATCTGCTTCGTCAACAAGATGGACCGGATCGGCGCGGATTTCCCGCGCTGCGTCGAGGAGATCAGGGAGCGGCTGGGGGCTGTCCCGCTGGTGACGCAGCTGCCGATCGGGGTCGAAAGCGATTTCGTCGGCGTGGTCGATCTGATCGCGATGCGGGCGCTCAAATGGCGTGACGAGACCTTGGGCGCCGAATTCGACGTGGTCGAGATCCCCGCGGAGATGACGGCAGCGGCCGCGGCTGCGCACCACCATCTCGTCGAACTCGCCGTCGAACAGGACGATACCGCGCTCGAAGCCTATCTCGGCGGCGAGGAACCCGATGCCGAGACCCTGAAGCGCTGCATCCGCAAGGGCACGATTTCCGCCGTATTCGTCCCGGTGCTGTGTGGTTCGGCGTTCAAGAACAAGGGCGTGCAGCCGCTGCTCGATGCCGTCGTCGACTTCCTGCCGGCGCCGACCGACGTCGCCGCGATCAAGGGCGTCAAGATGGGCACCGACGAGCCGATCACCCGGCGTTGCTCGGATGACGAGCCGTTTGCCGCGCTCGGCTTCAAGATCATGTCCGACCCGTTTGTCGGCTCGCTGACCTTTATCCGCATCTATTCCGGCGTGCTGACTACCGGCTCGCAGGTGCTCAATACGGTCAAGAACAACCGCGAGCGGATCGGCCGCATGCTGTTGATGCATGCCAATCACCGCGAGGACGTGAAGGAGGCGCGCGCCGGCGACATCCTGGCGCTGGCCGGCCTGAAGAACACCACGACCGGCGACACGCTGGCCGACTCGGCCAATCCGGTGGTGCTGGAGCGCATGGAATTCCCCGACCCGGTCATCGAGATCGCGGTCGAGCCGAAGACCAAGGGCGACCAGGAAAAGATGGGCCAGGCCCTGGCGCGGCTGGCGACCGAGGATCCGTCATTCCGCGTCTCGGTCGATCACGAAAGCGGCCAGACCGTGATCAAGGGGATGGGCGAACTCCACCTCGAAATCATCGTCGACCGCATGAAGCGCGAGTTCAAGGTCGACGCCAATGTCGGCGCGCCGCAGGTCGCCTACCGCGAGACGATCACCCGCCCGGCCGAGATCGACTACACGCACAAGAAACAGACCGGGGGCGCCGGCCAGTACGCGCGGGTCAAGATCCGCTTCGAGCCCCTGCCCGCCGGCAGCGGCTTTGTATTCGAGAACTCTGTCGTCGGCGGCTCGGTGCCGAAGGAATACGCGCCCGGCGTCGAGAAGGGCCTCAAATCCTCGACCGAGAACGGCGTCCTCGCCGGGTTCCCGGTCATCGACCTGAAGGCCGAGCTGATCGACGGCGCCTATCACGACGTCGATTCAAGCGTCCTCGCCTTCGAGATCGCCGCCCGCGCCGCATTCAAGGAAGGCGTCATGAAAGCGGCGCCCAAGCTCCTCGAACCGATCATGCGGGTCGAGGTGGTGACGCCGGAGGAGTATATGGGCGACGTCATCGGCGACCTGAACAGCCGGCGCGGCCAGGTCACCGGCATGGACACCCGTGGCAATGCCCGGGTCATCAATGCGATGGTGCCGCTTGCCAACATGTTCGGCTATGTCAACACACTGCGTTCGATGAGCCAAGGCCGGGCACAGTACACGATGCATTTCGACCATTACGAGCAGGTACCGCAGGCCGTCGCGGATGAAGTTCGCGCCAAGATGGCGTGAGGCCGCTGCGTAGATTGACGTGATCGGAGAAGACGATGTCTAAAGCGAAGTTTCAGCGGACGAAGCCGCATTGCAATGTCGGGACGATCGGGCATGTCGATCACGGCAAGACGACGCTGACGGCGGCGATCACCAAGGTATTGGCGGAGTCGGGCGGGGCGACGTTTACCGCCT